>CALFNG010000030.1 GCA_937902985.1 uncultured Myxococcales bacterium
GCGACACCTTCGGCCTCGTCTACCCCGCGCTGCAGGGCGAGGGCCGTTTCGCGATGCCGTCGACGAGTCCCACGAACTTCGACGCGGCGCTCGCCCGGCAGAGCATCGACAAGGTGCTCGCGCTCGGGCGAGCCGCGGTCGCGCTCACCCACTTCGACGCCTACGAAGACGCCGCCGCGATCGCGACGCAGGTCGTTCGCTTCATCGACCGTGCGGGCCGCTGGGTCGACGAAGCCGCGCGCGGCTCCGAGACAGTGCCCGCGATGACGGCGCGGCTCGCCCGCGCGTGGGAAGCGGCGATCACCGAAGAGGCGCCGTCTTTCGGAGAGGCCGAGAAGAAGTTCCTGGCGTTCGACGTCGACCTGAACGCGCAGGGCCTCGCCTTCGTGGCCGACGCGAAGCGCAGCGCGGGGACTCGCGGACCGAAGTAGGGCCACCCTTCGGGGTCGATACCGAGGCGGAGCCGACCGCGGAGCGCGGTCGGTCACTCGCGTGCGAGAGAACAATTCGGCTCCGGACTTGCCCGGACGTATCTCGAGTCGAATGCTCCGGAGCGGATGCCGAGAAGGAGGCCGCCCAATGCTCCCTGCCTACCGGACTGCCACGAACCTGCCGACCTGCCGGTGCGGAACGGACCGAACGTGCCGCGCGGCCACTCCGGAGCGCGAGTACACGTTCGCCGGGGCTCTCTACGCTCTCTGGGGGGGCACCTCGGTCCCCGCCCGCGTGAACTTTCGCTGCGTCCACTGCGGGATCGTCTTCGAAGTGCGCTCGGATCGCGCCACCCGGCGCGCTTTCGTCATCTAGAGGTGCCTGCGCGCAAATGGACTCAACGACGCTCGTCAGTCGAGCGGGGCGTCCAGCGGAAGCGACGCGTCCTTCGGGGGCACCGCGGCCTCTTTCGGAGCCTCGGCGTCCTTCGGAGGGGCCGCCGCGTCGATCGGCGGACCCGGTGGGCCGGCCTCCTCGGGCGGAGGGTTCATCGCGTCGGCGTCGGTGTCGTCGCCGCCTTCGGGGCTGACGATGACGGCGCCGCCGGCGGGCAGGCAGCACACGAGAATGACATTGCCGCAAAGCGCGCCGTTTTGCTGCAAGAGCGGGCACCCCGCCGAATACGACTCGCATCTGCCGCCAAGGGACGTGCAGCCCGCGGTGCTGCCGTCGTCACCCGGTGACCCCGAATCGACGGGCGCGGCCGACTCCGAGCTGCTGCACGCGGCGACCGAAGCAAACGCGACGACCGCGGCGAGCGCGAGAGACGGCGAAAGCACGAGGCGCATCCCCCCCAGTATACTTCACGCGCCGGCCGCTCCGTTCCCCCGTTTGCCTTCGCGAACGCACCGGCTCGGCCAAGGCCATCGACGGCTGAACGCGCACTTGAGCGCGCTTCACGGAGCCCTGCGGCCGGCGAGACGAAACGACCACGTAACAGTTTCGGTACGGCGTTCGTGTTACGAGCTACGAACATGGCGGCGAACGCTCCGAAACAGACCCCGACCGCGTCCACGACGAGCCCATGACCGCGACCGCAAAGGCCAATTCACGGGTCGGTCCGCGCTATCCCCACCTCGTCGTGCTCGTCGGCGCCACCGGCGACCTCGCGCGACGCAAGCTCTTGCCGGGCCTGTTCCATCTGGCGAGCGCCGGGTTCATCCCGGGGTGCCGGATCATCGGCGTCTCGCTCGACGAGCTCGACGCCGACGGCTTTCGAAAGGTCGCTCGCGAAGCGCTCGCCGAGTTCTCGGCGCGCAAGGTGAGCGACGCCGACTGGACGGCGTTCGCCTCGACCCTCGATTACGTACCCCTCACGGCTGGCGTCGCCGCCCTCAAGGCCGCGGTCGAGAAGGCCGAGCAGACGTTCACCGGCGAGAGCCGCCGGCTGCACTACCTGAGCGTACCGCCGAGCGCGGCGCTGTCTGCGGTGCGAATGCTCGGCGAGGCGAACCTCGTCGAGCGGTCCCGCGTCATCATGGAGAAGCCGTTCGGCACCGATCTCGCGAGCGCGGTGTCTTTGAACGCCAGCCTCCACGAGGTGTTCGACGAGCAGCAGATCTTTCGGATCGACCACTTCCTCGGCAAAGAGCCCGCCCAGAACATCCTCGCGTTCCGCTTCGCCAACGGGCTCTTCGAGCCGATCTGGAACCGCAACTTCATCCAGCACGTGCAGATCGACGTGCCGGAGACGCTCGGCCTCGGCAAGCGCGCCAACTTCTACGAGAACGTCGGGGCTTTTCGCGACATGGTGGTCACCCACCTGTTCCAGATCCTCGCGTTCATGGCAATGGAGCCGCCGACGTCGCTCGAGCCCAATCCCATCAGCGAAGAGAAGAACAAGGTCTTTCGCAGCATGTTGCCGCTGCAGCCGGCCGACGTCGTTCGCGGGCAATACATCGGCTACCGCGGCGAAGAAGGGATCCATCCCGAATCGGATACCGAGACCTTCATCGCGCTCAAGTGCTTCATCGATAACTGGCGGTGGGCCGGCATTCCGTTCTTTTTGCGCACGGGCAAGCGCCTCGCCGAAGGACAGCGCATCATCTCCATCGCGTTCCGCGAGCCGCCGAAGAGCATGTTCCCCGCCAACTCGGGCGTCGGCGCCCAGGGCCCGGATCACTTGACCTTCGACCTGGCCGACGCGTCGAAGATGTCGCTGTCGTTCTACGGCAAGCGCCCCGGCCCCGGCATGCGGCTCGACAAGCTGAGCCTGCAGTTCGCGATGCACGATACGGGGTTCGTGGGCGACGTGCTCGAGGCCTACGAGCGGCTGATCCTCGACGCGATGCGCGGCGATCACACTCTGTTCACGACCGCCGAGGGCATCGAGCGACTGTGGGAGAAGGCGACGCCGTTGCTCGAGGCGCCGCCGCCGGTACGCCTCTACGCCCCAGGCTCGTGGGGACCGAACGTGATCCATCAGCTCGTCGCGCCCCACGCCTGGCGGCTGCCGTTCGAGCGAGCTTGGCGTGCCCCGAACCGCACGGGAGACTGACTCGCGCTGCGCTCCTCTCGGGAGCGGCCCTCTCAGGGCGTCATCGACGGGCAGCCGACGCGCTCCCTCGCGATGACGATGTCGTCCAGGTACAGGGTTCGTGCCGAGTCGCTCTGGTAAGACTCCCAGCCGAGCTCCAGGCTCGCGAAATTCGGCGCTGACCATGGGAACGTCGCCGGCTGGTTGACGCCTCCAGCGGATCCGTCTGCCGGCCGCATGCGGACCGTCGGCCGAGTCGTTCTGGTTCGGAACCGTGCAGGCGGCGCCCGATGGACCGGGGGCGCGAAGCGACGAGCCCGAACGGGAGCCCTCGCGCACGAAAGACGTCGACGGGCGATAGCTCTTGACGCCCATGAACTGGTTCGCCTCTGCTGCCGGACCGACGGCGCCGGCGCCTTCCAGTGCTTCTCGCAGGCGGACACCATCAGGACCAGATGACCGTCACTGCGTCGTGAAGGCGAAGCTCACATCGAAGTTCGCGGACGTCGTCCCCGTGAAGCTCTTGTTCTGGCGGGTCCCGGCCACGTGCACGCGATAGGCCGTCTTCGCGGTCAGCGGGGCATTGCCGTAGAGAACGAGCGCGTTCGCCAGGTACCCGCCCGCCGATTGCGGCGTCATGACCTGGTGCGCGAGCTGAGCGCCCCCTTCGACGCCGAATTCGTCGGTGGTCAGCGTGATGCTCGTGGCCAGCATGTAGACGTGCACCGGGAGCGCGCTCGGCCAGCCGCCAGGGGGAACGGGCGGCGTCGGCTCCTCTTGCGCGCCGTTGAACGATCGCGCGACGCCGGTCATGCCGTCGTAGGGATACGACACGATGACGTCGGCGGGCGTCGTGGAGCCCGCGCCCTCGCCGAGATCGATGGTGTCGCAGCTCGTCGCGTTCCCGTAGCCGAAATCGCGGATCCGCGGATCGAGCAGGGGGCTCCGGTGGTAGATGGAGCCGATCCACTGGCCGAGAGCCGCGGTCGGATCGTCGTCGAAGGCCATGACTTCAGACGCTTCGCAGCTCTGCGTGGCGCTCGGCTTGCAGGAGTATCCGGCGTCGGTCTCGCGGTCTCCGAAGTTCGCGGCCACGAAATCGGTGCAGCTCGACACCTCGGCATGAGGATTGGCAATGCAGGTCTGGTTCGACGCGTTCGCCGCGTAGTAGGCGCAGTGCTTGGTCGCCGACGTGTTGAGCGAGGCCACCATCGTCGCGCAGGGCGAGCCCATCGCGGCGCGCGTCTGGTTGACGATCTGCAGCGCCGTCGTCTGCTGCGCCGTGACGCCGACCGGCGCGGGGCACGTGCCGCTGTCGCCCGCCGGAACGAGCCCGCCGCTATCGGTCGTGGTCGACGGACCCGCGTCGGCGGGCCTCCTTCGCGCAACGTTTTCTGGCTCGCTCGTCGCACTCGGCGGCAGGGATTGGAAAAGTCAACCGGTGACGGAACCTCGCCGATTTCATCTCGCGCCCGCTGGCACCGGCCCTGAAGCGACGTCGTCGCCAGCCTGACTCCCGAGGCCATTGCGGCCGTCGCCGGCGACGCCGCTCCGACCCCCACCCGTGTGTCTGCCCGTGGCCATCGACGGTCCAGGTGTCGCGCCACGGCCAACGTGGCTCATCTATTTCGTCGGGCGCGCTGGCGCGTGCCGCACAACACCTCGCCCGCGAGGCACATGCCGGTCCGCTCCCGCGAGCCGACGACGAGGACCGAAGCGTTCTATGGCCGGTCGAGGCCCATCAATGTCTTGTCAGCCGGACCCCACCGGGCGACGATTGGCCTGTGATGGAGGACGCGCTCATCGGCCGTGTGATCGCCTCCAAATTCGCGATCGAGGCTCTCATCGGGAGCGGCGCCATGGGCGTCGTATACCGTGCGCGTCATCTCGCGCTCGACAAGGCCATTGCCGTCAAGGTCTTGCACGAGTCGCTCTCCAAGAACGCGACGTACGCCGCCCGACTGCGGCGCGAGGCGAAGGCCGCGTCGCTCCTCGATCACCCGAACTCCGTTCGGATCGTCGACTTCGGCGAGGAGCCCGACGGCCTGCTCTACATCGCGATGGAGCTCCTCGACGGGCTCGACCTGCTCCAGGTGCTCGACCGCGACTGGCCGCTGCCCGACCGGCGCATCATCGACCTGCTGTGTCAAACGCTTAGCGGCCTCGCGGTCGCGCACGATCTCGGCATCATCCACCGCGATCTGAAGCCCGAGAACATCATGATCGTGAGCCTCGTCGACGACGAGGGGCGGCCGCGCGAACTGGTCAAGGTCTGCGATTTCGGAATCGCCAAGATCGCGGACGCGAGCGACGACCACCAGCGACGCGCTGGCGGCCCGGCGATCACGATGCAGAACACGATCATCGGCACCCCCGAGTACATGTCTCCCGAGCAGTGCCGAGGCGAGCCGACCGACGCGCGGAGCGACATCTATTCGGTCGGGGTCGTGCTGTATCAGCTCCTCGCCGGTCACGTTCCCTTCCAGGCCGTGCATGCGCTCGACCTCCTGGTCAAGCACCTCACTGACGAGCCCCCGCCGCCGAGCCAGATCCGAGAGGGCGTGCCCCGCGCTCTCGAAGAGGTGTGCCTCAAGGCCCTCCGCAAGCGGCCGGCCGAGAGGTACGCCACGGCACGCGAGATGCGAGCCGAGCTGCGAGCGGCCGGCGACCGCCTCGAGACCCCGACGCTCGTGTCCGCGTCCGGGCTGCGACCGCCGTTCGACGCCTCCGGCGCCGAGACGCTCTCGTCGGTGGGCATCCCACGGCTTGCGAGCGAACCGCCCGCTCCCACCGCCCTCGATGCCGTCAACGGACGGCCCGCGTCCCAGGGCGCATCCGCGAGAGCGAAGGCGCGGAGTCGACTGCGACGGGCCGCCCAGCTCGGCGTCCCGCTCGTGTTCCTCGGCGCCGCCGCGATCGTCCGGCCGTGGAAGGCGCCTGCCGCCGGGCCGCCAGTGACGGTCTCGGGGCTGGCAGCGCGGGCCACCCCGACCGCGATCGCCGAGACGCCGCAGACCCCTCCTGTCTCGACTCTATTCTCGACGGCTAGCGACGAGAGCCGAGAGCTCATGACCCCGGTGCACCGGGCGGCCGCGGCGGCGACGGGCGACCCGCACCGCGCGCGAAACCCGGCGGGCTCGTCGACGGCGATCAGCGCCTCGCCCCCCGGCCCGGCCACTCCGGCCCCATCCGCGCCGCCGCCGGTCGTCATCGCGACCCCCGCGCCCGCAGCGCCAGCATCCACGAGGTCGCTAGAGGTCGTGCCGCTACCTGCCACGCCGGCGCACACCGATTCGGCCGTGCGCCCCGACCTCGCTCCGGTCAGCGGGCTGGCCATCGAGCCGGCCCGGGCGACGGTCCGTCGCGGCCGCCTGTCGTGGAGCGTGACGGCGGCCGGCGGGGGTGCAACCACCGGCGCCGTGGCCCACGCCCTCGCGCGCGCCGGGGTGGCGTGGCAGCGCTGTTACGACGCTGCCCTGAGCGCCCACACGGCGACCTCCGACGCGAGCGGCACGATGCGCCTCACGTGCGACGACCAGGGCCGGGTCATCAACGCGACGGTCTCCGGCGTCGACATGGGTGACGTCGCGTCGTGCATCCGCGCGAGCACTGCGGGCGTCACGATCCCGAGCGCCGACACCGGCGAAGCGTGGGCCTCCGTCGCGCTCACGTTCAAGGCGCTCGAGTGATCCCAGACGGTAGGGCGCGGCCTGTACGAGCGTGGCTGGTCATCGCGAGTGCGGTCGCGTTCGTGCTTGCCGTCGTCGGGTGCCCCAGCGCCGGCCGCGACGACGGGCTCGACGTCACCAAGCTGCCCTCCGACGTGCAGGGCGATTACGCGGTCTTCGCGCAGCGATGCTCGAAGTGCCACTCGCTGTCACGCCCCCTCGAGAGTGGCATCACCGAAGACGCGTACTGGGTGGCTTACGTGGCCAAGATGCGGCGCCAGCCGGGCAGCGGCATCTCGCGGCAAGACGAAGTGCCCATTCTTCGCTTCTTGCATTACTACTCGGCGGGCCAGTTGACGCGCGACGACGCCAAGGAGGGCGGCCGATGACCCGCGGCGCGCCTCTCGCATCGTGGCTCGCGGCCCTTGCCATCTTGCTCGTGGCCTCCGCGGCAGACGCCGTCGACCGTAACTTCGCCGGGAGCGTGCAGGTCGACTACCTCCTCGTGCCCACGTCAGGCGGGAACCTGAACCGGGACACCACGGGGACGTCTGCCTCCGGAGCCACCGTTCCAGGAGGCAACGGATGGTACGGCTTCGACGGCTTCACACTCGAGGCGACCGAGAAGCTCGCGGTCGACGTCTCGGACCACCTCTCCGCAAACGTGAAGGTTTGCTTCGGCTGCCACGGGTTCGAGCTCGACATGGCCTACGCCGACTACCGCGTCGCCGACGAGCTCAACGTCCGCGCGGGGCGGTTCAGCCCGACGTTCGGCGCGTTCAACCTTCGACACGACGTCGCGAATCACAAGTTGAGCGACAAACCCCTGCCCTACGACATGGGCCGGATGCTGAGACTCCGCGCCTGGAATCTGGGCGTCCTCCCGAGCCCGTTCCCCGACAACGGAGTCGAGATCAACGGCACGCACTGGTTCGGCGACGACACGCAGATCGACTACGCGGTCTACGCCGTCCAGGGGTTCCGCTCCGGAGACGCGCATCCGGTCGACCTCGACTTCACGCTCTCGAGGACGCCGTACTACGTCGACGACAATGGCTTTCCGTCGGTGGGCGCCCGCCTGGCATGGACGCAAAAGCTCGGTGCGCTTTCAGACGTGACGATCGGCGGGAGCGGGATGTACGGGACCTACGATCCCGGAAACTCGCTCTCCTACGCGATCGTCGGCGGCGACATCTCCCTGCGCCTGGCCTTGACCAACGTGCGCCTCGAGTACCTGGTGCGGCGCACGCAGATCGATGTCACCGATCCCGCCCGGTTCGCGCTTCCGGTGAGCGCGACCGGCGACGCCGTGTTCAAGCACGGCGCGTACGTGGAGATCGAGCAGCCCCTCTCGCCGGCGCTCGACTTGATGGCCCGCGTCGACGGCCTTTACCGCGTCGGAAATTTCGTCGCGGACCCCGAAGACGAGGTCCCGCTCCGGCGAAGGAGCTCGATCGTTCGCTACACGCTGGGCGCGAGCTACGCGTTCGAGCGGGGGTTTCGCCTCAAGCTCTCGACGGAGCTGTGGAATTTCAGCGACGCCGACGACGACGGCCACACCCTCGCCGTGGGCTTGCACGCGGCCTTCGTGGCCGCGTACTGACGCGCGCGGCGCGGCGGGTCTGACCCGGGCTCACCTGCGGGCAAGGCCACCCTCGCCCGCGCGTCGAACGACTGGACGACTGGACGTAGAGCTGCATGAGCCGACTCAGGGCCGGCGCGTCGTTCAGGGTCGTGGGGGGCGAGCTCGACGTTCACGTGGTGGGTCGAGGGTACTCCGCAAACATGGCGCCCCTCCACCCGTACTGGGATCACGTGCGCCTGAACCGGCGCGAGGCCGGCGGAGTGATTACCTTGGCACGATGACGAGCGGAGGGATGTGCTGGGCTTGCAAGGGCAACGGCCGGATCAAGTGCGCCACGTGCGACGGAACGCGCGTAGTTCGCAAGGCTTCGAGCACCGCGGGAGCGCCGTCGCCCGTGGAAGCGTGCACGGTCTGCGCCCAGTCGGGGCGCGTGTCGTGCGAGCCCTGCAGCGGCGCGGGGCGGCTCCCGTAGCCGGCACCCGCGACGGTCGGGCCCTCCCGGGCGGGCCCGATGACGCGCTCGGTCGTCGTGTCCCGGGGCGCGGCCGGGCTCACTGAGCGGCGGCGAATACCGGGCAGGCGACGGCGGCTTCCTTCCAGATACCGCCTTCGCACTGCTCCGCGGTGCCACCGGGAACGTTGCACGTGCCGTAGTCGCAGAAGAGGCCGTTCGCCGTGCAGGCGCTGCCGAGCGGGGCGCGAGGCATCGGACAGCCCGCCGTCCCTGGATGCTGGCAGGCCCACCGGCCTTGCGTGGACGCATCGATCTGCAGGATCGGGCCTCCGCGCGACACGACGCACGCGCACCGGCCGCGGGGGTAGTTGCAGATCAGGCCGTCGTTCGGGCACGCGGAGCCCTCGGTGACGCCGTCGAACGTGGAAGGGCACGCCGACCCGAGGCTCACGGAACAATTCGAGTCCGTGGGCCCCTTCACCTGCCACGATCCCTGGCAAGTCGCCACGGAGTCGCAGCCCTCGACGGGATTCGAGCCGTATTCGCATTCGAGGCCTTGCGGCGCGCATATGTTCTTGCCGCCCCCCGCCTGGAGTGGACACGGAGACCCGGCGCCGCCATCGGCGCTTCCTCCACTGCTGCTTCCGCTTCCACTGCCTCCGCTTCCACTGCCCCCGCTTCCACTGCCCCCGCTCCCGCTGCTGCTCCCGCTTCCACTGCCGCTGCTTCCGCCGCTGCCGCTCCCGCTACTGCTACTCCCGCTAGATCCGCTGCTGCTGGTGCCGCCGTTGCCGGCGTCGCTGTCGGTAGTGAACGCGCTGCCGCCGCATGCAAACGACATCAGAGCCAGCGGTAAGACAAGCACGCTTCCACGCAACGACTTCCTCATGTGACCACGATAGAGCGAAGTGCGTGCCATTCCCATTTGCGCGCCGAAACGCGTCGGGGCGCCGTTCGCCAAACAACAATTTGTGCGACCCGCGACAGGCCGATCGCACTTTGGGACGCGCCGAACGCCGTGTCGCCGTGACGCCCAGGCTCGCGCAGAAGGTCGGCCGCGCCCGTCGAATCGACCTCGTGGATGGTGATGACTTCGCGTGGCTTGGGCTCTTCGATGAGATCTTTGTAGTGAAATCCCCACCAGGCGGCCGCGTTGCTTCCGAGGATTTGCCGGGGAATTTGCTATTGCCCGACGGACGCGGCTTCACGTCGAGAATGCGCACCTCGAGGATGTCGCCCAGCTCCGCGCCCTTGATGGCGACCGGACCGGTGCAGATGTGCACGCCGAGCCCCTCCCCCGCGCCTCGCCCGAAGAGCGAGGCGTCCATGGGGCCGGCGCCTCGTCGATCGACTCCCTTCTCGGCGACAGGGTAAGACGAATTCCGACTTCGCACGGGCGGTATTTCTGCGGGAATTCCGCGCGATATCCTCCAACGCTCCGACAGCGCGCCCGCTCGTTCAGAGATCGATGACGACCTCGAGGTACTCGCTCGGCAGAACCAGCGAGCCGTCTCCCGATCGATTCCCCCGCTCGATCAGCTCGAGAATGTCCCGGGAGAACGCCGTCTGCTTGTCGGGATCGAGCGCCGCGAAAGCCCTGTCAGCGGACCGTAGTAGGTGCGGAAGACCTCGACCCAGTGCATCGGTGACCGGTAGCGAAAGACGAAGTCTCGCCTGGTGGTGCGGATCTGGCTCGCGCTCGCGGCGAAGAGGTCGTCGAGTCGCGCGGTCGTTCCCCACAGCGCGGGCGACTTCACGGCGGCGGCTGGAGGCACGTACCGGCCGATCGTCTTGAAGAGCTGCCCGATGAAGCTCTCGGGGGTCCAGTTTGCGAGGCCGATCCGGCCGCCGGGCTTGCACACCCGCACGAGCTCACTCGGTGCCCGCTCTTGATCGGCTTCCTGGAAGGTGATGCAGTGGCCCTCGGCTTGTGCGCGCTTGCGACCGGAGTCGAGCAACGCTCCGACGTAATCGGTGGACTCCATGTCTTGTTCCTTCGAGCTGAGGTGAGGCGGGGTCTTGGCCCCGGTTTCTTGAGGCACCGGCTCCGCGGGATGCCGGCCTCGACGAAGCCCGCTCGGACACGCCGGCCCCGCATGCTAGACGGCATCGGTCATGGGTCGTTGGTCCGCTGGATTCGTCTGTATCGCGTGCGTGCTGAGCCGGCCGCGAGACGCGTTCGCCGACGACTCTCACCGCGTCGCGCCTGCGGCGCACACCCCCAAGCCCTGGTGCGCGCCGGAGGTGTCGGAGCTCTCCGACCACGTCTGCTTCTTCGACGGCGGGCTACCCGACGACGGTCGCCGGACGCTCGTCATCTACCTTCACGGCTTGCTCGCGGCGACGCCGGGGTTCCAGTGGCTGCAGCAGAGAGGCATGGCCATTCACGCCAAGCGCCTCGGTTTCACCGTCATGCTGCCCACGTCTCCGGCGGTGGAGGGCGGCTACGTGTGGCCCACGTCGCGCGCCGCGGAGGAGAAACAGGAGCCCGAGATCCTGGCGAACCTCCAGAGGTCGCGGGCGGACCTCGAGCGGCGGCTTGGGCACGGCTTCGACGAGACGTTCGTCGTCGGCTTCTCGAGCGGCGCCTATTACGCTAGCTCGCTTGCCGTGCGCGGCGCGCTCGATACCGACGGATACATCGTCCTTGCGGGCGGCGCCTCGTGGGTGCACAGCGGGGCCACGAGCGCGAAGCGCGCGCCCGTCTTCATCGGCGTCAGCGCCGCCGATCCGCAAACGGCGGACCACTCGCGCGCGTTCGCCGCCGCGCTCGCCGGCCTCGGGTGGCCGTATCGCGCCGAGGAGCGCAACGTCGGGCACATGGTGGACTGGGGCTTCATGACGCGAGGCCTCCAGTGGCTCCGGGCGCGCACTCCGCGGCGTCCGGGCACTGTGATCGAGGGTGGAACGCCGCCGTAACCCGACATCGGTTCAGCGCAGGATCTGCGAGTTGATGTTCTGCGCGGGCGCCTTCGCGATGACGTAGAAGCCCGGGAGGCCGGCCGTCTCGAAGGTGCCGGCGGGGTTGTTTCGCGTGATCGAGTCCTGGATCGTGATCGACCCGGTCTTGTTGTTGCTGACGAAGAAGACCGCGCTGCCGCCTTCGTTCGCCTTGTTGTTCTCGAGCAGGCTGCTGGTGATGTCGAGGACGATCTCGTTGCCGTCGTTGTAGATCGCGCCGCCGTTGCCGCCCTGTCCGCTGTTGGCGCCGTGGCCGACCGCGGTGTTTTCGGAGAGCAGCGTATTGAGGATGTTCCACGAGACGCCGATGCTGCTGAGCGCGCCGCCGTTCGCGCACGAGTTGCCGACGCCGGCCTTGCCGCCGAACGTGCTGTTGACGATCCACACCGGCCGGGCCGGGCCGGCGCCGGACGCGACCAGGTAGTCGAGCTTGCGGATCGCGCCGCCCCCGACGTCGGAGCCGAGGTCGTCGCATATGTTGTTGAAGAAGCGCGAATTGACGACCTTGAGACTCCCCCCCTGCGCGTGAATGGCGCCGCCGCCGCCGTCGTTGTTCGTGCCGTCGGGGATGCCCTTCGCGCTGCCGTCGACGAACGTGATGTTCTGGACCACGAGCTGTACGCCGGGGTTGGTGTTGCAGTCGCCCGGTCCCGGCGGGTACACCTGCGCCTTGTCGCACGTGGCCATGTAGAGGATACGGGTCGTTCCGCCGCCGCTCAGCGTCACCTTGTTGCCGCCGTCGATGACGAGCTTCGTTCCCTTGTCGTTGAAGACCTTGGCCGTCGACGTGAGGACGATGGTCACCGGATCAGGGCCGCAGTTGAAGGTGATGACGCCGCCCATCGCGACCGCGGCCACGAACGCGTCGCCGGTGCAGCTCGCGGGGGTGCCCATTCCGACGATCGTGGTGGGCGACGACACGTCCTCGGCTTGACCCGCGGCGGGGATCGTCGCGTGGCCGTCGGGGTAGCCCGCGGGCAGGCCGTCTTGCGGATTCGTCGGCGGCGGCGTGCTGCCGCCGCTCGACGACGCTCCACCGCTCGACGAGGCTCCGCTGCTCGACGAGGCGCCTCCGGACGACGACGAGCCTCCACCGTTGTCGCTCGACCCCCCGTCCGAGCCTAGCGGCGCGGTCGTGTGATCGTCCGAGCTGCACCCGCCGACGGTGGCGACGGTGACGAGCGCAGCAGCGCGAACGGCGGAAGAGATCGAGCCCATCGTTCAACGGTATCCCGCCATGGGAACGCGCAGCAACGAAGGCAGGCGCCTCCGTTGTGCCGACGGCCCTCACAGGCCGCTACCTGCGTTTCTACGACCGACGCGCCGCGGTTCGCGGCGAGATCCTCGTAAGGCTGTTCCGGAGGAACACGCCGGAGCTTCAGTCTCGCGGTCGTGGCGCGGGAACCGATGGCCGGTGCTCCCGCTCTTGCCGACTTTGTTCGCCCGCCTCGGGTCGGCCGGCTACGTCCTGGGCGGCAAATACGAGCTGGTGCGCCCGCTCGGCCGCGGCTCGATGGGCGAGGTCTGGGTCGCGAACCACCGGTCGCTCGGAGAAGAGGTGGCCGTCAAGCTGCTCGCCGCGGCGTCGGGTACCGGCCAGTGGGAGGATCAGGGCGCCGCCGCGCCCCGCGGTCTCCTCCCCCTTCCCCCGCGCCTTCCGTGACGCCCGCGCGTCGCCCGACGGTCGACAAGAGCGCGACGCTCTGATCGTCGGTCCCTCGGGTGTTCGCGCCCGGCGCGGGGTGGTCACGCTGGAATGGACCGCGCTACCTCTTGCTCGGGGCCAAACGCGTCGTGCTCGAGAGACGCCCCGAGGTCGAGCATCTGGGTGTCGCCCGACAGGTAATGGGTGCTCACGAGGCGGACGACGTTTCGTAACCGCATCGTGACCTGGCTTATCTGACGGGCCGCCTCCATCGCAACCTCGAGGTGCTCGGTGGCTTCGGTGCCTGGCGACAGGCTGCTCATGAGGCGACCCAACCGGAGCTGCAGGACCGTGAGGGGATTGTTCACCTCGTGGCTCACGGTCACGGCGGCCTCGAGCACGGCTTGCACGCGCGCCGCGCACAGGCGCTCTTCCTCGAGCGCCTCCACCATGGCGAGGCGGTCCCCGAGGACCTTGGCTCGGCCCGCAAGGGTCGCGCGCTGCTCCTCGCCTTCGAACTCGAGAACCGCCAGCCGCGCTAGGACGGTGAGCGTCTGGAGATGAGCCTCCGTCGTCTCGAAGGTCCTCGTGTCGGTCGCGGCCAGCGTTCCCCAGATGGTCCCATCGCTCCGCCGGAGCGGGACGCCGATGTACGAGCGGAGGCCCAGCCTCGTGCACGCCGGCAAGAGGCGGAAAGCCGGATGCGCCTCGAGATCGAACTCTCGCAATGCCACCGCCTTCCGGACGACGCACGCGCAGGGCATCTCGTCGGCGGGAAGCATCATCCCGCTCACGATGCCGAGCCCTGCGCGGTCGGAGGCCTCGAGCACCGTGAGGGTGTTTGCCTCGAGGTCGATCCGTGTGAGCACGCAGATGCGGAGCCCGAGGAGCTCATTGATGAGCCCGAAGATGGCCTGCGTCGCTTCGCGAGCGCTCGCGTAACCGCGCGTGGCGAACACCGACAGTACACGCACCGGATCCGCGCCGGCCGTCACGATGGATCGTTCGATAGAAAGCTCTTGCATCGTCTTCACCTCCGGGCCCCTCTCTTCTCGTTACCCTCGGGAACTCCGTCCCCCTCCGGGGCATGTAGGCATACACGGCCGGCCCGCGCAATACACGAAGCTTCTGGACCCCCGCATGCGGACGGCCTGGCAACCTGCAATCCTCGGGCGATCACGTCGACGCGAGCGGGCGGACGCCCGCTCACGTTTTCTCAGCCAAACCCATCCGCGCGCGGGGAGAGACTCCCCTCATGGTGAACCGCGCTCCCCGAGCACTTCGCCGATATGCCCTTCCGATGTGCCCAATCGTGGTCCTTCGCTATGCGCATTCGGATGAGTCGATAACTGGTCTGTCGGTCGAAAGAGGTTCATAGTGACCTCTGCCTGATGCCGGGTCGTACCCATTCGTCGGGGCGACTCCAAACTGCACTTCCAGCGGAGGGGCACGCATGGAACATTTCAAGAGTCCGTTCGAAGCCAACGATCTGTCGAGCGAGCGGGCCACGGAGAACCGCGAGTTCTTCGACGGCCTGTTACGCCGAGCCGGAAATCATCGGCTCTTCTCGCATCCGTTCCTCTGGAACGCCGGCGGGGCGACGCTGCCTCATCACACCATGGCGTTCATTCTCACGAGCTTCTACGGGATCGTGGCTCCCTTCACGGGGCTCCTCTGCTCGCTCGGCGGGCATGCGCCGAGCTTGCGAAGCCGCTTTGCGCTCATGGACAATATCTACGAAGAGATGGGCTGCGGTGATCTGAACTCGGCTCACCCCCGCCTCTATCTCAGAATGCTCGCGTCGATGGGTGTTTCGGAGCCGGCGGCCGAGGGCTTCCCCACGCTGCCGTCGGTCTGCCGGATCAACGACCACCTCCGCGAGGTCGTAGAGCAGCGCCCCTTCTCGGTCGCCTGCGCGGTGCTGGCCTCCGCCGAGGCGACCATTCCAGCAACGTTTCCTCCCCTCGCGAGCATGGCGCGCAGTGCGTTTCGCGAGATCGACACGACGTTCTTCGATCGACACGGCGTGCGCGACGAGGGACACAGCGCCGACGCCTCGATGCTCTTCTCGATCACGGCCAGCCGCTCGGACTTTTCCGTTGCGGAGCAAGACGTGGAGATCGATCTGGAGCACCGGAGCGAGCTGTTCGACGAGTGGATATCGGCCATCTCGGAGGGAGCGCTGGACAGCCGGAGCAACGACCCTGCGCGGCCTCTCAGCGCGCGTCCGCCCGCGCCGAAGCGCCAGAGCGTCCCGCCTCCGGCCTGAAGGGGCAAGGGCAACCGCCGATCGCCGGCAGACGTCGTGTCGCCATGACCATGGCGCGGGGGGTCACCAGACGCCGGGAACGAGCCGCTTGCGCGTCCGACACATGTACTCGCCGTAACCGCGAAGGGCGACGGCGAGGAAGCGCTCTTCGGCGAGGAGGCGACCCTGAACAGCACGACCATCGGCAAGAAGAACGCCTCCGCGACGTACGATCCGAGCGCCAGCGGCGTCGCCAGCGCCCCCAGGAGAGCACCCGAATACATCGGATGGCGAACGGCACGATAAGGACCGGTCACCACGACGTTCTGCTCCGTCTCGACGACGATGACCCGGTGGAGACGGGAATCCAGGCTCTTCGAGTCTGCCTTCGTCATCGAAGACACCGAGTGGCGCCCCCGACCGGCGGCCGCTATCGAACCGGTATGGCGAAGGCTTCGTACGAGACATGGACCGTTCTTCCGCACGGGCCGATCGAGCCGCTCGAAGACAACCTCTGGCGTGTCGAGGGGAGCCTCCCGAACATGCCCCTGAAGCGCGTGATGACGGTCGCGCGCCTCGGGTCCGGGGACCTGGTGGTCCACAATCCCGTCGCGCTCGACGCGAGCGCAATGAGCGCTGTCGACGCGCTGGGGCGCGTGGCGTACCTCGTCGTTCCGAACGGATGGCATCGACTGGACCTGCACGCGTTTCACGTGCGGTACCCGAACGCGAAGGTGCTCGCGCCTCCCGGCTCGCACGAGAAGGTCGCCGCGGTCGAGCCCAGCGTCGTCGACCTCACGGCGCTTCCCGACGATCCGAACGTGTCGTTGAGCGTGGTCGACGGGACGAAGGGGCTCGAAGCGGTGATGACGGTGAAGGCCCAAGACGGCGTCTCCGCCGTGTTCGCCGACGCCGTGTTCAACATGCCGCATTTGCAGGGCGTTCAGGGCTTCGTGCTCCGCCACGTCACCGGCTCGAGCGGCGGCCCACGCGTCTCGCGCGTTGCGAGGCTGCTCCTCATCAAGGACAAAGCCGCATTCGCCGCCCACCTCGAGCGCCTTGCGACGCCGGACTTGCGGCGCGTGATCCTGGCGCATCACGAGACCATCACGGACGATCCCGCAGGCGCGCTGCGCCGGGTCGCCGCGACGGTGCGCTGAAGCCCGGGCTGGGGGGCCAGCCCTTGCAGCGCAGCCCCTGCGGGGACGGAAGGCGGCGCGTTCGAGCACGGTGCTCGGAGGGCTCGTTCGAACCGCAATTCCACATCCAGTGCCAGTGCGCGCTCTTGCCGGTGAAGGACGACCTGCCACACTTCAAGGGATTTCCCGGCGCCTTCGGCGGCTCGAACGACGTCGTCGACTGGTAGCGGGCCAGCCGAAGGCCCTGGCGCAGTCGTCCCGCCTACGCGGCCGACGTCGCGGGTGGCCCGCGCGCGCGGCGCTGATCAGCGTCACGTCGCAAAGTACGTCGTCGCGCGCTTTCGACCCGTCGTTCGCACCTTGTTGGCCGCGAGCGCTGCAGCGAGGGGCCGAGGGAGCGCCTTCGCCTCGACGTCCAGCGCGGCCCGGATCTGCTCCGCGCGAAGCCCCCGTTTGTTTTCCCTGAGCAGATCGACGATGCGATCGACGATCGCTTCGACGGCGAGCGCCGAGCGGCGAGCGGCGGGCACGTGACCATGACCCCTGGCGGTGGGCGCGGCCGGTGAGCGAGCGGCAGGCGCGCGCGCGGGCAGTCGAACCTTCGCGCGCTGGACGCCCCTTTCGGGCCGGCCGTCGATCTCGATTCCGAAGACGCTCGCGAGATCGCTCGGCGCGATCGTCCGCGCATCCGAGCGCCGCGCCGATTGCGGCGCCGTCGCACCCGCGGACAGCAGATCGAGGTGATCGACCTTCCGCAGGGTGAAGAGCAGCTCGGGCCGCTCGTCGAGGCGCGCGCCGACGCCGTAGAGAACCGCGGCGACGTGTTTGCACATCGTCGCCCAGTCCGGGCACGAGCACGTCATGCGGATCTGCGAGGGCGCCGGGAAGAGCCCCTTGTCGCGGTCGGTCACCACGCGCATCACGCCGACGGACAGCTTGCCCCGGAGGAGCTCGACGAGCGAGTCGATCTTTCCGGAGCACGCGTCGACGACGGCCTTCCAGCGTGGCCGCGCGAGCGGCGTGATGTTCACGGACACCTCGTAGAGCGCCGAGCCCTGCACCAGCGCGTCGATGCGCCCGGGGCCGAGGCCGAGGTGCAGCACGGAGCCGTTTCGCACATAGGTCCGGCCGCGCGGGAGGCGGTTCGCGTAGTCGCTGTGGCCCTCCAGGTGATCGCACCACGCCTTGCCCCAGAACGATCGCGCGATCGTGTGCCCCTCGATCGTCACGGGCTCGACCGCCAGCCCATTCTTCGTCCTCTTCGCCACTTCGCGTGCGGCGCGCTGCCGCCGCTGGGCGGCAGACACGTACTGTCGGTACTCGTACCAGGCCAATTTCCTGCTCCCTTCGCGTAAACTCACTTTTCTTCGCTCAGCGCGCTCGCGAGGTCAAGTCTGACGAGGCGCATCAGCTCGTCGTTCGAGAGCTCGGTCAGACGGGCCTCCGCACCGCCCTCCACCACGGCCTCCGCGAGGGCACGCTTGGACGCGATGAGCGCGTCGATGCGCTCCTCGATCGTGCCGCGGCAGACGAACTTGTGCACGAGGACGTTCCGCTTTTGCCCGATCCGGTACGCGCGATCGGTGGCCTGGTTCTCGACGGCGGGGTTCCACCAGCGGTCGAAGTGCACGACGTGGGAGGCCGCGGTCAAGTTGAGCCCCGTGCCTCCGGCCTTGAGCGAGAGCACGAAGAAAGGAGGCCCTCCTTCCTCCTGGAATGAGTCGACCAGCGCCTTGCGCTGCTTGACGGGAACCGACCCGTGAAGCACCACCCCCTCGCGACCGAAGATCGCGCGCAGGAATGAGGCGATCGGCGCGGTGATCTCGCGGAACTGCGTGAAGACGAGCACCTTCTCCTGGCGCGCGGCGATGGGCTCGCAGATCTCCCGAAGGCGGCCGAGCTTCCCGCTCGCGTCCGGCGCCCACACGCCGTCGCCCAGCCAGTGGGACGGGTGGTTGCAGATCTGCTTGAAGCGCAGGAGTGCCGCGAGGATCGCCCCCCGACGCTCGATGCCCTCGCGCTCGTCGAGCGTGCGCGCCAGATCGTCCACCGCGCGCTGGTAGAGCGCGGCCTGCGTCCGGGTCAGCCCGCAGAATGCCGTGACCTCCGCCTTGTCGGGCAGATCGGCGATGACCCGCTTGTCGGTCTTGAGGCGGCGCAGGATGTAGGGCCGGACGAGGCTGCGAAGGGGCGCGTACCCGTCGGTCTCACGCTGAGCCATTCGCTTGGCTGCGTTCCCGAACTGCTTCGCGCTCCCGAGCAGGCCGGGGGCGAGGAAATCGAACAGCGACCAGAGGTCGCCGAGCCGGTTCTCGACGGGCGTGCCGGTGAGCGCGAGGCGACTGCGCCCGCGGAGGGTCTTGATTGTGCGGGTCTGCCGGGCGCCCGGGTTCTTGATGGCCTGCGCCTCGTCGAGCACGACGAGCCCCCACTCGCGCTCGAGCAGCCACGGGATGCTGCCGAGCGATCCGTACGTCGTGAGCACCGCGTCCGCGGCGTCCACCTGCTCGCTCCGCACGGCGGCGAGGGCGGCGGCGCCGGTCGATGCGGCGTGCGCGACGAGCAATCGAAGGCCCGGGCAGAACCGCTCGGCCTCGGCCTTCCAGTTGGCCACGAGCGACGCGGGCACGACGAGGAGGGCCGGAACCCGGGCGCGCGACCGGCGGCGCAGAAGGAGCAGCGCGAGCACCTGCAAGGTCTTGCCGAGCCCCATGTCGTCGGCGAGGCACACGCCGAGGCCCAGCTCGTGCGCCCACCAGAGCCACTGCACGCCCACGCGCTGGTAGGGACGGAGCGACGCACGGAGCTCGCCGCTGGACGTCTCGACGTCGACAGGCGCGAGGGCGTCGGGAGCCCGGAGTCCGTCGAGGACCTGCTTCATCCACGGCCCCGGCTCGACGCGAGACCAGGCGCTGGCTCCCTCCGGGACGCCGCCGCGCGCGTCGCTGCCGATCGGCCCCCCGGCGACCAAGCGCATCGCTTCGTGAAAGGACACCCCATCGCGCTTGGCCGACTGCTCGACGCGCTTCCAGTGATCGAGCACCTCGCGGAGCCGTGCCCCGTCGGCTTCGACCCACCTCCCCTTGAGGAGCACGAGGCCGTCGGTGGCCTGCAGGAGCGCGCGCCGCTCCTCGGCCGACAGCGGGTCGCCGTCGAGGGCGAGCTGCACGGAGAAGTCGAGCACCGCGTCCGTGCCCAGCTGCGACGGCGGCCGTCCGCCCACGGTCACGTGGACTTGCGGCCGTGGCGGCGATTTCGTGTGCCACCAGTCGGGCACGCGCACGACGACGCCGGCCTCCTCGAGCGCCGGCACGTCCTTCAAGAACGCGTGGGCCTCGCGCGGCGTCCAGCGCAGCGGATGGTAGATGTCGCTCCGCTCGACCATCGCGCGGACCAGAGCGCTCTTCTCCGCGGCGCGCTGCACGGGAACGAGAAGCGCGAGCAGTCGATCGCGGTCGCCCGCGACGCGAGACTCCTCGAGCGCGTGACCGAGGGGACGGTGCTGCGGCGCGCCCTTGGCCGAGAGGCGCGTCGTGTACGTCGCGAGGAACGCGAACGGAGCCTCCGGATCGCGCTTGTTCTCCGCGAGGTGGAAGCACACCCGCCCGACGGTCGCCCATGCCGCGTTCTTCGAGTGAAGCCACTCGGCAACCGGGCCGCGCCAACCCGTGAGCTCTCGCTCTAGCGCCTGGTGGGTCTCGCGCCAGACGGCGGCGAGCGACTCGGCGGTGACGTACTCGGCACCCCTCATCGGGGGCGCGGCATCCGCCAGCTGTGCTAACCGATCGACGGGAGGCTCGACGCGGATGCGATGGCGCAGCGTCTCGAGGTCGGGGTGCGCGCACACGCGCGCCACCAGCTCGTGGCCGAGCTCGCGATAGTAGGAGAAGGCGGGCGGCCAATCCGTTCCAACCTCCACCGCACCGAGGTGCAGCACGCCGGCTCCCGGGCCGGTCTCGAAGGCCGCGAGCAGCGCGGCGCTCCGGTCGTTTCCGACGGCGTCGTCGTCCGCGGCGGCCGGGACGAGGCGCGGGAGCCCGCTCGGGGCCACGGCGAGCGTGAGAGGCAACCAGGGCGCATGCGCCACCTTCATGCGACCCTTCGTCGCGCATCGACGTGGAAGCGTCAACGCGTCGCCCGGGCGAGGGCAGCGGACCCCCGTTGCGGAGACTCTTTCACAGCGAGGCAGAATGCGTGCCCAGTGGGTGCATGCCCAATGGGACTGCGCCCCGAGCCTGCCCACGCCCCTCTCGGGGCGCCGGAAGAAGAAGAAGAGGCAGCCGCTGAACGAATGGGGTAACATACATGCCGGTCGAGCTGTGCGTGGGGGCTGCACGGCGAGGAGGATTCGATGCACCCGGCGCGCGTCACGGCGGTAGCGATGACGTTCTTGTCGGCCGCGTGCGCGGCGGGTGGTAGCGGCGACGGCGCCGGGAGCACCGGATCCCCCGGGACTGGAAGCGACGATGCGACGGCACGGTCGGCGATCGACCACGCCATCGACGAGCCGGCGTCTGCGTTGGGCGGAGACGACAGCGGAGGGGGCGACGACGCTGCAAGTGGCCTTAACGGTGCAGGCGGCGACGACGGCAGCGCGGGCGACAGCGGCGGCGATGCGGTCAGCGACGCCGGCGACGGTGCCAGTCGCGATGGCGGCAACGGTACTTGCGGCCCGCGCACCGCGAACCCGTGTTCCAATGGTTGCTGCCAGGCGGGCATGTGCATGCCGGGCACCGGCGATACGGCATGCGGCGCTCGAGCCGCCGCGTGTCAGGATTGCACTCAACGACAACTCAGTTGCAGCCGCACCTCTCATGGATGTAGGTAATCGTCGGCACCCGTCCGAAAGCTGAGGCCCGAGGGGCTGAAGGCTCGGGCTCGGTAAGGCCTCCACGACGGACCTGTAGAGGAGGGACGCCGAGCGTGTCAGGCGATGGGTCGCGGTGATCCGCCGCTCATGCCGACCGGGGCGCTGGGGTGGGAGGGGGCCTTGCGCCCTGGACGGGCTCAACGTGGTCCGCGTTCCAGCACGAGCGGAGCGGTTGTCGGATGCGGGTTACGTTGCCTGGATCGCGTTTCTTGACACGCGAACAGGCCAAGGAGTTCCTACACGCTCGCCTGTCCGAAGCCACCCGAAACCCGGAAGAGCCTCCTTACCCGAGACCACCAGCTCGTCGAGGATCTGCTCTCTGGCAGCGCTGCGGTTGAGCAGCCAGAGCTTCTCACGCTGCGCGCTGCCGAATGCTCAGGGATGGAACCACTCCCGCCTCCCCCGGTCTCGTAGACAGTCTCACTATGCTGCTCGCGTCGCCGATTGCAACCTCAATTCGAACTCGATCGGGCTCATATAGCCGATTGTCGAGTGCAGTCGACTGACATTGTAGAATGCATCGATGTATTCGCCGATCCCCGCGTTCGCTTCGGCGCGCGTCTCAAAGTCGCGCTCGTCGAGCATCTCGCCCTTCCGATACCTCGTCGAGGTCATCGCCAAACTCGAAAGCCGGGTGGCCCATGAGGCGTCTCTCCGAGCTCATTCCCCAGCGCTGGGCTGCGCAACGAGCCACCGAGCACCGCGCCCAGTAGGCTGAGCGGGCGCGCAGACGCAAACGGCGGCTCGACGGCGTGCGACATCGCCCGGACAGTCTGCGGCCGGCGACCGCGAACGCCATCAGGCCGGCCGTAAGGGGCTTACGAAGTAGCGGCGGCTCCTCGCCGGCCTGAGAATCAGGTCTGCCAGGACATTGAGCCCCAAGGGGCACGATCGACGGCACGAAGACGCCACTCGGCATCTGGGCCGGCTCGACGGAGAACACGGTCGTGGTGACGCGGGGCGTTCCCGTCGGGAAGGGATGCCCGATATAGCCCGGAGCGGCGACGATCTCTCACCCGACCTTGCCCCGGTGGCCAGCCGGTTACACGCGAGCTGTCCGGGTGCCGGGTGTGCGCGTTGGGGGGGGGTAGCACCCTCGACGATCGCGGCCCGGAGTGCGGCGCATGGTATAGATACTCAGAGGGAGGAGGCGGGCCGCGTCGCACGTTGTTCGCGCTCCACCACCCGGGAATCGACGAAGGACGTCGCGACAGTGCGCATGCGATTTCGCCTACGCGCTCGTCGTGCAGAGGCTCGCGGGGCTCGAACGGCTCGCAGCGCTTCGCTAGGATGCGTCGTATCTCGCGGTGCGCTCGAGTCAAAGATCGTCGGCGCGGCTGGTGGATGCGGCGGGCGAGCTCGCCGCAAAATGCCCCGCGCGTTCGTTGCGGCTTGCGCGGGTGCCGGCACCGAGTACAAGATGAGAAGGGGAGTTTCGGGGTGCAGGGCACACTAAGGGGTCCGGTCCATATTGTCCTTCGGAATCGTTTGCTTTGACCGGGCTCCTAACTATCAGGGACTGGCGCAGAGAGCGGGCCCGGATGCGGCAGGAGGAGTTCGCGGCAGGCCACCCGTACCTCTTCCTCGTGTCGGCGGCAGAAGGCGAGCACGAAGGCACCCCGCCAGCGGACGCCCGCCGGGTGGATTTTCGCACGGCCGCGGGCACGCCGATGCGCCGACTCTCCGCGACGAGCACGCCCCCGCTCAATGGCTCGGACGATGACATCGTCACCCCGCTCGAGACGGTGCTGGCGCTGATCAAGAACCGGGGCAACCCCTTCCCCGATCGGATCTCGTTCGGGCGCGCCCCGAATTGCGACATCGTCATTCGCGACCCGTCGATATCGAAGCTGCACGGGCACTTCCGCGATGTGACGCCCGTCTCGGCTACGTTCACAGACGCAAAGTCGGCGAACGGGACGCTCGTCAACGGCAAGGTCATTCACCCAGGGGTGGCCGTCGCCCTGAAGAGCCGCGACACGCTCGTGGTCGGCCGGGTGCGGCTGCGGCTAGTGACCGCCGTCGAGATCTATCGCTGGCTCTGACCCGCCCGGAGGCGCGGGCACCGTCTGCCGATGCGCACGCACTCTTCGTGTCGCCCGTTGCCTCGCTGGCCTCGTGTCTCGAGGCGAGAATGCGCACGCCGAGGGCCTCGAAGTCGGCCGCCGCGCGCACGACCTCTTGTCCAGCCTGCTGCTTGGGCACGTGGCCCGCGCTGGTGTAGTCGACTCGCGCCTTCCATCCCTCGCCAAGTGTCGGGCTCTTGCACTCGACGATCAGGATCCGGATCGGGATGCCGTTCACGGAGATGAGATGATGTGTGGGCCGCGTTCCCGACCGAGTCACACTGTAACCATACGCGATTCCTTGACATGGTAAACGGCGTCCCGCAGCATGAACAAATTGGATTGTGTCTGAATTGAAACCGCCAGTCGGCTCATCGCGCCTTGGGCGGTCGGCGCCCAACGCGATGCTTGCCGAGAAGGAGCCCACCACTGATGCAGACAACGAACAGGCGCCTCCCGACCGCCGCATATCTACTCCTGTTAGGGGGCCAAGCACTGTGTGCGTGCAGTTCCAGCAGCAACGGGTCGGTCACAACGGACGACTCCGGAACGAGCAACTGCGCAGCCCAAGACGCCGAAAGCGAGGCTGCAACCGAGACATCTACCGGCGACGCGGGCGGGCCGACGCCCGACGCATCGCCTGGCGACGCTGCGACGGGGCACGACGCTGCGACGGCGCAGGACGCGGCGATGGACTCGGCCGCCACGGACAGCGGCGGGGGTGACGCCTCCCCTCAACCCGTCGCGCTCAATCTCTGCGGGGTTTTCGACGGCTGGTGGCCCGCCGACCTCGCAAGGTCAAGCGTTGCAAGTTGGCCCCTAGAGTTTGTGCAGGGTCCGCCGACGACGTCGATTCCTAGCGAGGGCTATGAAGCCCTCCTGTACGCCGACTGCAACGTCGTGGGCGTCATCGCCAACGTGTCCGCGCCGGATTTCACTCCGTGGGTGAACCAGCTCACGGCGTTCGAAGATGAACTCTTCGGATGTCCGCTGTCCGGGGCCGACGCCGGCAGTATCGGCTTCCCACTCGTTCCGCCGAACCTCTACGGACAGCCCCTGACCGCCGCCGACCTTAATCGCCTCAGCGACTGGTACCTCGAAGCCGTGATTCAGGCGGTGACCGATCAAGCCTCGATCCAGGACGGGCTCCCCACCTCGCCGAGCGATCCCGCTCTCTTGACGGCGTCTCAGATCGATCAGATTCGGCAAGCTCTTGCCCATTACCAGACCCTGTACCCGAACGTGATCGCATCGACGTCGTTCTCGCAAAGCATGTGCCCCTCGAGCGATGCGGGGGCCGGCGGCGGATGATGCGAGGGAGCCTGCGAGCCCGAGCCGCGCTTGCCGGGCTCGCGTGCACGAGCCTCTGGGGGGCCGGTGGCACCGGCTGCTCCTTACTCTTTCACGCGACGCCTGATCAGTGCAACACGGATGCTGACTGCGCGGTGCGCGGCTCCGGCTTTGCGGGCTCCATTTGTTTTTCGGGTACCTGCATCCGGCCCGATGCAGCAGCCATGCGCTACGACTCTGGATCGCACCCTTCCGAGGCAGGAGAGGCAGGGAATGACCACGACTCCGCCGCCGACGCGCAGGAGGGCGGTGTGCCATGCGCCACGTACATGGACTGCATGCCCATTTCGAGCGCCCCTCATCCCGAGGTTGCCTGCGACGTGGACACTCAGACTTGCATTCAGCTGACGACCGATGACTGCCCGTTCGTCATTGGCGACTACAAGGCAACGTCGGGCATCAACCCCATTTTTGTCGGGGCGTTTGCCCAGTTTCCGTCCGGACAGCCGCTCAACGACGTCAGCTACCTCAACTACGCCTTGGCGCAGGCCGACTTCCGAACGGCTGGAGGCATTCCGGCGGGGTCTGGCTCCGCTCTCCGAATGCCCGTGTTCGTCGCGTGCAACAATCAGGGCGACATCACGAGCATCACGAGGGCCTTGACGCACCTGACCGACGACGTGCACGCCCCCGCAGTCATCGCGGCATTAACCTCCTCGGTTCTTCGCGAAGCGTTCTCGAACGTCAATCTTCCGGCGAGCAATGCAGCGACGAGCAAGAAGCTCTTCTTCATGAACCCTTATGGCGCCGACTCGACGCTCACCTCCCTGCCGACGGGCGGCTTGTTGTGGCACATCTTGGGCCAGCCGAGCGACCTTGCCGCCGCGTACGGGGCCGCCTTTCCGCGGGTCGAGGCCTACGTCCGGACACTGGCCGGCCTTGGCTCGAATCCCATGAAGGTCGCTACGGTGACGCCGAATTCCACCCTACCGCACGATCTGAACACCGCCGTCAATCCCGTCCTTGCCTGGACCGGTGGCCCCGCGACTGCGGGCAACTCGAACTATCTCAACGTGGAGCTCTCGGCTTCCGTTCTGGACGGGGTTGCCGTCTCGGCGGTGGATGTGTCGGCCGCCGTGGCCCAGCTCGTTTCGTTCCATCCCGACGTGGTCATTTCGTACGGCTGCGACGAGGTCATCAACCTCATCGAGACACTGGAAATTCCAACGGCTTCGAACCCCGCCCCGCCGCACCCGTTCTACCTCTTGGGGCCCTACAACGCTGGTGCCTCCCCGATGACCACGTGGATCGGAAGCTCCGAAAGCAAGCGGACGCGTGTCGCCGGCGTCAACTTTGCAACCACCCAGAATAGCCCCGTCCTGGGCGCCTACCAGGCTCACTTCAGCCAGACGTATCCCAACGCCCCCAATCAGGGCGACAATTACTACGACGCCGCATACTTTGCCATTTATGCGCTCGTCGCTGCGGGCCGCGTGCCGAACCTGACCGGGGACAAACTGGCAAACGGAATGCCGAACCTCGTCTACTCAGCCGGCCCGCCGCTCAACATAGGACCCTCTTACATCGGCGGCGTTCTGAGTGCGCTCTCTTCATTGGGCACCACGGGCATTGCGCTGACGGACACGATCGGTCCGCCGCAGTTCAACAACCGCACCGGAGCGCGCATCACGCCAGGTGACATCTACTGCATCAACCGAAACCAGAACGATGCGGGTGACCATGCTCCTTTCTACGCATACGACGCCTTGCGGCTCGCGGCTGCAGGAGATTCGGGGAGCCAAACACTGGAGGGGACGTTTCCGTGCTACGCCGGCTTTTAGCCGTCTTCCGGGCAGTCCCTCTCACCTTCCCGTGGCTTGCCGCGGTGGCTGCAGGGTGCGGGGTCGCCGCGGACAGAGAGCCTACCGGGGTTTCGCATCAGGGCATCGTTGGCGGAGCCGTGGTCGCGGGTGCTGCCTCCCCCGTGCTCTTTCTGCGCAGCCCGGGGGGCTCTTGCACAGCAGCTCTCGTCGCGCCGAATCTGGTGGCAACGGTACGCCACTGTGTGGCCTCGGGCGTCGATGGCCCGTTCTCGTGCACCCCCGCGGGAGATGTCGTGTTGACGGGGTCTGGCGCTGGAGAGATTGGAGCGGACTTCGCTCCGGACCAGATCACCTTTGTCAAGTGGACGGGCCTGTCCACGGGATCCGTCATGTCGGCGCCTGCCGATGCGGTGGGAGCCCAGATTCTCTCCACGGGTACCTCAACTTCCTGCAGGGACGATCTGGCGTTCGTCGTCCTCGCCGCGCCACTCGAGGGCGTCGTGCCGCTGGCGATTCGCGTCACGGACTCCACGCGGGCTGGCGAATCGGTATCCGTTTGGGGATACGGTTTTACCGGCGAAGCCGGGGCAGCGACGGAGCTTCGCGTTCGCAGCGACGCGTACGTCGCCGCGATCGGCCCGACGAACCCGATGACCCTCACGCAGGCCGCGCCGCTCCGCTCGGTTCTGTTGGGCCCCGACGGGCTCACATGCAGCGGCGACAGCGGCGGCCCGGTCACATCGCACGCGACGGGGGCCATCGTCGCGCTCGCATCGCTGGGACCTGCTCCCATTCCGGGATTTCCCGCGTGCTCGTCGACGCCGGTCGCGAGCTCGGGGCCCCTGCTGGCCAACTACGTACCTCTGGTGCTCGCCGCATTTGCGGCCGCGGGAGTTGCCCCCAACGTGGAGTCGGACGACGCCGGCGTGCTCGGGGAGCCCCACGATTCCGGATCCGGGCCCGACGGGACGCCCAGTTTGACGGAACCCGAAGCGGGCATCATGGGTAGCGACGCTGCAGGGGGATCGTGCTCGACCGCAGCGACGGCCGGGCGCGGACCCGGCCGGCGCGCGCCCGCCATCTTGGTTCTGGCCCTCGCATGGTCCGCGGCAAGCGCAAGGAGGCGTCGCTCATGAGCTCGGAGGCGATCAGTTTGCAAAGTAGAGCCGCGTTGGTCCTGGCCATGATTTGTTCCTTCCCGCTTGCCGCCAACGCGCAGCAGCGTACTTCCGCCGATGCGACTCAGCCCGCCGCCGGAGGTCGCGAGCGGTCCGACGACGAGGCGGCGACCCGGTTCAAGCAAGGCCTCAAGCTCTTCGACGAAGGAGACTATGCCCTGGCGCTCGTGGAGTTCCAGCGAGCCTATCAGCTCGCTCCAAACTACAGGGCCCTTTACAACATTGCGCTCGTGAATGCTCAGCTCGGGCGTTACAGCGCCGCGACACGCGCCTTCGAGCAATACCTGCACGACGGCGGGGCCGCCATTGGCGCAGAGCGGCAGGCTCAGGTTCGCAAGAGCCTCGACGACTTGAAGCTGCGCACGGCAACCCTCGAGCTTTCGGTCAGCGTCCCGCACGCGGAGGTCCAGCTCGACGGCAAGCCGCTCGAGGTCAGCCTGCTGCACGGTCGTCCGCTGCTGGTCGACGCCGGAGAACATACGCTGCAAGCCTCGGCACCCGGGTATCAGCTGCTCGTTCGCCCCTTGGCCCTCGCCGGGACCGATCGGGCGATCGTGCGCCTCGACCTCGTCCCGATCGAGCAAGCCTCGGCGGGTCCGGCGCCGAAGCCCCGCCACCTGTTCGTTCCTGGGCTGGCGGCGACCGGCGCCTTCGCCGCCGGCGCCGTTGTCAGCGGCCTTGTCATGCTAAACGAGCGGTCGCGGCTGTCGACCCTGCAAAATACGGTGGGCTCGAGCCCGCAGAACCGGTCGAGCGCTGCGAATGCCGCGAACGCGGCGGCCGCCGTGGCCGACGTGCTGACCAGCCTCGCCCTCGTCGCCGGAGGCGTGTCGCTGTACCTGTCACTCCAACTGGGGAGCTCCGCGAAATCCCCCGAAATCTCCGTGTCACCGGGCCATGTCTTCTTCTCCGGCGCCTTCTAGGAATCACGCCCCGCCCACGACGCGGCCTGCATGCCGTGTGGAGTGGGACGAGGCCGGTGAGGCGCGATCGGCGATGGTCGACGGCAGGCGAACCGTAGGCTCGGGATCCAAGTCCGATATCACCGTCGCTGACCCGGCGGTGTCCCAGACGCATCTCGAGATTGTTCCGCGGGCCGGTGGCGCCTGGGTGCGCGACCTCGGAAGCCGCAACGGGACGTTCGTCGGTGGCAAGCGGGTCGTTTCAAGCGTGGTTCCCTACGGCGGTTCGGTTCGAGTCGGCTCGACCGAGCTGCAGATCAGCGCCGCGGTCGCCGAATCGGGCGCGACGGCGCCCTGGCCGGACGCGTTCTTTGGCGGTCTCATCGGAACAAGCGCCGCGATGCGTGAGCTGTTCGCCACCCTGGCGCGCGTAGCGCCCCTCGATTGCACGGTCATGATCCAGGGAGAGACGGGCACGGGCAAGGAGCTCGTCGCCCGCGCTCTTCATCACTGCTCGACCAGGGCGAAGGGGCCGTTCACGGTCGTCGATTGTGGCGCGTTCTCGGAAAGCCTGTTCGAGGGCGAGCTCTTCGGCCATGCCAAGGGTGCCTTCACCGGAGCGGACCGGATGCGCGTCGGAGCCATCGAGAGCTCCGCGGACGGTACGGTGTTTCTCGACGAGATTGGCGAGCTTCCGATGAGCATGCAGCCCAAGCTCTTGCGAGTGCTGGAGTCGTCGACCATACGCCGCATCGGAGAGTCGCAGCATCGCGACCTCGACGTGCGCTTCATTTCCGCCACCCATCGTGACTTGTGGTCCATGGTGGAAAGCGGCTCATTTCGCGAAGACCTGTATTACCGGCTAGCGGTGGTTCCCATCCGCGTGCCTCCGCTCCGCGAGCGCTCGGACGACATCGAGCTTCTTCTCAGCCATTTCTTGCAGGACAAAGCCGCGGCGCTCACACCGAGCACGAAGATCAAGCTCGAGGGACGAGCGTGGACCGGCAACGTTCGCGAGTTGCGCAACTTTGCCACGCGGGCCTTGGTGGACGGCGACGTGCGCAAGGCCGCTAGAGACTTGGCGGAGAAGACGGGCGAGAGAACCTCGCGGTCTCCGGGGGGGCGCCGCACCATCTTGCCACCGCAGGCAACTGCAGCAAGCAATCCTCCGGCGAGGTCGAAGTCTTCACGCCCGCCCATGGTTGCACCTTCACCGACGGCCTCGCCCATCCCGGAGCAGCCATCGTTCGCGCAGCCCCTGCGGGGATTCCGCGATGAGTGGACGACGTACGGAGAGCGTGCGTTCCTTCTCGCACTTCGCAAGCGGTACGGCGACAACGTGGCAGCCGCTGCGAAAGAGGCCGGCATCGACCGCACGCACCTTTACCGCCTACTCCGCAAACACTCCCTTTGACCGGACGCGACCTGTGGCAGACGGCGCCACGCGCGAGTGACCCGCGGCGCCACATTTCGACCGCGGCCGCCACTCCTGGGCCCGAAGCGATGTGGGTCTTGCTCCCATCGGCCCGGCCAAATCGACGAGATCGTGCGCCGTTGCGCCCGTTGCCCCTTCGAATGCGCGCCACGTCCCGTGGCTTCGACATTGCACTGGGTCTGGGTCAGCCCGGACAGTCCCGTCAGAGGCGAACACAACGGAATATACATCATGAGATTTAACCAGTTAGCGCTTGCGGTCCCTGTCGTTCTTCTGCTGGCCTGCGGTGGTGGGCAGGGCGTCTCGGACGAAACCACTGGGGACGTCGCGCAAGCGGTGACCCCTGGTGGTCTCACGGCGTCGCTCACGCTTCCAGCCCCGAGCGGCGGGCACTTCTCCAACGCCAAGCTCAGCGTGACGAACAATTCCACGACCGCGATGTCCAACTGGCAGGTGATGGTGCAGACGGCGACCGGCACGAGCATCAGCTACGCGAGCCTGACTGGTGCGGAAACCATTCTCATGAGCCCTAGCTCCTGCACTTCGTGCCTCGTCCTCTTCGACCCGGGCGCGGCGGCTCCGCTCGCGGCGGGCGCGACGGCAACCCTGACCTTCTCTGGCACGGCCACGGCGGCGAGCAACTACATCACCATCGTCAACGTCGATGGTGACGCCAACGGGACGACCGGTTCCAACTGGCCCAAGGACGGGATCGACCACATCGCGCGCTCCGCGGCTTCAGGCGCAGTCGGCCTCCTCGTGTCGTACGAAAATAACAAGCTCCCGAACTCGTCGCCTGCGGATCCGTACTACTCGTTGTATGATGGGTTTCTGCTCTCGGCCCACATGTACACTCTGAACTCGACCAACACGGGCATCGTCTTCGATCCCAACGCTCCGGGGTACGCTTTCATCCCGGACGCGGCTCAGGCGACGCTGGCCGTCATGCAGACCAACCCAGAAGTCGGCAACTACCTGGCCATGGGTCTGCAGAGCTGTTTCGCCAATGCCAATGGCTCCTCCATCTACACGGTCAAGGCGGCGCCCTTCAAGGGCCTCACCGGCGCGGGAACGGGTACGTCCTGGGTCAGCACCCCGGGCGGCTCGGCTGGATCCACCGACACGTACAATGTGGTGGTCACGCCGCCCTCGCAGTCCACTCCCGAAGCCGATGTGTACACGCTGTCGCTGAAGTCCACCGTAGACACTTCGTTTGGCGCGGCGTACGTGACGAACAACGGGACGTCTTTATTGCTGTACACCGCCATGAAGAAGAAATTCCAGACCGTGATCAGCAATCATGGCAATAACGGTGGCGGAAGTACGGTGGGATGCAGTCCATTCAATGGTCCAGGCGGCTCGGCCAACCCGTTCTTCATGATCAAGCTGAACGGGAGTGGCGTGCCCGCGTACCTGCAGAACCAGCCGACGAACTGCCAGAATGGGTGCACGTCGACGCTGGTCATCGACCCGCTCGCTTACCAGACGGCGCCGGCGGCCGGCGCCACCGTAGGGCAATCCCAGAGCACCGCGTTCCAGTTGGACTCGACCAACACCGTCGCAATGCCGGCGTACTACCAGTACTGGGCATGGACGACGAACGCATCCGGAGCCACGGTGTACGGGACGTTCAACGGCCCTATCAACAGCGTTGTTAACCGTAAGGCGGTGCTGACTGGGTACGGATGGGTGCAATGCGGAACGACGGGAGCCAGCTGCTAGCCGTAAACCGCTGAGGAGAGGGGCGGCGTCCGCGCGTCCGTTGGGCGCGTGGACGCCGCCGCTCTCCAGCAAGGAGGGGTCGTTGGAACTCGGCGGCAAATACCGACTCATCTGCGAGCTAGGCCAGGGCGGCATGGCCGTGGTGCACCTCGCGGTGGCTCTCGGGGCGTCGAACTTCCGCAAGCTCGCGGTGGTCAAGATCATTCGCCCGGAGATCGCGAGCGACCCCGATATGATCGAGATGTTCTTCGACGAGGCGCGCCTCTCGGCGCGCCTGAATCATCCCAACATCGTGCAGACCTACGACGTGGGGGTCAGCGACGGCCATCATTTCATGGCCATGGAGTATCTCGAGGGCGCTCCGCTCAGCGCGATTGTCTCTCAGGTGAAACCCGACTTTCAATCGCGCGCTCACGTACTGCTCGACGTGCTCGAAGGACTACACTATGCGCACGAGCTCAAGGACTACAACGGCACACCGCTGGACATCGTTCACCGCGACATATCTCCTCACAACGTATTCGTAACTTACAGCGGCCACGTGAAAGTGCTCGACTTCGGCATCGCCAAGGCGACGACATCGTCCGTTCAGACCGCCACCGGCGTCGTCAAGGGGAAGCTCAAGTACATGGCACCCGAGCAGGCACTCGGGCGAGGCACTGACGGCCGGGCGGACCTGTTCGCGGTGGGGGTGATGCTTTGGGAGGCCATGACGGGGCGACGTCGTTTCGCACGAGACATCTCGGACGTGGCCGTGTACACGCGGGTCGCGTCAGGTGAGATACCGGAGACTCCCGATGCCACGTCTTTGGGATATCCGGCTGAGCTCAACGACATCATCAAGAAGGCGCTTGCCCCGAAGCCGCAGGAGCGTTTCCAGACCGCCGGGGAGTTTCGGGCGGAGCTGGCGGCAGCGCTCGGGAAAATGGGGCCCTGCTCCCTCCGAGCCCTCGGGGCGAGTGCGGCTCAGGCGTTTGCGGAGCAACGCGAAAAGATCAATAGCCTCCTCGAACAGCGGTTGCGCCAAATCGACGACGGAACCGAAGCGCCCGACATGACTCAACAGCTTCCCACTGTGCGACCGATTCGCGGCACGTGGTCCAGCAGCACGGCTGGGCCCCTGGCGGTGGTGGCCGCTGGCATCGATCCTGTGGCAAGCGGCTCGACGCCGCACAGCGGGACCCAACAGGGGGGAATCACACGGCCGCTGTCGCCACCCGTGCAGGCGGGGATGCTCCGGCGCAGGCTGGCCGCCGCGGCCGTGGCGCTCGCCGTGGCCCTCGGTCTCATGTACGTGTCACGAGTGCACCGAACCGACGGCGATGGACCGGCGTCGACACGAGCGACCTCGGCCGCGGCGACTCCAATCCCGACGATCGCTTCAGCGGCTCCGGCCGTGGCCGAAGCAGAAAAGCCTTTGTTCGAACGCCCCGGAGTGGCGCCAAGTGGGAGCGAGCGGCCCCCGGCGCCAGCTTGGAGAGCATTGGGAAGCCGCCCCCGCAAGCCCTCCGCCGTCACCGCGCCATCGGCGTCCGAAGGGACGACCTCCGCTCCGGCAGCGTCAGGCAGCGCTCAACCCGTGGACCCGAACCTTGACGTTGCCCCGCGCGTGGCACCGCGGGGGCCAAAGGTGCAACTCGAGCGCGACAACCCTTGGTCCAACTAGACCGCCCCTGTAACCTGTCGGAGACCGGAAAGAAGCCGGTCGTGTCGCCCGCGACGCGGACGGCCGCGGCCCCGCGGCCCTGAAGGCCAAGGCGACGCGAGCCGCGCGGCGGAAAACCGATCAGTTCACGGTGATCTCGTCAGATCTCCACGGACCAGGAGCGGCCCCGGCACGCCCAAGCTCACTCTCTACCGACGAACGCAGAGCGTCGCGCTCACCTCCCAGAGGCAGCTCCCCCGCGAGTCGTACGACGGTGAACACTTCGACAGCGCTCGGGCGTGTCTGCAGCAGATACAGCGCAGCCGTCACGGCATGGGCGGGAAGCCGCCGATCAATGCAGTTCGCGATGTAGGTGTTCAAGACGTGGCGAGCACCGGCGACTGCCAACCGTCGTTCTCTCAAGATCTGCTCGACGATCGGGAGAAGAAGATCGTGCGCAGCACCGAAATGCCCGAAGTCCCGCTCAAGTGCAGCGGTGTTGGCGATCGACATCCAGTCCTTGTCGTCGCGGTACTTCCTCGCGAGGTCCAAGGCTTCATTGAGCTTTCCGCAGCGACGGAGCAGCGAGGCAGCGAGCCGTCCGGAAGCGGGGTCGTCGACATTTTGTTTGCGGAAGCGCTGGTAACACTCGATGCCCTCTGCATCTTTGCGGTACGAGCGCGCCAAGCGCAGCAGCATTCGCAGGGTCTCGGCACTTTGGTCCTCACCGGCAAGCTCGATGATAGCGATCCACGCCTGTCGCTGATTTTTCCCGCGATCCACAGGACTTTTGTGAAGGGCGTCAATGACGGCCCGTCTGACAGCGAGGGGCGATCCGCGCAAGCTGGTTGACTTGCCGTCCCATCCGAATGTCGCAAGCACCTCGTCGTGGGCACTGTGGGCATGCAGCGCCAGAATCTGCGCCACCCGAAGGAGTTCTTTCTGGGCCCGCTCCTCAAAGTCCTTGAGGCGTTCCGGGAGCAAGACCTTGATGCGGTCCTCCACGCTCCGCTGAATCATTGCGTCGGTGCCGTCCTTGATTGTCTTCCAGCCGAAGAAACCGGCGACTCCCAGGATGATCGTGACGGCCAAGCTCACCCACCAGAACTGCGTCTTCAAGCCTTCGACGTTGGCCTTTAGGTCCTTTAGGTCCTGAATAGCGTCGTTTCCCTTCGCAATCGCCGCTCGATTCTCATTGACATTGCGCTCTGCGTACGCGCGCACCTCGGAAGCCCCCGGGGCCGCCGGGCTGGAGGAAGCGGGCTCTACGGACGGAGGGCTACGTCGTAGCGAGGGTGCCGCCGGAGCGCTCGATGACTGGCCCGCCGAGCCATCGGGACTTGGGGCCTGCGCTTGGATCGTAAGAGCAGTAGCAAGGAGGGCCGCAGCGATGCCCCAAGTGGTCGTCCGTCTCGGTGCTCGGTCCACTATCGCTCCCCATGCCAGAGTCCACGATGCAAGGTAGGCACGCTTCCGCGGCGGGGCGCAAGGGGCAACGTGCGCATAACGTATATGGTATGTTGTGTCGGATTCTTGTCGAGGCCGGCGTTCCGGCCCTCCTGGACGAGGCGCCCCGCAGCAGGCGCCCCGACCTTGCGCCTCCCGCTTGGCGCCGACGCGGTCGCCAGCATCCGTCAGAAGCTCAAGGCGGTCGCGGGGGACGTCGACGCCAACGAGGCGGTCGCGGCGGCGATGGCGATCGATGCCTGACCCGCCGGGCGCGCTGCAGCAGGCAGGAGCGCTGCGGCCTCGCGGCCCTCAGAGCGTCACCCCCGCGCTCCGGCGCGTGCGGCCGACCGTGCCGCCAACCATCGGCGCGGTACCCGGGCCTCGCGCGACCTGTCCCGCTGTGGGCGCTCCGCCCATGAGCTTGGCGGCCTCGGGGTGCGGTCGCTTGCCGCCCCCTTTCGCTCCGCCCTTGGGGTGAGGCCGCGGCTTGGACCCGGACTTGTCTTGTCGGTGCCTGGCCACGAGTGCAACTGCCCCTGCCCCTGGGCTTGATTGCGGTCGGCCCGGTGAACGATCCAGTGCCGTCGCTTCATCATCGATTCGAGGTCGACGCCGTGGGTGTCCAGCACGGCGGTGCGGGCAGACTTGGGCGTAGCTGACCGCGTGGGCGCAAGGAAGAGGTGCGAAGAGGTGCAAGGGAGATGACGATCGAGCGTTGACACCGGGGGCGGGCGGTGTAGGCCATCACCCCGCCATGGGCGGCGCGCATCGACAAAACCCCGTCCCGCCCAGGAGGTCACCGTGTCCACTCACCTCGTCTTCGTGAACCTAGCGATTGTCCCGGCGCTCCTCGGCGTCTGCACGCTGAACCCAGCGGCAACCGGCGGCTTCGCGATCGGCGATTTTGAATCCCTTGAGACGGACCAAGCGAAGCTCCTCAAACTCGGCGAGGGGTCGACCTCGCTCAGGCTGCAGAGGCAGCGAGGCGACCAGTGGGTGCCGATCGAAACCTTCGCGGCCAATCAGAACGGTCTCGACGAGGCGCTCTACATGGGCATCAAGGTTGCGCGGCTAGCCCCCTGGGACGTGATGCAGCTCGTGTCTGCCAACGGCACCGAAATCCGTCATTGGTCCAAGAGCTGAAGGCAACCCAGCACGTCGAAGACCGTCTCGCCGCCCGAACGGAGCGCTCACGGACCGTGTACGACGAACTCGTCACGTGGTGTCAGACGGGTGGGTTGCCTCCGTCGCGGGCGTGGTCACCGGCGACGTCACGAGCAGACTTGCGCCTGCTCGAATCGTCGATTCGCAATTTTCGCAACCCGGAACCCGATAGCGTGATCGTCGGGCTCGGCGACCGAGGATGCAGATGAACGACAGCGCAACGAGAACTCGCGGACACGCCCGAACGGCGAAGACACCGACCAGGCCGTTCTTCTCGACGGCCTTCTTCGCCTTGGCCTGCAGCGCTTGCACGACGATCTTGGGGGACTTCAGCGCTGCACCCGGGCCGGGCGTGCTCGACGACGGGGGATCGCAGGCGGACACCGCGCCCCCTCCTGGAGGGGATTCCACTACGGACACCGGCACGCCCGACGATGGGCGAAGCACCGACGTGGCCGACGTGGCCGACGTGGCCAACGTGGCCGACGTGGCCACGGAGGCGCCCGGCGCGCCCCTGAACGTGGCTGCCGCAGCGGTGCCGGTCGTCACCACCGTGACCACGTTGGCAGGCTCGGGCACGGCCGCGTTTGTCAACGGGACGGGTGTTGCGGCGAGTTTTAGCGGCCCCACCGCTCTCGCGGTGGACGCGGCCGGAAACGTCTACGTCGCGGACACCGCCAATCAGCGCATTCGTAAGGTGACGCCGTCGGGCGTGGTAACCACATTGGCGGGCTCGGGCACGTCCACGTTTGCCGACGGCACGGGCGTCAACGCGAGTTTCAGCATTCCCTTGGGCGTGGCCGTGGACGCCGCCGGGGTCGTCTACGTCGCGGACGGGGGCAACCAGCGCATTCGTAAGGTGACGCCATCAGGTGTGGTGACGACGCTCGCGGGCTCGGGCACGGCCGCGTTCGCCGATGGGACGGGTGCCGCCGCGAGCTTCAGCGGCCCGAGTGGGGTTGCGCTGGACGGCATCGGGAACGTCTACGTCGCGGACACGACCAACCAGCGCATTCGTCTGGTGACGCCCGCGGGCGTGGTATCGACGCTAGCCGGCTCGGGCACCGCCACGTTTGCCAACGGCACGGGCGGCGCGGCGAGCTTCGACTACCCCAACGCCCTTGCCGTGGACGCCGGGAACGTCTGGATCGCGGATTCGGGCAATGACCGCATTCGCAAGATGACCCCCGCCGGCATGGTGATGACGCTCGCGGGCTCGAGCACGTTCAACCCGTTCGCGGACGGCACGGGCGCCGCGGCGAGCTTCAACTCCCCCCAGGGCATCGCGCTGGACGCGGCCGACAACGCGTACGTCGGTGACCAGAACCACCACCGCATCCGGAAGGTGACGCCCGCGGGCGTCGTGACGACGCTCGCCGGCTCGGGCACGCCCTCGTTTGCAGACGGGCCGGCCGCGGGAGCGGCGTTCTTCAATCCCTCGGGCATCGCGGTGGACGCGGCCCGCAACGTCTATGTGGGTGACACGAACAACAACCGCATTCGCAAGATCGTCTCGGTCGGCATCCAGCAGCTCTCGGTGACGTGGAGCGCCCCGAGCACGCCGGGGAGCGCGGCCATCAGCGGATACACAGCGTCCGCAAGCGCCTCTGGTTACTCACCCCAGACCTGCAGCGCCGCCGCCGGCGCCACGTCGTGCACGATCGACGGGCTCACGAGCGACGTCCCCTACAGCGTGTCCGTCACCGCGACCAGCGCCGCCGGCACGAGCGCGCCGTCGACCTCCGTCATCGCCATCCCGAACTGAGCCGAGCCAGACCTGTTCGCAGACGTCATGACGCGATGTCCCACGCGACCCAGCTGGGCCAGTCGCTGTAGGCGCCGGCTTCTGCGAAGGCGAACATTTCCCGGCATGGCCGCGAGGCGCAGGCTGGACGTGATCGCAGCGACGACCGTGGTCTGAATGGCGCTTCGGTTGAATCGGTCGTGCTGAACGACCACCGCAGGACGACGGCCATCTGGCTCCGACCTCTTTCCCGTGAAAGACAACCAGAAGACCTCACCCTGGCGCATATTTACCAGCGCTCGTCGGTCCAGTCGGTGCCAGCCCGATCGAGCGCCGCCGCCCCTGAGCGCTGCGCGTTGCCCTGTCGCCCGTCAGCGAAGAGCTCATCGAGCTTCCTTGTAATCTCGGCGTCCCGCCTGGCACGCACCGCAACCGTGAGCACCCGGGTGATGTACGCGCTTCGCGACTCGCCGCGCTCGATTGCAGCGCGGTCCACGTCCGCGAGCAGAGCTTCGGGCACGGCGATAGCCGTCTTGTGGTAGGCTATGGTATTTCCCTCGGTACTCTCGATACGCATACCACTGGCACGCCCTGCCGGCCAGCCGGCGCGTGGGCAAGCGCTACGCGCCAAGGTGCGTCTTCGAGTCAGTAGCTCGCCGATGGCCTCGAGCGCTCCGTCCAGCTCATCATCCGTGATGACCGAGGTCAGCGGTTGGCTCGGCCGCGATGATGACGTCCCACTTCGTTGTCGCGCCGATCCTTCACGCCCCCCCACGATACCTGACCGAACGCGCTCGGTATCCGGCCAGAGTCAAGCGCCTCCTTGAACTGGAACCCCACGCGTGCGAGATCCCCAGCGCCGTGTACCTGCCCCGACTGAACCCCGCCGCCACCCTCGACCCGAAGGTCGCAGAATTCGTGGCTGCGCTCGGGGACGGTGGCTTCCGCGGCGATCTGGGCACCGACTACGCGACGCGTCTCTCGGCCGCGACGGACAACAGCATCTACCAGCTGCTCCCGGCCGCGGTCATCTTCCCGCGAACCACCGACGACGTGGCGCTCGCGATGCGCCTCGTCGACGAGCCGCGCTTCCACGCGGTGGCGCTGACGGCGCGCGGCGGCGGCACCGGCACGAACGGGCAGTCGCTCACCGCGGGCGTGGTCATGGATCTCTCGCGGCACATGGCGAAGATCGGCGCGCTCGATCTGGCCGGCGGCTCGGTGACCGTCGAGTGCGGGGTGGTGCTCGACGACCTAAACGCGTTCCTGAGGCCGCACGGCGTCTACTTCGCGGCGAACCTGTCGCCGTCGAACCGCGCGACCCTGGGCGGCATGATCGCGACCGACGCCAGTGGCGAGGGCTCGCGGGTGCACGGCAAGACGAGCGACCACGTGCTCGACCTCGAGCTCGTCCTCCGCGGGGGCGTCGTCCACCGCACGGCGCGCGTCGCGGGCGCCGAGCTCGACGCGCTCTGCGAGCAGCCGGGTCTCGTGGGCGCGGCGCACAAGCTGGCGCGCGAGATCGCGACCGCGAAGAAGGACGCGATCGCGAGCACGTTCCCCAGGCTGCGCCGGCACATGACGGGATACAACCTCGCGCACATGGCCGCGCCGGACGGGTCGGCCGTCGACCTGGCGCAGCTCGTGACCGGGAGCGAGGGCTCGCTCGGCGTCGTCACCGGCGCGCGCCTGCGCCTGACGCACTTCGACCGGCACCGGGCGATGCTCGTGCTGCACTACGGGAGCTTCGACGCGGCGCTCGCGAGCGCCGCGTGGCTGGTGGCGACCGATCCGGGATCGGTCGAGACGCTCGACGAGACCGTGCTGGGGCTGGCGAAGAAGGACGTCATCTACGACCAGGTGAAGGACTTTCTCCTCGACGGCGCGACCGAGACGACGCGAGCCATCAACCTGGTCGAGTACAGCGGCGACGACGAGGCGGCGGTGAAGGCGAAGGTCGCGCGCCTGTTCGCCGAGATCGAGCAGCGCAAGGGAGCGCTCGGCACGCCCCACGGGCACGTGCTCACGTGGAAGCCGGCGGAGCGCGAGAGCCTGTGGAACCTGCGAAAGAAGGGCGTGGGGCTGCTCGGCAATGCGCCCGGGGCGCGCAAGCCCGTCCCGTTCGTCGAAGACACGGTCGTGCCGCCCGAGAACCTGCAGGCTTACGTGCGCGAGTTCCGCGCGGTCCTCGACGCCGAGGGTCTGCGCTATGGAATGTTCGGACACGTCGACGTCGGATGCCTGCACGTGCGTCCCGCGCTCGACATGAAAGATCCCGAGGACGAGGCGCGCATCCGGCGCATCACCGACAAGGTGACCGAGATCGTGACGCGTCACGGCGGCCTGCTCTGGGGAGAGCACGGCAAGGGTTTTCGCTCGGAGATCGTGCCGCACCACTTCGGGCCGGTGCTCTACCCTGAGCTGCAGCGGATCAAGGCGCTGTTCGACCCGCGCAACCAGCTCAATCCGGGGAAGATCGCGACGCCCGCGGGCGCGCGGCACCGGCTCGCCACGGTCGACGGACCGACGCGCGGGGCGCTCGACCGGCAGATCGCCGTGGCCGACCGCGAGGCGCTGGGGACGGTCATCCACTGCAACGGCAACGGGCAGTGCTTCGACACGAGCACCGACAGCATCATGTGTCCGTCGTCCAAGATCACGCGCGACCGCATCCACTCGCCCAAGGGCCGCGCGACCCTCATGCGCGAGTGGCTCCGCCTGCTCGCCGGCGCGGGCGTCGTGGCGACGCAGGCGCTGCACACGCCGGGCGGCCTGCCGTGGCTCGCGCGTCTCTGGCAGCGCCTCCTGCACCCGGACCGCGGGCGAGACTTCTCTCACCAGGTCTACGACGCGATGGCCGGCTGCCTGGCGTGCAAGGCGTGCGCGACGCAGTGCCCGGTGCGGGTCGACGTCCCCGATTTCCGTGCTCAGTTCCTCGAGCTCTATCACCGCCGCTACGCGCGGCCGCTCGGGGACTACTTCACCGCGCTGCTCGAGCGCCTCTTGCCGCTCATGGTCGTCTTCCCGCGGATCATGAACGCGCTCATGGGCGGCTTCTTCGGGCGCTGGTTCACGACGCGCGTCGTCGGGATCGCCGACGCCCCCCGCCTCGACGCAAGACCGGCCAGGGCGCGGCTGTCGGACCATGGCGTGCCCGTGTCGAGCGTCGACGCGCTCGCCAGGCTGCCGAAAGACGCGCGGACGGTCGTCATCCTGCAAGACGCGTTCACGACGTTCTACGAGCCGGCGGTGCTCGAGGCCACGTGCTTGCTCCTGCGCAAGCTCGGGTTCGAGCCCCACGTCTTGCCCTACTTCGAGAACGGCAAGGCGCTTCACATCAAGGGTTTCCTCGGCCCGTTCGGCAAGGTCGTCCGGCGCAACGCCGACCTCTTGCGACGCGTCGGGGCGCTCGGCTTCCCCATGATCGGCATCGAGCCGGCGGTCGTCCTCACCTACCGCGACGAGTACCCGAAGGAGCTCGCGGGCGAGGCCGGCTTCCAGGTGCTCCTGCTCCAGGAGTGGCTGGCGGAGCAGAAGCTCGACGCGAGAGCGGCGCCCAGTCACCGGGCCGCGCCGGGGTTCCGGCTCCTGTCGCACTGCACCGAGCAGGCGCTCGTCACCCGGGCGCCGGCCCTCTGGGTCAAGGTCTTCGCGGCGCTGGGCGTTCCGCTCGAGATCGTGAAGGCCGGGTGCTGCGGCATGTGCGGCGTGTACGGGCACGAGGTCGCGCACAAGGCGGACTCGCTCGGGATCTTCGACCTCTCGTGGAAGAAGAAGATCGACGGCGGACCCGACCCGGGCAACGCGAGCGAGCGCCGGGGTCGAGTCCTCGCCACCGGTCACTCGTGCCGGTCGCAGGTCGAGCGGGCGCTGGGCTTCACTCCCCGCCACCCCGTCGAAGCGCTGCTCGAGGCGGTCGGCGGCTGAACGGCGGGCTAGACTCGCGCCGGCCATGACCACCGAACAGCACAAGCAGATTGCGAGCGAGCTCTTTGCGCGAATCAGCTCCGGCAAGATCGCCGACGCGCTCGCGCTCATGACGGACGACGCCACCTGGCGAATCGGTGGCACGCCGGAGCTCTCGCGCTCCGCGGGCCTCTACGACAAGGCCCGCCTGGGCCGCCTCTTCGAGCGCATGTTGAGTCAGCTCGAAGACGGGTTGAAGATGAAGACCCGGATCGATGCGCGATTGCGGAATGGCTACGACGAATCCGCGCCGACCCGCGTGAGCACCTCATCGAGCTTCGCCGCGAGGTCCTGCCGCCGGCCGAAGCCGCGCATCTCGATGAGCCGCAAGTCTTCGCGAACGCGCTGCAGGTCGAGGTCGCGATTCACTTCGAGCAACCGGAGGGCGTCGATCTGATCCTGCAGGCGCCGCGCGTCCATCGACAGGACCTTCATCGCGAGCAGCTCTTCGGCCTGGGCAACCGGCACGGGCCCGATGCCCTCGATCACGATCTCCGTCGAACGCTCCACGATCTCCGCCTCGATACCGGAACTCGCCGTGAGAAGATCCACCGTGATGCCCGAGGGGTCCCTGAGACGGACGGTCGCGAGACGCTTAGCGTCATCATGCTCCACGAGAGCGATCACCCGATAACCTCTGGCGCCGAGCTCCAGCGCGAGCTTCTCCACCTCGACGTCGTCGCGCACCTCGACCGCGACGTCCACGTCGCGCGTGAAGCGGACCTCGGCACGAAGGGAAATGCCGAACCCGCCGACGATCGCAAAGCGTTTTCCGAGTCTCCTGAGTTCGGACGCGATCTGCCCGAGAGCGGCGCCCGGATCACTGTTCGTCATCACGTGCGAGCCAGCGGCCGAAGCGCGCGTCGATCTTTTCGGCCGACTCCGATGGGTACCGCGTGCGAAGCGCCGCCCGCTTAAGGCGAAAGCCCGTACGGATGAGGGCGAGGAGGTTACGCGCGCGATCCTCGGGTGAGGTGCGCCGAGCCACTTCCAGGTCGTCGCGCTCGAGAGCGTCCACGTCCTTCAGTCTAGCAGCTCCGGCGCGCCTTTGATCCTCCGCGGGGGGGATGCTCCCCTCCCGAGGCCCCCGCACCATGCGGGGAGTCGGGAGGGGAGCGTGTTCACGTGACTACGGCTTCAGTGAAGCGCGCCTACGCGAGATGCGTGGGCGTTTGCGGCGTCACCGAGGTCGCCGGCGGCGTCGCGGGTGCCGGCGGTGCGGCCGGGGTCACCGGCTGCATCGTCGGCGGAACCACCACCGCCACCGGCAGGGCCGGAGGCGTCGCCGGCGGGGCCGGCGTGGGGGTCGGCGCAGGAGAGGCCGCAATCGCGGGCGCGGTCGTGGGGACCGTGCCTTTGATCTTCGCCTTCTGCTTCGATCCCATGGTGTGACGCGCTTCGCGGGTCGCCTTGGCCTTGGCGGCCGCAGCGAGCTTCTCTTCGGGCGTCAAGACGTGCTTTGCGCGCGCCGTGAGCCCGAACTCCGCGAGCGTGTCGAGTTCACCGGCGAAGGCAGCGAGGAGAGCCTGCTTCACGACCGAGACGAACGTCTTGGTCCTGTCACGCACCGCCTGGTCCGCCTGGACTGCCACCTGCCAGGTCGCCCTGGTGGTCAGCACGGCTTTGGCCGAGTCGATCCGTGGTTGCAGAGTCGCGACGATGTCCTTCGTCGGTTGCGTCGCGCCGAGGATCGTCAGATTGGCGAGCCTCGTCGCGTTCTTCGTGAAACCGTCGATCAACGATTGGTCGGCGGTGAGGTTGTCGATGCGATTGGTCTTCGGTGTGTTGCTTCCCATGTGTACCTGTCTTTTTCTTCGTGGCGATGAGCGAGACGCCTCCGCGTTGCACGATGCCGCGCGGCTGCGTCTCACCGGGTATTGCCCGGCGAGCGGGTCGATCTGGCGAAAGAAAGTTCAAAAAAAGCTAGGCCGTCGTCGACTCTCGGGGAAATCTGGGCTGTGACACGGCGATCCACGACCTTGGCAAGAGCGCTGGCGAACCTTGGAGAGGGCCATGGCCGGTCTTCGTCATCGCCGTGGCGACCCATGGCGTTCGCCAGGCCCGCCATGGCGATCGGGGTCACGAACCTTGGCGAGGGCGAGGACGACCTGGGTCTATCGCCATGGTCGATCTATACGATGGCCTTGACGAACCGTGGCGAGGACGACGACGACTTGTGGCCGTCGCCGTGGTCGATCATCGCGATACCGATCACGAACCGTGGCGAGGACCATGATCGGCCGACATCCCCGCCATGGCCGGCTCACGTCATCGCGTTGGCCGACCCTCGTCATGGCCATGACGACCCATGGCCATCGCCATGATCGACCAGGGCGCGATGGAAGATCGGCCAGGGCGAGATGGAAGGTCCGTCATCGCGGGTGCGCGGACTGGCCACGACGATGAGGCAACCCGGGACGCGGCACGGGTAGCCTCGCCCACCCCAGGTTGGATCCCACGGCACCCCCGTCCCTCCGTGCCATCGAGGAGTTCGAGAAACCGGGAAGGGGGTGAAAGGCGATCAGGGGCACGTGGGGAACTGCGCCCCACCCGTGACCGTCTGTCCTGCGATCCACTGGACACGGTCGTCTTCGACGACCTGACCCCATTCGTCCGTGACGCGGAGATCGATCGGGTTGGGAACCGTGGCGCCGTTGATGATGAAGTGCGCGTCCGCGTCCGTGCGTCCGGTCATGGCCGTCCACGCGCAGGCTCCGGGAGCGCGAAACTCGACGCCCTTGATACCGTATCTCGCGTTGAGGATGACCATCGCCAGATAGTATTTCTGCGTCGAGCTCGTGAAGCTGTACGAGATGTTGCCCGACACGGGGCACGGGACGTACTTCACCGAGAGACCGGGGCTGTTCGAGACGGAGCCCGGGTTCAGGCTGCCCTGCACGGCCTGATACGCGGTGGGGCTGAGGTCCAGGTGGTTCACCGAGCACTGCGCCGCGTTCGTGGACGCGGGGCACTGGTCGACCACGAGGAGCGTCTTTCCGTTGACCTGGACGCACTTGCCGCAAGAGGCCGACCCGGACGGGGCGTCGTAGAGGTTCGTCGATAGCGCGGCGTACATGCCGTTGGAGGGCCAGGGCATGGCGCAGTTGTTGGCGGCAGTCTGCTGGTAGTAGGTCAGGCCCGCATTGAACGACTGCGTCGCGGGGTTCGATCCGCACGCCGTCGTGCCAGCCCCCGCATCCGGACACGACATCATCATCATCCCGCTCGACGCAGTCCCCGAGCCCGAGCCCGAGCCCGAGCCCGAGCCCGAGCCCGACGCGGCGCCCGAACCGGCTCCGGACCCCGCACCCGAGGCCGCGCCCGTCTGCGCTCCCGATCCCGATCCCGAGCCCGACCCGGAACCCGACGCCATCCCCGACCCGCCGACGCCCGAGCCGGAGCCCGACGATTCGCCGGACGACGCGTTGCTCCCCGCTCCGGAGCTCTGCGCTCCGGCGGCGTCCCCCTGGTCGCCCGGCTCGGCCGGCTGGGTCGACGACGCGCTGCACGCGCCGATGAAGAGGGCCGTGGCAGCGGGCAGGACGCTTCGCCGCCGCGCTCGGTCACGCCCGCCGGGGAACGCTCGTTGCTTCTCCATTCGTGCCACTCCCGGATCTAGTTGGTCAGCGGGTTGCCCGACTTGTCGCACGTGTAAAATACGGAATAGGTCGAGTCCGTATTCGTGACGTTGCCGGGCCATGCGCATGTGGGCCTGCAACAATCCTGCATGGATGTCGTCGTGTAACCGGACTTGAACGAGCTATCCGCGGAGGTCCGGTCCTGGACGTTCGGGCTCGCCGCCGGCAGACCCTGATCGTTGAGCTTGCACCCGGTGACGCGCGTCAGGTTGGCCGGGCACGTCACGCGCTTGGCGAGCACGCTCCAGTTCGTGTGGTACTCGCTGTCTGGCAGGTTCGACTCGATGCAGGACGCCTGCGTCGTGGTCTGGGCCGCGCTCGAGGAGCTCAGGATCATGTCGCACTGCGACTGGACGTAGCTCTCGCATGTCGCCGACCCGATCGATAGCGCGCTGTACCCTCCGCCCGATGCGCACTGGCTGTACCGCGTCGCCTTGACCCCGCCGGCGTACGTACCCCCCTGGTCGGGAAACTGGCTGTACATCGCGTTCGAGACGCCCGCGCATGCGTTGTTCGCGCCGTAGCCGCCGTCTCCCATGTAGACGTCGAAGTTCTTCGCCCCACCCGCCTGTGTGTTGAAGGCCTGGACGATCATCGGCTTGGGGATCGGCAGGCCGCTCGCGCCCTGCGGCGTGTCGAAGACGAGCTGATAGCACTGGCAGCACGTGTTGCTGTTGGTGTCGACGCCCCCGAGATCCGGATCGTGGCCCACGGTCCCGTAGACGAAGGGCGGGTCCGCGCTGTTCCAGTCCGCCATCGCGGCTTGCTTCATCTCCGAGCTGAAGAGCATCGATCGCGGGCACATGTACCCGTTGCCGCCCGTGCACGCGCTCTGATCCCCGTTGTTCGCGTTGGGGGGGTTGATCTGGTAATTCGGGCACGCGCCGCAGGACCCGCCGCAGTCGACCCCGGTCTCGGTGCCGTCCTTCTTGCCGTTGAGACAGGGCGGGTCCGGCGTGAGGCCGGGCGAGGGGCTCCCATCGGAGCTCGCGTCATGGACCTTTCCGCCGGCGTCGAAGACGGTCGAGCCGGCCTCCGGCCGAGGCGCCCCCCCTTCGCCCCCCGGGCCCTGCGTCGCTGGATTCGAGGTCGCGTCGGCGCTGTCGCCGTTCGCGAGGCCGCCGCTGTCGCTGCCCGGGTCGGTCGTCGTGCCGCCGCTTCCGCTCGAGCCTCCGGACGTGTTCCCGGGCAATCCGTCGCCCGGCTGGGTCGCCCCCGTGGAGCACGACGCGACCCCCACGCAGATGAAGAGGAGCAGCGTCGACGCGCTGCGTCCAACGAAAGCGACCCCGTGTCCTCCGGCTCGGCGCATGGTGTCATGACCTAGTGGCCCCGGGGGCTCGAGACGGCTCAAGCAATAAGCTCATTAAAAAGGTGAACCGTCTTCGCGGGCTCGAGGGACCATTGTCACGTGCCGTTCGGTGCGAACCGGCGAGCCGTCGCCCGGCTGGGGGACATGGAGAAGCGCGATGAATCGATGGGTTGTTTCTTGGGTCGGCTCCGGGACGCTCGGCGCTTGCCTTGCTCTGGCGAGCGCTTGTTCGAGCAAGGCTCCAACGCAGTTCCTGGGCACGGACGACGAAGGCGGCACGGCGACCTCGTCGAGCGGTACCTCGAACAGCCAGGGCTCGAGCGGGGGCGGCGGGTCTGGAAGTAGCAACGGCGGGACGACCACGGGCAGCGGTCCAGCGTCGACGGGCTCGTCGAGCGGCTCCCCGTCGGGCTCGTCGAGCGGATCCTCGAGCGGGAGCACGATGAACCCGACCGGAACCGGCAGCGACGGCGGGACAGCCGCGAGCTGCAGCGCGACGATGGCCGCGGGAGCCATTCCGCTCGCGACGAACTTTCTGGAACCGAAGGTCATCGGAAGCGGCGGCTACGCCTATGCCTACAGCGACGCGGCGAAAGGTGGAATGAGCTCTGCCTGCGTGGACACGCTCGCCCTGTGCGGCGCCGGGATGACGGGCGCGATGTCGACGGACACGTGGGGCGCGGGCATCGGCGTGAACCTGAATCAGGCGATGTCGACGTCCGCCGCCTCCCCGCCCATCGGGATGATGGCCGTGACCGGCAGCGGCATCAGCTACACCCTGAGCAACCTGCCGTCTCAGGGCGCGCGCATCATCATCGACAACGCCGGCATGGACTATTGCGCGCCGCTGTCGGCCGCGAGCGGGACCGTCAAGTGGGCCGATTTCAACCTGACCTGCTGGGCGCCGACGCCCTCCGGCGATCTGTCGGGTGCGCCGACGACGGCGACGCACCTGAACTTTCAGGTCGACGCAGCGACGGCCGCCGCGCCATTCGATTTTTGCGTCACCGCCGCCAGCTTCGCGCCGTAGCTCGCCCCCCGGCAGCTGTTTGATGAGCCGCGAGGGGCCGCTCGGGGAACGATCCACCGGCAGACTCTCTCCGCCTGCGGAAGGCCGCCCTATCCATGCGCGCTTCATTGCTCCCGATCACCCGACACGCATGGCTCCTCACGCTCGCGTCCGCCGTGGCGGCCATGGCGGTGGCGGCGAGCTGCGCGAACTCCGGAACCAGCCACGACGTGGGGCCCGGCGCCGGTGGCTCCGCGAGCGGCGGCAGCCAGTTCAACAATCCGTCCGCTGACAGCGACGGCGGCGAGTTCACCCTGCCCTCCCTCGGGGACGGCGGCGGCAACGCGCAGTGCAACGCCACGCACAAGTGCGCCGACTTTCCGTCCTCGCCGATCACGGACCCGCTCGGCAGCCCGCCGGCCAACGCCGCGACGCTCTTCGGGGCCCCGGGTTCGGGCTCGACGGCCGGAGGGCCTTGCCTCGTCGAACCCTCGGACGGCGCCCTCTACCCGAAGAACTGGCTGCGTCCCCGCGTCTACTGGACCCGCGGATCGAGCTCGCAGACGATCTTCGAGGTCCGGGTCCACAGCGACGCGCAGATCAACGATCTCGTCGTTTACACGACGAACAACTACTACGCGCTCGACCAGTCGCTGTGGGCGGTGATCGCGAAGGGGGAGCTCGACGACGCCGGGGGCCTCTCCGTCGGTCATCTCGTCGGCGCGTCGCTCACCTTCACGGTGCGCGCGACCGGCCCCGGCGGCGGGACGCCGGCCATCAGCAATTCGGCGAAGATCCTGATCGCGCCCGCCATCGCCGACGGCGCGCTCGTGTACTGGACGACGGCGGACTTCGACAACAACGCGACCAACACGACGCTGCAGGGCTTCCATGTCGGCGACGAGGGCACGACCACGGCGCTCGCCTCGGATCAGGTCGTGCAGAGCGTGCGCGCCGAGCCGGTCGACGGGGGCAACCTCACCCCGACGTTCCAGCGCGTGTTCTGCATCGGGTGCCATTCGGCGACGCCCGACGGGCAGTACGTCTCCTTCACCGCCCAGTGGCCGTGGCCGATCGCGCTGGCGAGCATCCAGTCGGGTAGCGCGGGCGCCAGACCCCCGTGGCTCTCGAACGGCGCGGTGCAGAACCTGAGCCCGGACATCAAGGATCAGTACTCGACGTACTACGCGCCGCCGGCCGTCAATCAGGTCATGCTCGGCGTCTCCACGTTCTCGCCCGCGCACTACCAGATGGGCGATCGCGTCCTCGTCTCGTCCATCGGCGCCGCGTGGAACTCCATCTCGCTGACCGACCCGGGCGCCGCCACCGGCGTCGTGTCGCAGCTCGCGTGGTTCAATCTCGAGTGGGACAACGCCGTCACCACCGCCGGCGGCGTCGTCGACGCGGGCTTGCCCGTGGCGACGCCGTGCAACATGGTGGCCGGCGCGCAGCAAGCGTGCATTCCAGCGCCGCCGTCGACCAACGGCGGCTGGGGCATCGTCCAGCGCGGCGGCGACTCGAACAGCGCCGGGTCTCCGAGCTGGAGCCACGACGTCGACGGGCAGACGGACTTCATCGCCTACTCCTCGACGAACGCCGGCACCAAGGACGGGCGGATGGACTGCTCGACCTCGAAGGACTGCCGATCCGACGTCTACGTCGTCCCCTACGGCGGACGCTCCGGCAGCGCGGGCGGCGTCGGAGGCACGGCGAAGGCGCTGCCCGGCGCCTCGGATGCACAGTACAACGAGTACTATCCGGCCTGGTCGCCGGACGACAAGTTCATCGCCTACAACCGCGTGCCGGCCGGCACGAGCATGTACGACCAGCCCAAGGCCGAGGTCTACGTGGTCCCGTTCGCCGGCGGTCAAGGAGGGACCCCGGTCGCCGTGACCGAGCCGTTCCCGCCCCCCGCGTGCACCAACCCGTACCCGGCGGGTGTCGAGAACACGCTCCCGAAGTGGGCGCCGAACCCGCTCCTCCCGGGCGCGGACGGCGGCGGCGTCCCTCTGCCGCAGGTGGACGCCGACGGGAACACGTTCTACTGGCTGACGTTCTCGTCGATCCGGAGCCCCCTCGCGGAGCTCAACGCGACCACGAACAAGCCCAAGCAGCAGCTCTACGTCGTGGGCGTCGTCGTCGACAAGGGCGGCGGCATCCACCCATATGCGCCCATCTATCTCTGGAATCAGAGCTACAAGGTGAACAACCTCATTCCGGCCTGGGGTGAGTTCTCGGTACCCGCCGGCCAGGTTCCGCCGCCTCCGCCCCCTCCGCCGAAGTAGTAGGGGGCGGCGCGGGAGGCGGGCAGCTAAACGTCGTGTTGCGAACGGCGAGCGCCTGCGGCGGCCTGAAGCGCACTGTCCTGTCGTGGTCGGCGATGCCTGGGCGACCTTCGCCTCGATCGAGGAAGCGCCGCGCAACGGCAGGGCTACGCCGGAGCCGCTTCGCCGAATCGCTTGCAGCGGGCTGGTCTCGATCGTGCACGATCTGGGCGGGACCATGGCCCCCACGAGTTCCTTTGATCGACTCCGTAGCATCTGCGCCGACGTCGGCTTCGATTTGGAGCGGTCTCGTCCTTCGATCCTCGGTCGGATGCGTCTCCTGGCTGAGACCACGGAGACCGTGAATGACTGTGAGCGTGCCGTCCGCATCGCCAACAAGGTCTTCCGCTACTACGAGGTCTCGAAGCCCCTCGAGCGCTTCACTGCGCTCGAGCGACGGATCGTCGTGATAGGCACTATCTTCTCAGACATCGGCAAGTCAGGTCCCGCCGGAGCGGCTCTAGGCGATCGCGAGGGCGCGCAGCGTTTCGATCGCAAACAGAATCGCGACAATGCGCAGCCTTTACTCGGTGTGCTGCTCGCCGGTCAGGCTCGAGTCACTCGGCTCGTGGATATGCGTCTCGACCACGGTGCAGTCGGTGCGTGTCTTTCGGCCCGTCTCGATCTTCTTGTCCTGCGCGTACGCCACCAGCCGCTGATTGATCTTCTCCCAGGTGATCGCCTTCACCCGCTTGATGTTCCTCTGCAGCGTCGACTTCTTGGGAGGCGACGCCGAGCTAGCACTACTCAGCCGGATCCCGTCCACGCGCGGGCGCACGTATCTGGTGGGGTGACGAA
>CALFNG010000031.1 GCA_937902985.1 uncultured Myxococcales bacterium
GCGGCTCGCGCGCGACCTCGGGCGGCCGCCGCCGGAGCTCGCCTCCTCGGTCCGCTGAGCGGCAGCGCCGACGTCGGGCTCGCCGCGCTCGTCATCATGGCGCTCGGGCTCATGATCGTACCCCTCCCGACGTGGACGCTCGATCTCTTGATCTCGGCGAACCTCGCGGCGTCGATCGCGATCCTTCTCGTTGTTCTCTACGTGCCCGATGCCATCGGCATCGCGACGTTCCCTACGCTCCTGCTTTTGACGACGCTCTTTCGCCTGGCGCTGAACGTCGCCTCCACGCGGCTCATTCTCCTCCAGGCGAACGCAGGCGAAGTCATCAAGGCGTTCGGCACGCTCGTCGTGCGGGGCAACTACGTCGTGGGCGCCGTGGTCTTCTTCGTTCTGACGACCGTTCAGTTCATCGTGATCGCCAAGGGCTCGGAGCGCGTGGCCGAGGTCGGCGCCCGCTTCGCTCTCGACGCCATGCCGGGAAAGCAAATGGCCATCGACGCCGAGCTTCGCGGCGGTTCGATCGACGGCAACGAAGCCCGACGGCGGCGGCGGCTCCTCCAGCGCGAGAGCCAGTTCTACGGCGCGATGGACGGAGCCATGAAGTTCGTGAAGGGCGACGTCATCGCCTCGATCGTGATCGTCGTGGTCAACGCGCTCGGCGGAATCGCGATCGGCGTCGGGATGCGCGGGATGACGGCGGGCGACGCGCTCCACCGATACGGGCTCCTCACGATCGGCGACGGGCTCGTCACCCAGATTCCCGCGCTGGTGCTCTCGACCGCCGCGGGACTCCTCGTGACCCGGGTCGCGAGCGAAGAGGCCGACACGCCCCTGGGCGAAGAGCTTGCGCGGCACTTGCTCGGCGTGCCCAAGGCCCTGCAGGTGGCCGGGGGCTTCGTACTCCTCCTGGCCGCGGTGCCGGGGCTGCCGGTCGCGCCGTTCCTCGCGATCGGCGTCGCTCTCGTATTCACGGGGCGCGCTCGGGCCCGAGCGAAGGCCGTGGAGATGCGCCGCGCCGCGGCGGAGCCGATGCCGGTCGACCGCACCGGGCGCGCCGGCATGCATGATCCGACGTTCGTTCCCCTCGTCGTCCCCTGGACCCTCGAGGTCAGCCAGGATCTGGAGGCCGCGCTCGACGCGGAGCCTCGCGGTTTGCGAGCGGCGGCGTTCGGCGTGCGCGAGCGCGTGTTCGCGGAGCTCGGCGTGCCGCTTCCGGCGGCGCGAATGCGCGTCCGGGTCGAGCTCGATCGGCGCTGCGTCGTGGTCTCGCTGCACGAGGTTCCCGCGAAGGTCCTTCGGGTGCCCGAGTCGATCGCAGACGACGCGGTCGTCGAGTGGGTCTGCGACCAGGTGCTCGAGGTCCTGCGCGCCCGCGCCGCCGATTTCATCGGGATGGCCGAGGTCCAGCGGCTCCTCGACGAGCTCGAGCAGTTCGCGCCAGCGACCGTACGCAACGTCGTCCCGAAGCCCTTGAGCCTGGTGCTGCTGACCGATGTCTTGAGGCGGCTCGTCGAGGAGCGCGTCAGCATCCGCGACCTCCGCGGCATCCTCGAATCGCTGTCGGCGATCGCCGCGACCGAGAAGGACCCGCTGAATCTCGCGGAGTACGTGCGCAGTCAGGCCCGGCGCGCGATCACATTTCGACTCACGGCGGGCGTGGGGCGCCTCGACGTGGTCTTGCTCGACCCGATCCTCGAAGAGACCGTTCGACGGGCGATCACCCGGACCACCGCCGGCTCGTTCCTGACGCTCGCGCCGCAGGCCGCCCGCGACGTGATCGCTTCGGTCATGAGAGCGATCGGCCAGGTGTCCGACGGGGCCGCAGGCGTCGCGCTGGCTGCGTCCGGCGCGCAGGGAGCCTCGGGGGGGCTCGCGCTGCCCGCGCGCCCGCCGACGCCGGTCATTCTCACGCAGCCCGACATTCGACGCTTCGTTCGAAAGCTGCTCGAGAGCGAGCTGCCCGACGTGTCCGTCGTCAGCTTTGCCGAACTCCTGCCAGAGGTCGCGTTGAAACCCGTCGCTCGCGCGATCCCACTCCCCTGACTCACCCGCCCCCACCTTTCTCGGGGCCGTGCGCGACGGACACGGCGGACTGCGATTCCGCGCTTCATCCGCGGGCGTTCGTTTACGCTGAGACGTCGAGGAAGGAGATCACCGATGAACCAGCCCCCGGGCTATCCCCCTGGTGGACCGCCCTTTCCGGGTCCGCCGGGTGCACCGCAGCCGCAGGGTCCGCAAGGCGCTGCTCCCCCGCAAGGTCACAAGCCGATGCAGGGGACCCAGATCATGAACAGCGCGCCGGGCTCGCCAGCGCTCGCTGCTGCACAAGCTCAGGTCGCCGCCGCCCAGGCTGCCGCCGGCGGCGCGCCACCCGGGTACGCTCCGCAGCCAGGGGGTCCCTACGGAGCCCCGCCGCCCTACGGTCAGCCGCCACAAGGCGCCTATGGCCCTCCCCCACAGGGCTACGGGCCGCCGCCGCAATACGGGCCAGCGCCGCAGTACGGTCAGCAACCGCAATACGGCCAGCCGCCGCAAGCGCAACCGCCTTACGGTCAGCCTCCGCAACAGCCCTATGGCCAGCCGCCGCCTGGATACGTGCCGCAAGGTGGGCAGGCGGGGTACGGCCAACCGGGCCAGCCGCCGCCCGGCGGGTACGGGCAGCAGCCCGGCTACGGGCCGCCGGCCGGTCAACCGTTCCCACAGTTCGGGGCGATGCAGCAGCCCCAGGGAGCGCCCATCGTCGTCGCGCCAGGAACGCCAAGGCCGACCGCGCGCAACCCCCTGATGACCATGCTCGTCCCCATCGGAGCGGTCTTCGGGGCGATCATCCTCTCGGTCGTCTCGGCGATCGTCGCCGGTGTGCTCGATTCGGCGATCATCGGCATTCTGGGCAGCGCCGTCTCCGGCCTCGGGATGCTCGCGGGCTCGGTGCTCATGTTCATCTCGGCGGTCAAGATGATGAGCGAGCTCCGCGCCATCACCCGGGCTGACGCGCTCGCGTGGTGGGGCCTCCTCATCCCGTTTTACAGTCTCTACATCGTCCTCGTCGTCGTTCCCGCCGAGATGACGAAGGCCAAGCAAGCGCTCCGCGTTCAAGAGCCGACGCGGAACATCGTCTTTTACTGGCTGCTCTTCCTCTACGCGTTCGCGGCGGACCTGAACGACGTCGGCCGCGCGATGCCCGGCTGATCTCCGGCAATCCGCTCCGAGAGCCGGCGGCTCCAGCGGCGGCGCTATGCGCGACCGCCTCCTAGCTGCCGGCTCTGGCTACATCTTCTGGCGCACCATCTTGCGCGGAACCGCGCCGCTACGCATGAGAAGCTGCTTCGCCTCTTGTTGCAGCATGGGGTGGATCCTCTTCGCGCCGACGAACATCCCGAGAAGCTGCGGATTCACGTCGATGAGCTTCTTGAGCGCTCGCGAAGCGCCTTTCATGTCGCCCACCCCTGCGTACGCGAAGGCCCGCGCCCGGAGCATCTGCACGCGCATCTCGCCATACTCGGGATCGTCCGGGTTGTAGAGCTCGAGCAGCTCGACCCCCTTCTTGCCCTGGCCCGTTCGGCCGTAGGCCTCGCCGGCCACGGCCGCGAACATCGCGCGGGTCTTGGCGTCTTGCTGCTTGCCGAGCTCCATCTTGTCGACCAGCGCGCGCGCCTCGGGGAGATCGCCGAGCTGGAGGTGAATGGTGGCGCGGGTGCACCGGACCTGATCGGCCACAGGCGTCATCTGCTTGGCGAGGTCGACGGACTCGAGGGTCGCGAGCGCCTTCCGCGGGTCGTCTTGCATCTCGAGCTGGGCCCGCGCGATGGCCGCCTGCACGTCGCCCTTCTTGAAGCCTGTCTCCAGCTTCTTCAAGGCTTCTTGTCGCCCCTCTTCGTTCTGCGAACCCGACCGAAGGAGCGCGGCCATGTCGCGAGACTTGTTGACGTACCGCACCAACCAGATGGCGGCTGCAATGGCGGCCAGCGTCAGCGCGCCGGCTGCGAACATCGGGATGACCGTCCACCGCGCGACGATGAACGCCACGACCCAGAGGACGGCAATGACGCCGCCGGCGCGGACGATGATCTTCTTCAGGTCCACCGGCGGACGCTCGGGAGCGTCGGGCGAAGGCTTCGCCAGATCGCGGAGCTCGCGCTGCATCGCGGCGACGCTTTGCTTCTTTTTCTTCTTCTTCGGCGCGTCGAGCGGGGCTTCGGATTTGGCGTCGGTGGGCACGGTGATTCAGTTGCCGGATTAGCGCGACAGGCGCCCCGGCGCAAACCGCCCCCACGCTCTCACGCTCTCGCTCGCGCGACGGCGGCCTCTCCGGCGCCCTTGCTGAACCCGATCATTGCGCTCGTCCCGTTCACCCCGCCGAACGCACCGACGCCACCGACGCCACCCATGCTGCCCGGGCTCGCAGCCGGCTTCGCCTCGGCGTCGTTGATCTTGACGCTCACGATCTTGGAGACGCCCGCCTCTGGCATCGTGACGCCGTAGAGCACGTCGACCATCTGCATGGTGCGCTTCACGTGCGTGATCAAGATGAACTGCGAGCGGTCGGTCATCGATCGAATGAGCTCGTTGTATCGAGACACGTTGGCCTCATCGAGCGGCGCGTCGACCTCGTCGAGAATGCAGAAGGGCGACGGCTTGATCTGGAAGATTGCGAAGATGAGGCTCACGGCGGTCAGAGCCTTCTCGCCTCCGCTCATGAGCTCGATGCTCGAGAGCTTCTTTCCGGGCGGCTGCGCGATGATGTCGATACCGGTCTCGAGCATGTCTTCGGGGTTCGTGAGCCGGAGCTCGGCGCGCCCGCCCCGGAACATCCTCGGAAAGATCTCGCGGAACCGATCGTTGACGAGCGCGAACGTCTCCTCGAAGAGGCGCCGCGATTCGCGGTTCATCTGCTGGATGGCGCGGGTGAGATCGGCGAGCGCCTTGTCGAGATCGGCCTTCTGGGTCGTGTAGAACGTGAATCGCTCTTCGGCTTCGGTGTGCTCGCGCATCGCGTCGAGGTTCACGCTGCCCATGCGCTCGATGAGCCGCACGAGCTCTTCGACCCGCGAGTGCAGGACCTCGTCGGGCGGCGGTCGCATGTGGTAGTCGCCGACGATCCGGGCCAGGCGCAAACCGCGGAATTTGTCGCCCACGCCGGCCAGCAAGTGCTCCATCGCGAGCTGCTTCTCGCGTAGCGCCATCTCGTGCGTCATCAGCGCCGCGCGCACCGCGTCTCCACGGCTCCGCAGATCTTTGAGCACGGCCTCACGCTCGAGCAGTCCGGCGCGCAACTCTTCGAAGGCGCCGCGCACTCGAGCAAGTTCGTCTTGCGCGTCACGCGCGGAATCGAGCGCGGCCTGCACCTGCCCCTTGTGGACCATGAGCATCGCCGCCGTCTCTCCGAAGGCGTGCGCGTTCGCGAGGAGCTCGCCTTCGAGGCGCTGCGCGCGCTCGCGCAGCTCGTCGGCGCTTCGTGTCAGGCGGAGCTCCGTGCCTCGCGCCGCTGCGAGCCGCTCCCGGGCGCCCGCAACCGTCACCTTCCGCGCGGTCACGGCCTGCCGTTGAGCGTCGAGATCCTCGCGTGCCGAAGTCAGAGCGATCGCCGCCGCTTCGAGCTCGCTCGCCGTCCGGACCACGACCGCTTGCGCCTCGGAGAGGACCCGCGTCGCGTCGTCGCGCTCCAGGCCGGCTTCGTCGAGTCCCCGCAGGAGCTCGCCCTCTTCGGCGACGACCGTCTCGAGTCGACGGTGCACGCCTTCGAGCTGGCCCTCGGCTTTCTGCAAGTCCTTCTCGGCGGTGATGAGCGCCAGTTCGCGCGCGTGGGCCTCGTGGCGAGCCCGATCGAGCGCGGTGCCGACCTGGGTGATCTCGACCCGCGACGCCTGGAGCGCTTGCAGTCGCTCGGTGACGAGCGCGTCGAGCCGCTCGAGCTCCTTGACGAGCTCCCGTGCCTCGCGCTTGCTCTCCAGCATGCCCGCCGCGACCGCGTCGCCCTGGCCGCCTTCGACCCGCCCGTCGCCGTGAATCACCGTACCGTCGAGCGTGACGAGAACGGAGCGTCCCCCGGCCTCGCGGACCCGGCGCGCCCCGGCGAGATCGCGCACCACGACCGCATCGCCGACGAGCGCCCGAACGAGCGCCTCGTCTTCGGGTGCGAAGCGAAGGGCGTCGGCCAAAGACGCCACGACGGCTTCGTCAGCCGGCGCGGTCTCGCGCCCGGCGACGCCCGCGACGAAGCTCGGGCGCTGCGGGATGATCGCGGCGCGTCCCCTGCGCTCGCGCGCCAGGTCCTCGAGGAGCGAGACGCCCCGGGCGACGTCGCTGACGATCACGTCCTGCAGGCGCGATCCGAGCAACCCCGCGAGCGCCTGCGTGAGCTCGGCCGGAGCTTCGAGCCGGTCGGCCACGAGGCCCACGATGCAATCGTCGCGAGTGCCGACGAGCGCCTTGGCCCCCACGCCGACGCCCTCGAGACGGGCGTGCATCTCCTCGAGAGCCCCGTAGCGAGAGCGCTTCTTCGATAGCTCGCCCTTGCCCTCGTCGAGCGCCTTTTCCTGGAGCTGGATGAGTTCTTTGAGTTCGCCGAGCCGCTCCTCGAGGCGCGTCTTCTCGGCCACCGTGGTCACGCGACCGGCGCGGAGATCCTCGATCGATCGCGCCAGCCCGTCCGCGCGCGCGGCGTGCTCGACACGAGCTCCGTCGAGCAACTCTTTCTCCCCGCCGAGGCGGTCGCGCCGCGCCGTCATCTCGTTTCGGCGCCGCTCGAACCCGGCGAGCTTCGCCTCGGTGCTGGCGATGTCCGCCTGGAGCTTCGCGATCACCTGACGCCGCTGGACCACGCCTGCGTCGCGGCCCGCGTGAACCGCGGCGAGCTCGTCGAGCCTCGTCTCTTCGCCGGCGACGCGAGAGGCCTGATCGGTCTCCTCGGCCTCGAGCGAGGCGACCTCCGCGGTGACCACGTCGCGCTCGGCCCCGAGGCGCGCGCTCTGCTCGGTCATCTCGCGTTTCTCGCCCTCGGCTTGCTGCTCGCGTTGCGCGAGCGCCGCCAGGCGGTCCTTCGCGCGCTCGATCGCGGCCTCCTCGGTTTGTACCGCGCTGTCGGCAGCGAAGCTCGCGTTCTGCGCCGCGTCGAGCCGCTCGCCCGCGCCGTGCACGTCGAGCCGCGAGGCCTCGAGCTCGGCTTCGCGAGCGCCGAGCTCCGTACGAACGCGCGCGTCGTCTTCGGCGAGCCGTTCGACCTCGCCGCCTTCGAGCTTGATCCAGCCGGAGAGCTCGAGATAGCGGTGCGAGGCCTCGTGGAGCTGAAGATCCTCGACCTCGTTCCGGTAGGCCACGTACCGCTCGGCCTTGGCCGCCTGGCGCTTGAGAGACGCCAGGCTGCGCTCGATCTCCGCGACGATGTCGCCTACGCGCAGCAAGTTTTGCTGCGTCAGATCCATCTTCTTTTCGGCCTGCTTTTTCCGGCTCTTGAACTTCGTGATGCCGGCGGCCTCTTCGATCAAGAGCCTGCGATCTTCGGCCTTCGCGCTGACGATGAGGCCGACCTTGCCCTGCTCGACAATGGAATAGGCCTTGGTGCCGGCGCCCGTACCGAGGAACAGGTCCGTGACGTCGCGGAGGCGAACCGACGTCTTGTTGACGAGGTAGTCGCTGTCGCCGGATCGATAGAGACGCCGTGTCACCGCGATCTCGGCGTACTCCTTGTACTCGAGGGGCATCTCGTCAGGGTTGTCGTTCTCGAAGGTGATCGTCACCTCGGCGAAATCCTGCGCGGTGCGCGTCTCGCTGCCGCTGAAGATGACATCGTCCATCGAGCGACCGCGAAGATGCCTTGCGCTCTGCTCCCCCATGCACCAGCGAATCGCGTCGACGATGTTCGACTTACCGCATCCGTTGGGCCCCACGATGGCCAGGACATCGTGATCGAAGCGGAGCACGGTCCGATCGACGAACGATTTGAAGCCGGCAAGCTCGAGCTTCTTGATCTTCATCTAGCTAGGCTCCCGCACGCTACCGGACGCCACCGGATCATGTCACTGCACATATCGTCACTCTCTACGCATCACCTGTACCCCCCTTCGTGCGTTCAGTTCAAGGCAAGACAGCCGGGTTCCAGGCAAAAGCTTGACCGCCTCGCTTGCCCGGCCGTTCCGCTGGCACTCGACTTGACACAGTGCCAGCCAAGCCATATTCGCTAAAGCTATGCCGACCTACGAGTACGCTTGCGGAGCGTGCGGGCATCAGTGGGAGCAGGTGCAGCGAATCATCGAGGCGCCCATCGAAGTGTGCCCGAAGTGCGCGCAAACGGCCGCCCACCGCCTGATCAGCGGGGGCACGAACTTCATCCTGAAGGGCGGCGGCTGGTACTCGGACCTCTATTCGTCGTCCAAGCCCCCCGCCAAGGCGGCCGAGCCGTCCGGGGGCTCGGCTTCCACGGGCTCCGAGGGCACGGGCGGCACCAAGAGCGACGCTGGTTCCACCGCTGGAACCAAGGGCGAAACCAAGGCCGCGCCTGCCGCGACCCCGACGCCCTCGTCGACTCCGTCGTCCTCGTCGGCTCCGTCTTCTTCCAGCTGAGTGGTCAGCACGCGTGACACCGCCCGCGTAGCTCGGCGCCGGTTGCCGAAGACGAGAAATCGCGCCTCCTCGTGCGGAAGCCCGAGAGTACGCGCAAGCTTCTCGAAGACCAGGTCCGTAATGCGACCTCCAAGGGGCGCGGCGAGCTCGCCGAGGTCGCGCCTCCAGTGGAGCGCGTCCTTCGACGCGGCCTGAACCGCCGCGTGGACCTCGAATTCGCGCTCGGTGGCGAGGTCAACCGTCTTTCGGCCCGCTAGCCATCGCTTGGCCCAGAGGGCACCACGGGCCAGCGCGTGGAAGGCTGCCGTCGCCTCCATCCACGCTTCAACGGGGCCCGACCCACCCAGCGCGGCTTCGAGCCGCAGGATCCGATCGCGGATCTCGTCGAGCTCGAGATCGTCGATCTCCCGGAGCGCACCGGGGAAGCGCGACGCGAGCGTCGCCATGCGCGCGCGCACCCGAGCGCCGGCGACCGCGTCGCTTTCGCCCGCTTCAGGTTCGAGGCGCATCGCGAGCATTTCGCGGTACTTACCCCGGAGGTCATCGAGCGCTTCAGGGAGCGTGATACCCACTTCCAGAGCGTAGGGCACGTGCTAGGGCATGTACCAGTTCGTGGCGCGTTGCGAGAGCGAGCGTTAGATTTCAGGAGTGGCCGACGGAACACCGCGAGAAACAGACGAACTCCGTCAGGAGATGGCCCGCCTCGACGCGCGGATCGTGACCATCCTCGACGAGCGAGCGCGTCTCGCCCGGCAAGTTCGAGAGCTTCGTCGCAACCAGGCGCCGGCGCTTCCGGTCGGCGATCACGCCGCGATCCGCGAGCTCGTCGAGCGATCCAGCGGCGACATGCCGAAAGACGCGCTCCGCGACGTCTTGGGCGCAGTCTTCGCCGCGGGCCTGGCGCTCGAACTCCCGGTCAAGGTCGCGTTCGTCGGCCCCGAAGGCGGAGCCGGGCACGCCGCCGCGCGCAGCCGGTTCGGTTCGGGCGAATCCATGCTCGTCCCGGCGGACAGCGCGGTCGACGCGCTCGAAGAGGTGTCGCGCAAGCGCGCCGAGTTCGCAGTCGTCCCTTTCGAGACGTCCACCGAGGGCCCGCTCCAGCCCACCATCCAGGCGTTGATGACGCGCGATTTGCGCATCGCCGAGATGGTCGACAACGACTTCGCGCTGCACCTCGTCAGCCGGACAGGCACGCTCGGGCCCACGCTCGGGCCCACACTAGGGCCCACACTAGGGCCCACACTAGGGCCCACACTAGGGGAAGTGTCGAAACTGTACGGAACGGCGGCCGACCACGCGCTGTGCCGGCGCTTCATCGAGCGGCTCGCCTCGCACGTGGCGGTCGTCCCGGTGGCCAGTCCCCGATTGGCTTGCGAGCTCGCCGCGGGCGAGAGCGGCGCCGCGGCGATTGCTGGCGAGGCCGTCGCCGCCTCGTTCGGCCTCGAGATCGCGACGCGCGACGTCCGCGACGCCGAGAGCGCGCGCGTGCGATACGCCATCGCGGGGACGCGCCCTTCTGCGCGAACGACCGACGAGGCGACGTCGTTCGTCTTCAGCGTGCAAGACGCGCCCGGGTCGTTGCTCGACGTTCTACGCGTCTTCGCCGACCGTGGAATTCGCCTGACGAAAATTCACAGCCACCCATCCGATGGCTCGAACTGGAGCTACCTCTTCTATGCCGAGGCGTCGGGTCACTTCACGGACCGGTCGCTCGTGACCGCCTTCGAAGAGATCAAGCGAATGACCCGGCTGTTCAAGCTCCTCGGTTCCTATCCGGCGCGGTAGTCTGCCGGATCGATGCATCGACGCCATCTACTGGTCCTCGTCGCGCTTCTCTTCGGGTGTGGTGGAAAGGGCGCGGCCTCGGGAGCCGACGCGAAGACCGTCGCGGACGCCGACCCGGTCGCACTCTTGCCGCCGTCGTCGATCGTGGTCGCGAGCCTCGAGGCGCGCGCGATGTACGCCAGCGCGTCGATCGGCGCGACGCTCGCGACGTTCACTGGCTCGCTCGTGCCCTTCGGGCCGGAAGCGGGGTTTCAGGCGTCTCGCGACGTGGACCGCGTGACCTTCGGCGCCTACGCGGGCAGCGAGGCCGACGTGGCCGCCGTGCTCAGCGGCCGCTTCGATCTCGACAAGATCGCCGCCGCGACGACGACGAAGACCGGCGCAGCCATCGTAAAGGCGACCTACGCCGGCTTCGCGACCGACGCCATCGGCGCCGTCACGATCGCGCCGATCACCGCGAAGACGCTGGTCGTCGGAACGAGCGAGCGCGTCCACCGCGTGCTCGATCGCCTCGGATCCGGTGCGCTCCAGCGGTCGGTTCCCCCGTGGGTGTCGGACACGTTGAACACGCCGGGCGCGCAGTTCGTGGTCACGGCCGACTTTGCGACCCAGCCGATTGCCTCCGCGACCATTGGCTCGATCAATCTGTCGTGGCTCAAAGGGTTGCAGGTCGTCCGCGCGATCGGCGACTTCGACGCCCCGGGGATCAACGTCGCAGGAACCCTCACCTACGGCACTCCGACCGAGGCGCAGGGCGCGGCCGATGGCATCCATGTCCTCGACGGTCTGCAAAAGGTGCTTGCTCCGCTGCTCCTCGGAGCCAGGGTGCAAAACCTCCAGGTCTCGAGCAGCGGCAGCGACGTCAGCTGCAAATTCGCCCTCGACGGCTCGTCCATTGGCGCGCTGCTGTCGCTCGCGACTCGTTACGCGCTGCCGCCCGCACGATGACGGCGCTCGTCGTCCACCCCGCGGAGCGCCCGCTCGTCGGCAGCATCCCGGTCCCGTCGGACGCGGGCATCGGACACCGTGCGCTGCTCTTCGCGGCCGTCGCCCAGGGCAAATCGCGCCTCGTCTCGTTCTCTGCCGTCGACGGCACGCTGACGACCGCCGCTTGCCTGCGGGCTCTCGGAGCGTCGATCGACTCGGTCGGTCACGACGTCATCATCTCGGGCGCCGGCCTCGGCGGGCTTCGCGCGCCCGAGCGCGGGGTCTACTGCGGCGCGTCCAGCACGACGATGCACCTCCTGTGCGGTCTTCTGGCCACGATGCCCTTTCGAGCGACGCTCGCCGGCGACGGCGCGCTTTCTCGAGAGGCGATGACGCCGCTGGTGACGCCTCTCCGGCGGCGCGGAGCGCTCGTCGAAGGGACTGGGCGCGACGGCGAGGTCACGGCCCCCCTGGCGATCGAGCCTCTCCCCGACCGACGGCTCCTGTCGAGGATCGAGTACGAGAGCCCTGCGGCAAGCGCCGACGTGAAGGCGGCCGTCTTGATCTCGGGCTTGCGCGCCGAAGGTGCCACGCTGTTCAAGGAGCCCACGGTCTCGCGTGACCACACCGAGCGCTTGCTCGACGCGCTCGGCGCCCCGATACGAACGTTCGGCACCGTGGTCCAGCTCGACCCCACGGCCTGGGACGGACACATCGCGGGTTTCGAGTTCGCAATTCCCGGAGACCTGTCGGCCGCCGCCTTCCTCATCCTCGCCGCGAACCTCGTGCCCGGCTCTCGCGTGACGGCGCGCGCGGTCAGCGTGAACCCGACGCGATCGGGCCTGCTCGAGATCGCGCGCGACATGGGCGCGGGGCTCACGATCGAGCCGCAGGGCGAGCGCCAGGGCGAACCGGTCGCCGCGCTGCACGCGTGGCGCGCAGGCCTCCGCGCGGCGACGATCGGCGGCGAGACCGTCGCGCGCGCGAACGACGACATCCCCGTCGCCTGCGCGCTCGCCGCGCGAGCCGCGGGAACGAGCCGCGTCACGTTCGGCGACGGCGAGCTTGGAGCGGAGGCGGTGCGTCGACGGGTCGCGCCGCTGCTAGGCGCGCTCCGGTCGTTCGGCGTGCAGTGCGACGAGCGGCCGGGCGGCGTCGAGATCGAGGGCCGAGAAGGACCCCTCCGCGCCGCTCGTATCGAGAGCGGTGGCGATCCCTCGCTCGCGATGACCACAGCGATCCTCGCGCTCGCCGCCGACGGGCCGACGCGGATCGAGGACGCGGCTTGCATCGGGTCGCGGTATCCGAAATTCGTGGCGACCCTTCGCGCCCTCGGCGCTCGCGTCGACGTCGAGAGCGAGAGCGAGAGCGAGAGCGGGTGAGCGCGTAAATCGCCGCGGATGGACTAGAGTCACGCTGTGGGTCGTTCCCGTCCGATCGTCGCCATCGATGGTCCCGCAGGAGCGGGAAAGAGCACCGTCGCGAAGCGCCTGGCCGATGTACTCGGCTACGTGCTCGTCGACACCGGCGCCATGTACCGCGCGGTGGCGCTCGCGGCGCAACGCGTCGGAATCGGGTGGGACGAGGCCGAGCCCGTCGGCGAGCTCGCCCGGCAGCTGGTAGCGCGGAGCGCCCTCGGTTTCGAGCGCGATCCCGAGCGCGGGGTCAGGGTCCGCCTCGACGGCGCAGACGTGACCGACGCGATCCGTGCCCCCGAGATCGGAATGGGCGCGAGCACGGTCTCGGCGCACAAGGCCGTTCGCGACGCCCTCCTGGCGATGCAGCGGCAGGCCGGGCGATCGGGCGGCGTCGTCCTCGAGGGTCGCGACATCGGCACCGTCGTCTTCCCCGAGGCCGACGCCAAGTTCTTCCTCACGGCGCGCCCCGAGGTCCGGGCGCGCAGGCGCTTCGACGAGCTGACGGCCAGGGGCGCGAAGGTGTCGTTCGAACAGACCCTCGACGAGGTGCGCCAGCGCGACGAGCAAGACACGACGCGGGCGGTCGCGCCGCTCCGTCAGGCGCCCGACGCCACCCTGGTCGACAGCTCCGAGATCGGCATCGAAGAAGCCGTCGCCCGAATGGCCGAACGGGTCCGTGCGGGGGCAAGCGGTTGACGATCGCGTGGAGGACGGCGTTCCTCGCGCCGATCTCGCTCACTTCGCTCATCTGCGCCCCCGCGCCCCTCGCCTGCGGCGGAAACGCGCTCGCTCCGTCGACGCAGACTTCGCCGGTGGCGGCAGAGCCCCGCTGGGAAGACGCCTTCGACGCGACGCCGGAGCTCATGGTCTTCGTGTACCCGTCGGCGCTCCGGTCGGACCGCGTCTACGGTCCCCTGCTTCGCCGCGCGATTGCGCTCGTGCGGCAGCGGAGCCGGGTGGTCGCCCAGACCCGTGCGCTCGACGCGATGGAAGACGCCGACGAGGTGATTCTCGGTCTTCGTCCCGGGTCGTCGGAGACGGCGGAGGACATCGTCGTCGTCGTTCGCGGCGTGCGCGCCGATGTGGACCCGGCGGCGCTGGTCGATTCCGAAGGCCGTCCCCTCTGGGCACCTGGCCCGATGGGCCGCGTGCGGGAGCTCATCCGCGCCGATGCGGCTTCCCCGCCATCCGAGGCCGGCGAAGTCCCTGCCTCTCTCTTCGAACTGCCTGGGCGCACGTGGGTCATCGCCGCGGGCGACGCGCGTACCCGGGCGCGGTCCGCGTTCACGCGTACGCCCGCGCGCTCCCGCTCTCGGGCGCCGGTCGAGCCTGGGGCCGACGACGCCCTTGTCACCATCCGGATCGACGGGGCCGCGCTCGTCCGACGCGTTCCCGCGCTGCGTTCGGGCGATCTTGGCAGCGTGGGTCGCCGCCTCGACGACATGACGTTCGAGCTCGCCGCCGGCTCGGTCGACGGGGTCGCGCCCGCCGACGGCGGACCTCTGCCGGCCCCGGACCGCAAGGTCAAGGCGACCCTTTCGTATGCGAACGAAGACGCCGCGGCGCTCGCCGAGTCCACGGTGCGTCAGGCGCTCGAAGCGATCCAGCGAAAGAAGCCCGAGGGGCTCGCGTGGCTTCCGAGCGAGCAGATCACCGTCGAGCGTCCTCCCCCAGGGAAGCGGGTCGTCCTGACAACCCCGCTCCCTCCGCGCCTCATCGATGCGCTCCTGCATGCGGGCGCGCCCCGACCCGGCCCGGGCGAGCGCGATCCGCCGCCCTGATACCCGTCACGTGCCTTTGACAGACGGGCTCCGGCACGCTAAGTGCCAGCGTCCCGAGGCTGGCTTTCGAGGATGCGTCCGTCCGTCGCCAGCCCAGGATTTTACCCAACCCAACGCGTGCATCGCACGCACACTAGTCGCACCGCTAGCACCGCTCGCAGGCGCGACTGCCGAGGATCCCCCGAACATCATGTCGACCCAGACCACTACTGCCCTGAGCTCCGCAGGCAAGACGCCGGAGCAATCTGCAGGCGGCGAGAATTTCGCCAGCCTCTTCGAAGCTAGCCTCATCGCAGGCGAGTTCGGCAAAGAAGGCGAGATCGTCAAGGGGACGATCGTCGCCGTGCAGCGCGAGAACGTCGTCATCGACATCGGTGGCAAGAGCGAAGGCATCATCGCGCTGAGCGAGTTCGCCGACGCCCAGGGCCAGACCACGGTCAAGCCGGGCGACGTCGTCGACGTCTACATCGAGAGCCGCGAAAACGACGACGGCCTCGTCACGCTTTCCAAGGAGAAAGCGGACAAGATGAAGGTATGGGATGAGATCTCCGCCGCTTGCGAGCGCGACGAGCTCATCGAAGGGACCATCAGCCAGCGCGTGAAGGGCGGCCTCTCCGTCACGATCCGCGGCGGCGTGAAGGCGTTCCTCCCCGGGTCTCAGGTCGATCTGCGGCCCATCCGCAACCTCGATAAGCTCATCGGCCAGACCTACCAATTCAAGGTCATCAAGTTCAACAAGAAGCGCGGCAACATCGTCCTCAGCCGTCGGGTCCTCCTCGAGAAGGAGCGAGACGAGCAGAAGACGAAGACCCTCGAGACCCTCGAAGAGGGCAAGGTCGTTCGCGGCGTCATCAAGAACATCACCGAGTACGGCGCGTTCGTCGACCTCGGCGGCATCGACGGCCTCCTGCACATCACCGACATGAGCTGGGGCCGGGTCAATCACCCGTCCGAGCTCTTTCAGATGGGCGACGAGGTCACCGTCCGTGTCCTCAAGTACAACCCCGAGACCGAGCGCGTCTCGCTCGGCCTGAAGCAAACGCAAGAAGATCCCTGGAGCCACGCCGAAGAGGCGTTCCCGCCGGGCAAGAAGGTCCGCGGCAAGGTTCAGTCGATCACCGACTACGGCGCGTTCGTCGAGCTCGAGCCGGGCGTCGAGGGCCTCATTCACGTCAGCGAGATGTCGTGGACGAAGAAGGTCAAGCACCCGAGCAAGGTGCTCGAGGTCGGCCAAGAGGTGGAGTGCCAGGTCCTCGAAGTCGACGCGAAGAGCAAGCGCATCAGCTTGGGCCTCAAGCAGCTCGAGCCCGATCCCTGGACGCTCTTCACGGAGAAGTACAAGCCGGGCGACAAGATCGGCGGCAAGGTCCGCAGCATCACCGACTACGGCATCTTCGTTGGTATCGAAGAGGGCGTCGACGGGATGGTCCACAAGAGCGACATCTCCTGGACGGCGAAGGTCAACAACCCCAGCGACCTTTACAAGAAGGGCGACGACGTCGAGGCGATCATCCTCAGCATCAACCACGACGAGAAGAAGGTCAGCCTCGGCGTGAAGCAGCTGTGGGACGACCCGTGGCCTACGATCTTCAACGAGCTGCCCCCCGGCAAGCTCGGGAAGACGAAGGTCCTCAGCATCGTCGACTACGGCGTCTTCGTGCAGGTGCGCGACGGCGTCGAGGGGCTCATCCCGCAGAACGAGCTCGTTCTCCAGAAGGACGAGAGCGGCGAGGACGTGCTCCCGAAAATCGGCGACGAGATCGAAGCGGAGATCGCGAACATCGACTCGCAAGAGCGGCGCGTCACCCTCTCGATGCGCAGGGGCGAAGCCGTGACGGTGTCGTCCTCGACGAGCGAGGTCAAGCCGGCCACGCGGCCGTCGAAGAGCCCGAAGAAGACGTCTGCCGCCGAAGCGGCAGCCGGCGGCACCATTGGAGAGCTCATCAAGCAGAAGCTCGGCGCCAAGCTCGCCCAGATCAACACCGACAAGAAGGATGCTGACGAAGAGGACGACGAGAAGACCGAGAGCGACGAGTAGCTACGAGTAGCTACGAGTAAAGTCTCTCCCTCCTTTTTAGTTAGGTAGCTAGACGAACGGCGAAGAGGCGGGCTGCCCGGTGCGGCCCGCCTCTCGTCGTTTTTGGCTCATGACCCATTGGATTCCCCATGTCCGACGTTCTGTGGGCGCCCTGGCGAATGGAGTACCTCCTCGGATCGAAGGGAGGGCCATGCGTGTTCTGCGACATGGCCGCCGCCCCGCCCGAGGCGTACCGAAGCAAGCTCGTGCTCATGGTCGCCGCGCATGCGCTCGTCTGTCTCAACAAATATCCGTTCGCGGCGGGCCATCTCTTGATCGTCCCGCGTCGTCACGCGGCGGACCTCGCCGAGCTCGAAGACGGCGAGTACGACGCCACGATGCGGCTCGTCCGCGCCACGGTTGCCCGCGTGCAGCGGGGCACCGGCGCGCAGGGAGTCAACCTGGGAATGAACCTCGGGGCCGCGGCGGGCGCGGGCATCGCGGAGCATCTCCACGCTCACGTCGTTCCCCGCTGGCCTGGCGACACCAACTTCATGCCCGTCGTTGCGGACGTGCGCGTGATGCCGGAATACCTCGACGCGACGTGGAAGACGCTCGCGCCGCTGTTCGCCGACCTGCCCGGCGCGCATCCGGTCGGGTAGGGCCGAGGGAGCGGCGATGAGGTCATGAGCGAGACTCCCCCGCCCCGCTGGCGCCGCCCACTCTTTCTCTGGGGCAGCGCGGCGCTCGCGATCGCCGTCATGGTCGCGGCGCGCGAGGTCATCTTGCCGTTCATCCTCGCCGTGGTCATCGCCTACGTCCTGACCCCCCTCGTCGCCGCTCTCGAAAAGCGACGCGTGCCGCGCGCGGTCGCGGTTCTGTGCGTCTATGCGGCGGTTCTTGGCTCCCTCGGGGGCTTCTTGACGGCGATCGCTCCGCGGATCGGCGGCGAGTTCCGGGGGCTGCGTGACGAGTTGCCGAAGGTCACCGCTCAGATTCGCGATCGGTGGGTCCCGGCGATCACCGATCGGCTCCGCGCGGTTGGCATGGCGCCCGAGACGCCGCCCCCCGAGGCCGCCGAACAGGCCCCGTCGAGCGCCTTCGTGGCGCGGCCTCAGCCCGACGGCTCGATCGCCATCGACGTCGGCAGCGGAGTCAAGGTCGTCGCGACGCGAACGGGCTGGGACGTGGAGCCGGTGCACGCCAAGAAAGACGCGTCGTTCGACCCGGGCCGGCTGATCAGCGACATGATCGGCCAGTCGTTCGCCTACGCGCAGCAGAACTCGCTCGAAGTCGCGCGCGCCGTGCGCGACTTCTTGACGGGGGTCAGTCGCGTCATCTTCGTCTTCTTCATCACCCTGATGCTCGCGGCCTACACGATGCTGACGCGCGAGCGAATCCGCGCCTTCTTCCGGTCGCTCGTCCGGCCGGCGCGGCGCGATAGCTTCGACGAGCTGCTCGCGCGCATCGACCGAGGGCTCTCCGGCGTGGTCCGGGGTCAGCTCGTCATCTGCTGCATCAACGGTGCGCTCTCCGCCGTCGGCTTCGCGATCGTGGGTCTCAAGTACTGGCCGGTGATGGCGCTGATCGCGGCGCTGTTCTCGCTGGTCCCGATCTTCGGGTCGATCGCCAGCGCCGTTCCGGCCATCGCGATCGCGCTGACGCAGGGCGTGGGCACCGCGGCGTTCGTGTTCGCCTGGATCCTCGGAATTCACCAGCTCGAGGCGAACGTCTTGAACCCCAAGATCATGGGCGACGCTGCCAAGATCCACCCAGTGCTCGTGATTTTTTCACTGCTCGCGGGCGAACATTTCTTCCGCGTCCCGGGCGCGCTCCTCGCCGTGCCCACCATGTCGATCGCCCAGAGCGTCTTTCTCCATCTGAACGAAGTGACGCGCCGCGACCCGACCGACTAGCGGCGGCGCAGCCGTCCGCGTCCTGGGAAGTCACGACGGAGGCGGTCGCGCTATGCGCGGGCGGCCTCCTAGAACCAGGCGGCGTTCATTCGATCGTAGGAGCCTTCGCCCGACCGACACAGGTGCGCGAGCTGTTCGACCCTCGGCAGCTCGGTCTTGATCCAGTACTCGGCCGCGCAGATCTTGCCCTCGTAGAGGTCCGACGATGCGTGCGACGGAGATTCCGCCAGCTTCTCCTTGGCCACCGCCGCTTGCAGGATCCATTGCCACGAGACGACGACCGTCGAGACGAGGTCGAGGTAGTCCATGCTGTGGCACATCATTTCTTCGACCTGACCCGCGACGCCGAGGCCCGCGAGATGCATCGTCACCTCGCCCACGGTACCCACCGCGCGGTCGAGCGCCGCGCCCCAGCCGGCGTCCACGCCCGCGCTCGCCGCTCGGGCCGTGGCGGCCGCGATCTCTTCGCCCAGCATCCGGAGCGCCCCGCCCTGATCGGCGACGACCTTCCGCCCCAGGAGGTCCATGCTGTGCATGCACGTGGTGCCCTCGTGGAGGCTGTTGAGCTTCTGATCGCGTAGCCAGGCCTCGGGAAGGTACTCGCTCGTGTATCCGTAGCCGCCGTGGATCTGCACCGCGAGCGCGTTCGACTCGAAGCCCCTCTCGGCGGCGAACGATTTGACGATCGGAGTCATCATGTCGAGGAGGAGGAACGCGCGCCGGCGCGCGTCGGGCGTCGCCCCATGGGCCGCGAGGTCGGCGTAGCGCGCGGTCTGCACGCCGAGCGCGAGCGCGCCTTCGACGATGGCCTTCTGCCTGAGGAGCATGCGGCGAACGTCGGCGTGCTCGATGATGGGTACCTGCGGCGTGGTCGGGTTCTTCGACGTGAGGGGCCGGCCCTGCGGCCGGGTGCGCGCGTACTCGAGCGACTCGTGGTAGGCCGCCGACGCCGTGGCGATGCCCTGCATTCCGACCATCAAGCGCGCCTCGTTCATCATCTGGAACATGTACGAGATGCCGCGGTGGGGTTCGCCGACGAGCCACCCTTGACAGTCGTCGTTTTCGCCGAGATTGAGGGCGATGCTCGGGATCCCGCGCCACCCCATCTTGTGGAACGCGCCCGCGCAGTGCACGTCGTTGGGAACCAGCTTGCCGCCCTCGAGGCGCTTCTTCGGCACGGCAAAGAGCGAGACGCCCTTGATGCCGGGCGGCGCTTCGTCGATGCGCGCGAGCGTCAGGTGCACGATGTTCTCGGTCAGGTCGTGGTCGCCGCCCGAGATGAAGACCTTGTTGCCGCGGAGCAAGTAGTGACCGCGTTCGGTCGGCGTGGCTCGGGTCTTCACGTCGGTCAAGCTGCTGCCGGCCTGCGGCTCGGTTAGGGCCATCGTGCCCGTCCACTCGCCACTGTACATTCGCGTCATCATCTCGGCCTTCAGCGCTTCGTTGCCGAAGGCTTCGATGAGGTGCGCTGCTCCGGCGGTGAGCCCCAGGTAGCTGACCGCGCTCAGGTTCGCCGCCATGCCGTAGAGCGCGCAGACCGTCGCCACCATGTGCGGAAGCTGCTGGCCACCGACCTCGTGGGGACGCGTCGCGGCGACCATCCCTTGGTCGACGAGGTGCGGATAGACCTCGCGCATCGCCGGATGAACCTTGATGCCTCCGCCGACCATCTGAGCCGGCGCCTCGTCCATCGGCTTGTACGTCGGGAAGAGCACCTCGCGCGCGAACTTGCGGGCGTTCTGCAGGACGAGGTCGAACGTCTCCCGGGAGTGCTCCTCGTACGCGTTCAAGTGGCAGAGGGCTTCGACGTCAAAGACCTCGTAGAGCAAGAACTCGACGTTGCGGTCGCTGACGAGGGGGTTGTTCGGCATTGGGGGGCGGCCCCAGGGTAGCGCCCCGGGGTGCGGCGCGCGAAGGCGGGCGCGCACGCCGACGCAGCGGGCGTCCGCGATCAGCGAAAGTCGCGGCTCGCCGAGGGCATGTCTTTGCCGCTGCTCAGCGTCAGCGGCTCGAGGCGTTCGGGCACGACGTACACGACGTCTCCGTCTCGTTCGACCTTGCCGTGCGCCGCCAGGAGGGAGCTCGTCGTCGCGATGTGCCTCCAGCGATCGAACGTACGATTCCACAGGATCAAGTTCACGAAGCCCGTCTCGTCTTCCATCGTGATGAACACGACGCCGCTGGCCGTCTGTGGCCGTTGCCTGCAGATGACCAGGCCCGCCGTACTCACGTTCTCGCCGTGGGTCATCGACGCGAGGTCCCGAGCGTTCTTGAAATGCGACGGGAGCGTCCCGCGAAGGACGCTCATCGCGTGATCGCCCACCGAGACTCCGGTCGTGGAGTAGTCGAGCACCATTTGCTCGACGCGCGTCATCGGCGGCAGGGGCGGCATCTCTTCGCGGAAGTCGAGGCCGGCGAGGAGGTCGTCTTCGCGAGGCCCACGCGTCTTCCAGAGCGCTTCGCGCCGGGCCAGCCCGAAGCCCTCGAGCGCTCCAGCCCTCGCGAGGGCGTCGAGCTCGCGTCGCTGGAGGGAGGCGCGGGCGACGAGATCTTCGACCCCTGCGAAGGCTCGAACTCGCCGCGCGCGCTCGACGCGCCGTCCTGCGTCTTCGCCGAACCCGTCGACGAGCCGGAGGCCGAGTCGGAGAGCGGGCGCGTCGCCATCGAGCATGGGATCCGCGCCCTCGAGCGTGCAATCCCAGTCGCTCGCGTCGACGCGCACCGGCAAGACTTCGACGTCGTGCCGCTCGGCGTCTTTCACGATCGAACCCGGTGAATAGAAGCCCATCGGCTGGCTGTTGATGAGCGCCGCGGCGAACGCCGCGGGGTGGTGCACTTTCAGCCACGAGCTGGCATAGACGAGGAGCGCGAAGCTCGCGGCGTGGCTCTCGGGGAAGCCATACTCGCCGAACCCCTCGATCGACTGGTAGAGCCGCTCTCCGAACTCGCGGTCGATTCCGCTCTTCTCGAAGCCTTCGAGCAGGCGCGCCCGGTGGCGCTCGAGCTTGCCGTTTCGCCGCCAGGCCGCCATATCGCGCCGGAGCTGATCGGCCTCGCCGCCGGTGTATCCCGCGCCGGCGATGGCGAGCTGCATCACCTGCTCTTGAAAGAGCGGTACGCCCAGCGTGCGATCGAGGATGGGCGCGAGCTTCGCGTGGGGAACGCTCGCCGGCTCGAGCCCCATGCGGCGTCGCAGGTACGGATGGACCATCCCTCCCTGGATCGGACCCGGGCGAACGATCGCCACTTCGACCACGAGGTCGTAGAACTGCCGCGGTCGCAGCCGCGGGAGCATCGCCATCTGCGCGCGGCTCTCGATCTGAAAGACGCCGACCGTGTCCGCCTCGCAGAGCGCGTCGTAAACGCGAGGATCCTCCGCAGGAATGGACGCCAGTCGATCGATGGCGCTCCGTGGTCGCGACCCCGATCTTCCCGTCTTCCCGTCTTCCTGTTCAATCCTCTCGATTCGAGGCCAGGCGAGGTCGAGCGCCTTGCGGATCGCGGTCAACATGCCGAGGCCGAGCACGTCGACCTTGAAGAAGCCGAGGGTGTCGAGATCGTCCTTGTCCCAGGGGATCACGGTGCGATCGCGCATCGTCGCGGGTTCGACGGGCGCGACGTTCTCGAGCAGATCGGCGCTGAGCACGAAGCCGCCGACGTGAATCGACAGATGGCGCGGGCACCCCTGGATCGCGTACGCCATCGCGAGCACCTGGCGAACCCGGAGGTCTTTCGGATCGAACCCGCAAGCCACGACGCGATCGGCGTCGATCTCGTCGAGCTTGTCCCACCACGAGACGAGCGCGCCGAGTCGATCGACCTGCTCGAGCGACAGGCCGAACGCCTTGCCCACCTCGCGAAGCGCGCTCTTGCCACGGTACGAGATGATCTCGCTCACCATGGCGGCGCGCTTTCGGCCGTAGGTCTCGTAGATGGCTTGAATCACCTCTTCGCGTCGTTCGTGCTCGAAGTCGACGTCGATGTCGGGAGGCTCGCGTCGCTCGGCCGAGAGGAACCGCTCGAAGAGCAGGTTGCTGCGCGAAGGATCGACCGACGTGACGCCGAGACAAAAACAGACGGCGCTGTTCGCGGCGCTGCCCCGTCCCTGGCAGAGGATGTCGCGATCCCGGGCCATCTCGACGATGGCTTGAACGCTCAAGAAATACGGCGCGACCTGGATCTCTCGGACGAGCTCGAGCTCTTTCTCGATCTGCGCGCGCACGCCGGCGGGCAGGCCGTGCGGGTAGCGGTCGACGGAGCCCTCGTAGGTCAGGCGGCGCAGGGCTTCGTCGGCTGTTTCTCCTTCGACCTTCGCGCGCCGCGAGCGGGGCGCCGTGGCCGCGCCGCCGGCGACGCTCGGAAACTCGCAAGGGAAGCGATATTTGAGCTCGCGCATCGAGAACCGGCACGCGTCCGCGACCTCGCGGGAGCGCGCGAGCCAGCCCGGGCGTTCGGCGAAGAGCCGCCCCATCTCGGGGAGCGACTTCAGGTGTGCCTCGGTGTTGGGCGAGAGCGCGCGTCCCGCCTCGTCGAGCGTCACGCCTTCACGGATGCAGTGAAGGACGTCGAGCACGGGCTTTTCGCCGCGCGTCGCGTAGAGGACGCGGTTCGACGCGCACACGGGCGCGTCTAGCGATTTCGCCAGGGCCTCGACTCGCTCGAGGCGTCCTTCGTCTTCCCCATCGAAGTGGCGCCAGCCGAGCAGCGAGAACCGCTCGCCGAAGGCCTCTCGGAGGGGGCCCGGATCGACGCCGGTGGGAGGACAGGCGCACCATAACCCGGCCGCCCACTCGCACGTCAGATCGAGCGGGATGCCGGCGAACTGGTTTCTTGCCACGCCCTCGTCCGGCCGGCGCGCCTTCCCTTTCGGGTGTCGCTCGTGGCTCCTGGTGAGGATGCGACAGAGGTTCCGGTAGCCTTCGAGCGTCGCGACGTGGAGCCAGATCGAGCCTGACGTGGCTCCCATTCGCGAGGCGTCCGGATCCGGTAGGTCGACCGCCACTTCGCTCCCGACGATCAATCGAACCCCGGTCTCTTCGGCCGCCTCGAGCGCGCGGACGATGCCGTAGAGGCCGTCGCAGTCGGCCACGCCCAGCGCGTCGTAACCGAGCTCCGCGGCCCGGTGCACGAGTGCCTTCGGAGACGACGCGCCCCGGAGGAAAGAGAAATGCGTGCGCGCGGCGAGCTCGACGAAAGACACGACGCGCCCGCCCTCTCAGTTGCGGACGGAGTCGCTGACTCGCGAGCGCACGATCTCGATCAGCGCGTCGACGTCGAATGGCTTCTCGATCCGCGTGTTCGGTACGCGCTCGAGGAACTCGCGCGCGCGAGGCGTGAACGCGCCGCCCGTCACGAACAACATGCGCTCTGCCTGCGCGGGCGCGATCTTGCAAAGCTCGTCGTAGAGAATCGGGGCGTCCATCTCGGGCATCATCAGATCGCAGAGGATGACGTCGAACCGGTCGCCCTTCTGGATGTTGGCGAGAGCCTGGCGCGCGCTCGTCAGAGCGACGACCTCCCCCTCGTTCGAGAGGAGGCGTTCGAGGGTGAAGCAGACGATGGGTTCGTCGTCGACGACGAGAATCCGCCCTCGCGTCGGCGGGTCGGAGCGCTTCGCTCGCTCCCCGGACGAGCGAGCGCCGCTGTCACCGTCGGTAGCGGCCGTTTCGGCGACCGGCAGCTCGACGCGGAAGACGGTGGCTCTCCCGACTTCGCTCTCGAACGACAACGTGCCCCCGAGCGACGCCACGATGCCGTGGCAAATCGTCAGTCCGAGTCCAGTTCCGATGCCAACGGGCTTGGTCGTGAAGAACGGCTCGAAGATCCGTCCGCGCACTTGAGGCGGAATCCCCACGCCGTTGTCATGCACCTCAACCACGACTCGATTGCGCGACGGGGCCCTGACGATGAGGTGGATCCGGTTCTGATCGCGCCGGTCTTCGGGGAGCGCCTGCACCGCGTTGAGCAGCAAGTTCAAGAAGACCTGCCCGAGACGTGCCTCGTTGGCGACGACGTCGGGAACGACGCCGTAGTCTTTGACGAGCTGCGCGCGGTGATGAATCTCGTTGGCCACCATCGGTAGCGTGGAGTCGAGGAGCTTCGCGAGCTGGAGAGGCACGCGGGTCTCGTTCTCGGGGCGAGAAAATGTTTGAAGACTGCGCACGGTGTTCCGGATGCGCTCCGCTCCGTCGCGCGCGTGCTCGATCGCGATCATGACCTCTCGCGCCTTCGGGCTCTCGGGCGTCGAGAGCAGCTTGGGGAGCTCTTCGGCCAGGTAACCGAGGTTCAAGAGCACGTAGGCGAGCGGGTTGTTGATCTCGTGCGCCACGCCGACGGCGAGCGTTCCCAGCGACGTGAGGCGGTCGGTCTGCGCGAGCCGCGCCTGGAGGTCTCGATGCTCGCTCTCGAGGAGTAGCCGATCGATGGTCTCGATGAGCGTGTCGTAGTCGACGGGCTTCTTCAGATAGGCCTCGGCGTCGATCGCCGCGGCCTTCGGGGTGGAGTCGGCGCTCAGCGCGAGCACGGGGATGGTCGCGAGCTCCGGGTCGTCTTTCTGTACGACGCGAAACTGCCAGCCATCCATGACGGGCATCATCAGGTCGAGCAAGATGAGATCGGGCTTCGGCGACACCCGCAGCCAGTCGAGCGCCTCACGACCATTGGAGCAGCCGGTCACGAGGAAGCCCTCCATCTTGAGCAGGCCCGCAAGCGCTTCGCGAATGTCTGCGTCGTCCTCGACGACGAGGAGCGTTCGACCCGATGCGCGCTTCTCGAAGTCATCCGATCGCATGCCAAAATGATTGTGGCGCAGGAGCGCGTCATGTCGAAGCGTTCCAGGGGTGCGAGCCGAGATTCGTTCGAGCCTCGGGAGCATGTTCGACACGCTCGAGTGAGCGTCGACCGAGAGCTGTGGCATGTTGTCTCAATCGATCCATCCGCGCAGCAAAACGTGGCCCGCGTTGTCCCCGCCCCCTGCGCTCGCCTTCCCCGCCCCCGCCCTGGATGGCCCCGCCCTGTTCCCTGCACTGGATGAGGGCGCCGCGACGTCGCTGCCGTCTCCCGTTGCTCGCAGCTCGATCCAGGCGAGGCTCGCTCCGTCCCACGCGGCGCAGAAGTCTCGCCGCTGCAAGCCTCTTCGCCACCACTCGACGGCCTCGAACCGTGCGAGCAGCCAGCGGTCTTCGAATGAATCGAGCGACCTTCGCAGAGGGTGCACGAGTCGCGACGGCTCGACCGCGGGGGTAGTTGCGGGCGGGATCGAGAGGGGAAACGAGGCGGTCGCGACGGTTCGAGTCGCGTCGAGCCGGCTCGCGGTTAGCCGGCTCGCGGTTAGCCGGCTCGCGGTTAGCTCGCTCGCGGTTAGCTCGCTCGCGGTTAAATAGGGGGCCAGCCGGGTGCGCTCGTCGGGGGACCAGGTATCGACGAGCGCGAGCGTGCCGACGCTCGTCAGTCCCAGCTCGGCGACGAGCTCGGCCACGAGAGGCCCGAGCACGCGAGCGGCTCTCGGCTCGGGTGCGAAGAAATCGAGCGGACGCGACTTCGAGGAAGAGAGCTCGAGGGCGCGCAACGTCACCGCAAGAACGGGCGCCGGGAGATCTAGATGTTCGAGCCGGGTGCGGACCACGGCGAAGAGATCGGCTGCACGAACGACCGGGACCGGCAACGCGAGCTCGAACGCCGATACGGGCAAGTCGCCTTCGCCGAGCAGCGCCCGGTCGAGTGCGAGCACGAGGCCTATGCGCGACGCCGCCATCGCGCGCCCCTCGAGTCGCAAGGCGAGCCGATCGCAAAGCGCCCTCACGACGAACCCCAACGCCTCGACGGAAGACGCTCCCCACTCGAGCTCGACGCGCTCTTCGGGCACCTCGGGGGGGCGCCACGCGTCGAGCGGCGCGGCGTCTTCTCCGTTGAGGAGCTGCATCACGTCTTTCGTGCGAGCACCGAGCCGCGTACCCAGCGAGCGCTTCGGGAGACGCTGGAGATCGCCGCAGGTGCGAAGGCCCAGGTCTCTCAGCCAGACGACCGTGTCGCCGGCAAGGTCGAGCGCCTCGACGGAGAGCTCGCGAATCGCAGCCGCCCCCTGCCCCGCCGAGACAACGAGGGGAGCCCTGTCTTCTTTGCTCTGAGGCTGGGTCAGGCGCGCGACCGCCGATGCGATGCGAGGCCCGTCGGAGATCGCGACCCGACACACGTGGCCCGAGACGCGGACACGCTCATCGAGGATCCGCGCGAGCTCGTGTTCGCCTCCGTGAAGATGGGAGCAACCGCCGATCTCGAGCCATACGACGTCGCGCACGACGTCGAACGCTGCCGAGGGACCGAAGGCGAGCGCCACTTCGGCTACCCGCGACAGCGCCGTGCCGACCGTGCTCTCCGCGAGCACCCGGACGTGCAATCCGGTGCACTTCGCGCGCGCGGCCGCGACCGTTTGACCCACGCGAACCCCGAGCGCGCGAGCTTCTCTCGACACGACGTCGAGCCGCGTATTGCCAAGGACGTCGCGCGCCGTCTTCACGGATCCCCCGGGCCTCGCGATGACGACGGCGAGCGGCGCCGACGACGCCGCATGCGCCGGGTCTTCTCTCGCGATCTCGATGCGGATCTGCGGCAGCGCGATGCACGCGACGCGACGCACGGCTCAACCCGCCCTTTGCAGCAGGGGCTGGAACGCGACGGTCTTCGTCATACCGATGCGTCCGCGGCGGTCCTTCGCGATGCGAACCGCCATCTCGTTGTGGCTCGGACGCGAGAGCTCGAGCCGCAACGCCACGGGCCACTGCTGGGCCCGCGGCCGGGTGGAGTCGGTCAGGATCAGGACCGTCGCTCCACTCGACTCCGCGGCGAGCGCGAGCTTTCGCACCAGCACTTCGGGCGCCCACGCCTTCTTCTTCGCCAACGTTTGCCGTTCATGGCTTCTGCCGTGCGAAGACCCCGGCACCGCCCCTGGTATTGCCCCTGGTATTGCGTCGAAATCGACGACGACGACTTCGAAAGCGCCCGCACCCATGACCTTCACGGCGACCCGCCCGAGCTGGGCGCGCGGAGGGCGCACGACCAGCATCCGGGCAAGATCGACCCCGCTCGCCGCGACCCCTGGGGCGTGGAGCGTGCCCTCCGGGTCCAGCCAGGCGCACCAGGCTCCCTTCGACCGCGCTTGCCCGGCTCGCACGGCCTCGAGCGCGACACTCGTCGACCCGCCAAGCGCGCGAGGAGAGGCGAGCTCGACCACCCCTCGGGGGAGGCCCCCGTCGGGCAAAAGATCGTCGAGCCCAGGCCAGGAGAGAGCGAGAGACGTGCCATCACGAGGTGTTGCGAGCCGAAGCGAGCTCGCAGACCGCGTTTTCGAGAACTGGGCGAGATTCGCCAGGAGAGCTTCGACGTCATGTGCAGCGGACATCTCGACCTCGTACTGAACAAAGTAGCAGCCATGAGGGGGGAGGCGCAAGCAACATGCTATTGAAGGACCTCTCGAGAGAACGGATGGCCACCGTCGAACGCCCGCAACGCCTTCTGCGCCTCGAATCCTGCATCCGGGAGATGGGCTCGGCGCTCATTTGCTATTCGGGCGGCGTCGATAGCGCGCTCGTTCTCGCGGTCGCGCACGAGGTCCTCGGCCCCGGCGCCATAGGAATGACCGCCGTCTCTCCGAGCCTGGCTCCATTCGAGAAGGAAGCAGCCGTCGCGATCGCCAGGCAGATCGGCGCGCGTCACGAGCTCGTCGAGTCGCACGAGATCGAGCGACCCGGGTACGTGGCCAACGCGTCCGACCGATGCTTCCACTGCAAGAGCGAGCTTTACGACATCGCCACTCTGAAGCAGCGCGAGTGGAACGTCGCCCACGTGGTCAACGGAACGAACCTCGACGATCTCGGCGATTACCGGCCCGGGCTCGAGGCCGCCGCGAACGCCAAGGTGCGCAGCGTGCTCGTCGAGTGCGAGTTCCACAAAGAAGACGTGCGCGAAGCGGCGCACTACCTGGGCCTCGCCATCTGGGACAAGCCCGCCAGCGCGTGCCTCTCGAGCCGCATCCCTTACGGCACGGCGGTGACCCGCGAGCGCCTCGCCCAGATCGGCGGCCTCGAGGCCGAGCTCCGGCGCTTCGGATTGCGGCAGGTTCGAGTCCGCTGGCACGCGCTCGGGGGCCTCGCGGCCGATCGCGCGCTCGCTCGCGTCGAAGTCGCGCGCGACGAACTCTCGGCGGCGTTCGACGCGCGCGACGCAATCGTCGAGGCGGCGAAGCGTTTCGGCTTCGCGTACACCACGCTCGATCTCCAAGGCTATCGCACCGGCAGCCACAACGAAGTCATCTCGGGCAAGAGCCTTCGCGTGCTCTAGAGCCAGCGCCGGCGTCGCGGAACGGGCCCGTCTCGACGCTCGCGGTGCTCGACGTACAGGAAGTACGTCTGCGCGCCGCGACCGCCGAGCCAGACCCGTTCCGCCTAGCCGGCGCTGGCTCTAGTTCTCCATGGCTGGGGGCACCCACGCCGTATGAAACGGGGCATGACCGCCCCCCCAACGCGCCCGGAGTTTCTTCCTGGTTTTCCACGGGCGGAGCGCCCACCCACGCCGGATGAAACTCGCGATCGGCGGCCCGACGATTTCGAGACGTTGGCCCGAGGTTTCTTGTTAGGGCATCGCTTTGCTGAGCTCTTCGCCCAGGCCACGGAGCGCTTGTGCGAAGGTGCGCGCGTCGGGAAATCGATCCGAGGGCTGCGGCGCCATCGCCTTCTCGATCACGACGCGCCACGCAGGCGGCACGAGCGACGACGACTTCTGCGTCCCCGAATCCGTCCGCAGGGCCGACCCGTCGGACGTTCGAATCAGCCCGCTCGGCGTTCGGGGCGGAGGCGGCTCCCCGGCGAGGCATTCGAAGAGCATGGCGCCGAGGGCGAAGAGATCGCTGCGGCCATCGACCTCGCCCTCACCCATCTCTTGTTCCGGAGACATGTAGCCCGGCGTTCCGAGCGGGCCGCCGGTGTTGGTGATGCGCGTCTCTTCCCACTCGACGCGCGCGATGCCGAAGTCGAGCAGCTTCACGCGCTCGGGTCCCCCCGGAGCGTCTCGATCGACCACCAGGAGGATGTTCGACGGCTTCACGTCGCGGTGCACGACGCCCGCGGCGTGGACCGCGGCGAGCGCGTCGCACATCTGCAGAGCGATCGGCAGGAGCTCCGCCGGCGTGATGCGCACGCGATTGCGGAGGCGCGTCGCCAGCGACTCGCCCGGCAGCAGCTCCATGACCAGGTACGCCGTGCCGTCCGGGAGATACCCGTGGTCGATGACCTCGACCACGTTCGGATGCCACGACAGGCCGAGCGCTTCGGCTTCGCGCCGCAGCCGGTCGCTCGCCACCGCGTCGTGCGCCGCCGCCACGCGTAGGAGCTTCATCGCGACGGGAAGACCGTCGGAGATGCGCACGGCCTCGTAGATGACGCCCGTGGAGCCAGCGCCCATGCGCTGCAGGATCCGGTACTGACCCGCGGCCACGGTCCCTTCGAGGTTCGCCCCGGCGCCGCTCCCGCTCGACTCCTTCAGCGACAGGCTCCGCTCGAGGGCGTGCACACGCGTCTGCTGGGCGTGGTTCTCGGCGCGGCGAAGCTGATCGCGCGCGCGAACGACCCCCGCCAGCGCGCCCGTGGCGCCGGCCACACCCGCGATCAGCGCGCAGAGACTGAAGGTCCCCAGATGCGTGTCCATTCCGACGCGCGCCATCATCGGGATGACGCCGAGGGCGAGGCCCAACGCGCCGCCGAGCGTGCCGCTGGCGGCCGCGTCCGCCACGGACCACGTGACCTCGTACTCCTGCATCAACCCGGTCGCTTCGTCGGCGCGGAGCGAGCGCGCTGTGGCCCCGGGGTAGCCGAAGAGCGCCGGCACCGCGGCGAGCTCGGCGAGCCTGGCCAGACGGAGCAGCCCGTCGGCCTCGAGCGCGGGATCGTGCGCGATGCTCACCCGCCCTTGCCACCCACCCCGACGCGTCGACGTGGTCTCCCAACGCGTCGTGCCCCCGTACTGGCTGTCGACCGCGTCGAGGCGCGCGAACGCCTCCGCGGGCTCGGTCGTTCCCCGGAGAACGCGCACCCAGACGCCCAGGCTGTCCGGAGCGATCAGGTACTTCCACGCGCCCGGAATGGCCTCCCGGCCCGCGACCTCGGCAAACGCCGCGAGCGCTCGGTGCAGCGCCGACAGCGGCAGCGTGCGTGTCTCATCGGAGAAATCGGCCCCGACCATGCGAATCGCTCGCAGCCAGGCCTCGGCCGCCGCGGCGCCTTTCTCGGCTGACAGCGAACGATGAAGCGCCTTGAGCAGCCCCATGTTGGCCTGGCCCGTCGGGAAGTTACGGCGATTCATACCCTCGCTTGTCATGCTATCGCACCTCGAGAAAGATGCAGCCCGAGCTCGATCGGGGGTATTTGCAGCGCGTCCGGGTCGCGCAGGTCTCCGGCGAGGGCGGCCGCAAGGTCGCCCTCTTCGAGGTTCGCATGCCAGGCGAGACCGTGCACCTCGTTTGCGCTGCGGGACTGGGCGTCGGGGTGCTCGACGCCGCACGGCGCGCGCGCGTCAGGGACGCGATGCGTGCGACGCAAGCCTCGCGCGCGCCGCACGGCGAAGCGATACCGCCGCCGCCCTCGACGCGCGGCGGCGAGCCGATGAACGCGCTCTGGCGCGCGCGTCTCGAAGGCGCCTCGGTAGTGCGGGTGGGGCTCCAGGCCATCGAGCTCGCGCGGGAAGGGCGCAGCGTAGTGGCCGGGTCGATCGGGGCCGGCAAGGGCGCCGCGCTGCGCATCGCTGAAGGCGCGCTGACGGACGCCGACGCGGCGCCCCGCAGTGAGCTCGAACGACGGGGCGCACTGATTGCCGACGAGCTGGCCAACCTCGCGACCGGAGGCCGCCGCGAAGCGCTTCGGCGCGCGCTCCGCAGGGCGATCGCGAAGCTCGAACGGAGGGTCGCCGCGGTCGAGGCGGACCTCGCTCGGATCGAGGGAGCTGACGCGCTCGCCGAACGCGCGCAGCTCTTCGTGCCGGCGGCCGCGACGGCCTCGCGCGGCGCCGACAGGCTGCACGCCGTCGACTGGACCACCGGCGAGGCCCGGGCCATCGAGCTGCCGATCGATCCCGCCCGGAGCGCACGGGAGCAGATCGACGCGCTGTTCAAGCGCGCTCGTCGCCTCAAGGAAGGCGGCCGGATCGCCCGTGCACGCCTCGCCGAAGCCGGGGCTTCGCTGGCGAGCCTGGAGCGCACCCTCTCGGACCTCACCGCACCGGACGCGGAGCTCGCGGACCTCGAGGGGCGAGGGCGCGCGGCGGCCCCCCGCGACTTTCGATTGTCCCACGATGCCGCCGCAGGTCCCGGGGGGCCCGTTCGCGTGCGCTCGCGTTCGACCGAGCAGGTGCGCAAGCCGGTGTACCGGACGTTCGTCGGCGCGTCGGGCGCGCGGATCCTCGTGGGTCGTGGCGCCGCGCAGAACGACGCGCTCACCTTCCGGGTCGCGCGTCCGCACGACCTCTGGTTGCACGCCCGCGACACGACCGGCGCCCACGTGGTCGTTGCCCTCGCCAAGGGCAAGTCGTGCCCGCCAGACTGGCTCGTCGAGGCCGCGCACCTGGCGGCCCACTTCTCGGACGCGCGAGACGAGCGGCTGGTCGACGTCGTCTACACGCCCCGGCGCTACCTTCGGAAGCCCCGGGGGAGCCCGCCCGGGCTCGTGGTCATCGACCGCGAGAAGGTGTTCGTGCTTCGCAAGGACGATGGGGCCCTCCAGAAGCTCCTCGATGCCGAGATCGTCTGAAGCCCGGCGAAAGCGCGCGGGCGGGTGAGCCGTGGCCCGGAAACCGAACTTATGCCGAGTGCTCTCGAAGGTACCCGCCCAGGCTCGCTATGGCTTCTTGTCCTTCGGGAAGAATGGCCGAAAACGCCTGGAATACATGAAACATTTCCGGCCACACTTCGCATCGCACGTCGACGCCCGCCGCGCTCGCCTTGGCCGCGAAGCGGCGAGTATCGTCGAGCAACACCTCGGCGTCGCCGACCTGCATGAGGAGGGGCGGGAGGCCGGCCAGGTCCCCGTAGAGAGGCGAGACCCGGGGGTCCAGCGGGTCGTGGCCCGCGAGGTACGCGCTCGCCGTGGGCTGCATCAGGTGCGCCGCGAGAACCGGCTCGGCCGCCGCACGCGTGACGAGGGACTCGCCGCTGCAGGTGAGATCGGTCCAGGCCGACAGGGTGACCGCGGCCGTGACGGGAACGCGTCCACGGGTCGCAAGCAGCGTCGAGAGGGTCAGCCCGCCGCCCGCCGAGTCGCCCCCGACAAAGAGGCTCCGCGGGGCGGCGAGCGCCCCGTTGGGGCCGTAGTGCGCCGTGTACTCGAGCGCGGCGATGCTGTCTTCGAGCGCCGCAGGGAACGGGTCTTCTGGCGCGATGCGGTAATCGACGACGAGTCCGACGCACCCGGCTGCCTCGGCGATTCGCGCCGCCAGCGCCCGGTGCGTGTGCACCGACCCGGCGATGTACGCGCCGCCGTGGAGGTAGAGGAGCCGAACGTTCGGGTCGGCACCTTCCGGCACGACCCAGTCGACCGTGCGGCCGGCGACCTCGGTGCGGAAGACGCGAACCCCGTTCGGGGGTCGCGGCGCCATCGCGGTCAGGAAGCGGCGGTAGCGCTGGTAGTCGAGCGGGTCCCCCTCCCGCGGTTGAGTCGAGCGCAACATCGAAACGACGCGGGCGAACCCGGGCGAGGCCATCACCCTGTCGTTTACACCATTTCCGCCGCACATCGCGCCGCCGGCCTCGGCTAGGCTCCGGCCGTGCGCCTCGCGGAGGTCATCGGGCGGTTCCTCGGCAAAGTCGAGATCGTCCTCGCCGGCGCCGACGACGACCTGCGTCAGGGCGAAGAGAGCCTGGCGGCCGGGGACCCCATGAGCGCCCGCGCCGCGGCCCACCGCGTGCTGGCGCAGGCGCCGGACTCTCCGCTCGGTCTCGCGCTGCTGGCGGACGCCTGCGAGGCGGCGCGCCTCGATGCCGAGCTGGCGCTGATCCTCGAAGAGCTCGCCCTCCGCGCGCCCTCGCGTGCGGAGGTGTGGGTGCGCCTCGCACGGGCGCGTCGGGCGACCGGCGTCCCCACCGAGGAGGTGCGCGACGCGCTCGGTCGGGCCCTGGCGGTCGCCGAGTCGGGAAGCGAGGCCCGGGTCGATGCGCTGATCGGGTTGGCGGACCTCGATCTCGCGGCCGGCGATGGCGCGCGTGCCGAGCTCTGGCTCGAACGCGCGGCTCCCGTCGCGTCGAGCGCAAGGGCTGGAGCGGCGCCCGGGTCGACGGCGACGCTGGCCCCCCAGACCGCCTCGGACATCGCGGTTCGCAGCGCCGAAGCGCGGCTCCTGCGGGGCGACCCCGCCGGCGCCCGGGCCAGGCTCGACGGAATTCACGCCCCCGCGACCGACGAGCGGGCGGCCCTCGTCCGCGGGCGCACCCTGGCCGCGCTCGGCGAGCCCGAGGCGTTCGTGCCGCTGATCCGCGCGATGGTCCTCGACGCCCCGGGCGCAAGCGAGGCCCTCTCGTCCGCGCTCGCGTACGTCCCGAGCGACGCGCAAACGCGAACGCGCATCCGGTCGGTCGTCGACGCCAAGGGTGAGCAGGCCCTGGCGCGCTGGCGGGCGGCGTTCGCGAGGGCCGAGGGGGAACGCGACGCGGCGCGCCTGGCGCTTCGCGAGGCGCTCGCGTCGGGCGATCGGGCCGCGGCGGCCCCTCTGCTCGATGCCTCGATCGAGGATCGCGACGCCGGCGCGCTCCACGACGCCCTCGCCGCCTTGCCGGCCGACCCGGCCGACGCGGTGCTCGCCGACGCGCGCAGGCTCGCGGCCGCGTTTCCCATCGACGCCGCGCGCGGCGCGACGCCCCTCGATGCGATCGCCGAAGTGACCCACCCGCGCCTGGCTCCGTGGGCGGACGCCCTCGCCGCGCAGGTGGCGACCGCCTGGATCCCGCCGGGGGACCCGCCCGCGGCGTGGGGTCCGCTCCTCGCCCGGCTCGACGCGCGGGCACACGCCATCGGCGACCTCCAGGCGGCTGCCCCGGCGGGCGACCTCGCGGCCGACCGCGCGCGCCCCGTCCGCCTGGCGATCGTCGGCGAGTTCAACGCCGGCAAGAGTACGTTCATCAACGCCCTCATCGGGGCCGACGTGGCTCCGACCGGCGTCCTCCCGACCACCGCCACGCTCCATCACCTGCGGTGGGCTCCCGACCCCTTCGCGAAGATCCTCTTCGCCCCGGGCCACGAGCCGCGCGAGCGGATCGTCGCCCTCGCCGACCTGCGCTCGACGTTGACCTCGCTGGCGGGTCTCGAAGCGAACACCATCGAGCGCGTCGAGCTGCGCCTGCCCCTGGCCACCCTCGTCAGCGTCGAGATCCTCGACACGCCCGGCTTCAATGCTCCCGACTCCCAGCACGCCCGGGTCGCCCGGTCGGCGTTCGAAGAGGCCGACGTCGCCGTGTGGCTCCTCGACGCGACCCAGGCCATGAAACAGAGCGAGCGCGTCGTTCTCGACGAGGCGCGCCGCATCCGCCTGCCCGTGCAGATGCTCGTCAACAAGGCCGACCGCCTCTCGGCGCCCGATCTCGCCCGCGTGATGGAGAGCGTGATCGAGGCGCTGGCCGAGACCCGGATCGGGACCTGGGGGCCTCCGATCGCGTTCTCGGCGAAGCGCGCCCTCGCCAGCCGGCTCGGAACCGCCGGAGCCGACACGGCCTCGCTCGAGGCGTCGGGGTGGCCGGCCGTGCAAGCGCTGCTGGACCAGCAGATCGTCGGTCGCAGCGCGGAGCTCAAGGAGCGCGCGCTCCGCCGGCGCTCGGCCGCGCTCGTCGCCAGGCTGCTCGAGGCGTGGACGACCCGCGACGCGTCCGATCGCGACGCCGCGGCCCGCGGCGACGAGCGAACGCGAGCCGCATCGCGCGCCGCGACTCGGATTGAGCGGGACGCCGACGCCCTCGCCGTGCGACTCGCCGAGTCGCTCGAGCCCCACGTCGCCGACTGGAAGCGCGACCTCGACCTCGTGTTCATCGGCCGCGACCGCGACGCCGCCGAGCGCGATCCGGTGCTCGGGCGCTACCGGGTCGATCGCGCGGTCGACGCGATCGCCCCCGCCCTCTCGCGCGGGCTCTCGGCCCTGGCGGCCGAGGTCGAGGTCCCGCCGGGCCGCCTGGCCGCCCAGGCGCGGGCCATCGTGCGCACCGCGGCATGGGGACCCCAGTCCGACCCCGCCGAACGGCTCGAAGCGATCGCGCGCTCGGCGGTCGCCACGCTGGTCGAAGAGCTCCTCGCGCTCTCGGTCGCCCCGCCCCCCGTCGAGAGCCGGGCCCGGGCGGCGCCTGCAGCCGGCGTCTTGCGCGAGCTGCGGGCCTTTCGCGTGGCCCTCGAGACCTGACGCGTGCCGGGCAGGGTGCGCTACACTCCACCCACCCGATGTCCCGGCTCCATCTCCTGCCCCTCGCGCTGGCCGCGCTGCTCACGCCGGTCACGCTCGCGCGGGCAGAGATCCTGGGGGGCGTGGGGCCCGAGCCGGTGAAGCTCCAGGCCGACCAACTCGACATCGACATTCTCGCCGGCGAGGCGACGCTAACGGGCAAGGTGACGCTCACGAAGGGCGATCTCGTGGTCAATTGCCCGCGGATCGATCTCCGGTTCGAGCACGCGCCGCACCTCACGTGGGCGCGCGGCTCCGGGGGCGTCACCGCCGACGTTCGCGGCGTCCACGCCGAGGCGCCGTCCGTGGAGCTCGATCTGACCAAGCAGGTCCTCGATCTCCGCGGGGGCGTGAAGCTCACGCGCGGTCAGGGCTGGCTCACGGCCGACAGCGCCCGCATCGAAATCGGGACCGCCAAGGTCTCGTTGACGCAGGTGAAAGGGGCCATTCCGGTCGCGAAAGGGCCGTAGCGCTTGGCATCGGATGTCGCCTCCGACGAGCCCGCGTCGGCCGCAACGGACGGCGAGCGCGCACCCGTCCGGGTGGCCTCCCCGCCGCCGATCGTCCTCTCGGCGCGCGGCCTGCGCGTCGCGCGCGGGGGCAAGGCCGTGCTCCGGGGCGTGGATCTCGAGGCGCGCGCCGGCGAAGTGCTCGGCGTGCTCGGCCCCTCGGGCGCGGGAAAGTCGACGCTGTTCCGGGCTCTCGTCGGAGAGGACCCTCCCGACGACGGAGTCGTCACCATCGGCGGGGAAGACGTGACCCGCTGGCCCTTGTGGAAGCGCGCCCGAGCGGGAGTCGGGTACGTGCCGCAAGGCCCCAGTGTGCTCTGGGATCTCACGGTCCGGCAGAACCTCGAGGCTTTCAGGCTCATCACGCGCGCGTCCCCCGAAGACCCCCGCGTCGCCGCGGCTAGGGTCGGACTCGACCACCGGCTCGACGTTCGCGCGGGCGAGCTCTCGTCGGGCGAGCGACGTAGGCTCGAGCTGGCTCGCGCCGTGACGCGCACACCGCGTGTTCTCGTGTGCGACGAGCCGTTCGCTGGCGTCGATCCGGTGGGGGCGGCGCAGCTGGGCGATCTGCTCGGGGGGCTCGCCCGGGCGGGCACCGCGGTCATTCTCGCCGACCACCACGTCGCGGAGGCGCTTCGCGTGTGCACCCACGCCGTCCTGATGCTCGACGGACTCGTCGCGGCCAGCGCCGCCTCGGCCGACTTTGCGAGCCACCCGCTGGTGCGTGGGCGCTACCTGGGGACGTGGCAGCGTGACAGTTTGCCTGCAGGAGCGATGCCTTCGGACCCCCCTTCGAGCGGCAGCCAAAGGCTCGGACCGTAGCATCCTTACGGCGCGCGGTTCCCTATAAAAAAAGCTCAATTGAACTAAATTCAGCCGCTGGCACGAAAGTCGCTTTAATTCGCTGTGAGCAGGCTGCCACTCTGGCTCCCCAGTGTTAGTTGTTATGAAGCTGGTGAGGCAGCTGGCGGGGCAGCCGATGCCGCCTCCTCACCGGCGCGCGGGCCGCGCCCCCCAACTCGAGAACGCGATGGAGATAAAGCAGCAGCTCAAGCTCAGTCAGCAGCTCGTCATGACGCCGCAGCTGCAGCAGGCGATCCGCCTCCTTCAGCTCTCACGCCTCGAGCTCATCGACGAGATCCGGAAGGAGCTCGATGCCAACCCCGTGCTGGCCGACGAGGAGATCGACCCCAGGGCCCGCTCCAACGGCGACGCGAAGAACGGCGAGCTGCTCCACGAGCCCCCTGCCCCTGACTCGCCGGCCATGGCCTCCGAGAAGCTCCAGGTCGCCGACCTCGAGAAGCGCTCCGAAGACAAGAGGGTTCAAGAGATCGACTGGGAGCAGTTCCTCGAGAACCGGACCCTCCAGCAGCCCCTTCCCAGCAACCGGGGGGGCTACGACGAGCTCCCCCCGATCGAACAGAACCTCACGAAGAGCGCCTCGCTGGTCGATCACCTGCGCTGGCAAATGCAGCTCAGCGACTTCACCGACGAAGAGAAGCAGTTCGCGGAGCTCGTGCTCGGAAACCTCGACGAGAACGGGTTTCTCGACCTGAAGGGAATGGACCGTGAGAACGGCGAGAAGACCCCCGACCTGACCATAGAGGACCTCGCCCGCGAAGTGCCCATCGACCCCGAGGACGCGGAGTGCGTCTTGAGGGAAATGCAGGAGTGGGACCCCGTGGGCGTCTGCTCGCGGTCCCTTCAAGAGTGCCTGCACGTCCAGGCCGAGTGCTTCGGCTACGACGACCTCGAAGTTCAGATGATCGACAAGCATCTGAGCAACCTCGAGAAGCACAACTACCAGGCGATCGCGCGCGACATGAAGGTGACGGTCGAAGAGGTCTACGAGGCGGTCAAGCAGATCCAGAAGCTCGAGAGCCGTCCCGCCCGCAACTTCACCGACACCGACGACAAGACCATCGCGATCACGCCGGACGTTTACGTCATCAAGGACAGCGACAAGTTCGTCGTCACCGACAACGACCGCGGCGTCCAGCGCCTCTACATCAACGAGTCGTTGACCAAGCAGCTGCTCAAGGACCCCCAGGCCAAGGAGTTCATCGGCGAGAAGCTCCGGAATGCGCAGTGGCTGATTCGAGCCATCGAGCAGCGCCGGAAGACGATCATTCGCGTCACCGAGTGCATCGTCGACAAGCAGCGCGACTTCTTCGAGAAGGGCGTCGCGCACCTGAAGCCGATGATCCTCCGAGACGTGGCCGAGTCCGTCGGGATGCACGAATCGACCATCAGCCGCGTCACGACGAACAAGTACGTGCACACGCCGCAGGGGCTCTTCGAGCTCAAATACTTCTTCAACTCGTCGATCCGCCGCATGGCGGACGAAGACATCGCGAGCGAGAGCGTCAAGCAGGCGATCAAGAAGATCATCGACGAGGAAGACAAATCGAACCCGCTGTCTGACCAGCAAATCGTCGAGCTCCTCGCCAAGCGCGACGGCATCCAAATCGCGCGAAGGACCGTTGCCAAGTATCGAGAGATGCTCGGCATTCTGTCGTCGAGTAAGCGCAAGAAGCTCTTCTAGTCGAGCGGCTCACGCGGCGAGCGCGAGAGATTCGCCGCCTCCCTATCCCTCTTCGCACAGCGTGTAGCGAGCGCCAGCAGACCGAACCGTGGGTTCGCGTAGGTTGAAGCGCCGCGTCGAAGACCGAAGGCCGGCAGGGCTTATGCAGGCGCTCATATCCCGGTGAAAAGGCCGTTATTGTTACGTGTCTCCCGCGAGGCCAAGTGTTACGCTTTCAGCATGGCGCAGGGAAGATTGCGCGTCGCTTGTCGGTAGGAGCTTCCGAGCCTCGCAAACGCTCTCGAGCCAACGCCGCCAAGCGCGGCGTGAGGAGCAAGCCCTGATGAACATCTCGATCACGTTTCGCCACATGGACGCGACCGATGCGGTCAAGATCTATGCGACTGAGAAGATTGCGAAGCTGCAACGCTTCCTCCGTGGACCGATGAAGGGACAGGTCACGCTCAGTTGTGAGAAAGAGCGCGTGCACAAGGTCGAGGTCGACGTTCACGCCGGCCACGATCACTTCCACGCGCACGAGGCGAGCGAAGACATGTACGCCTCGATCGACAAGGTGGTCGACAAGATCGAGCGGCAGATTCTCTCCGCGAAGGAGAGCATCAAGACGCGCAAGAAGGGCGCCGACCGGGCCTCGGCCCATCTCCCGAGCGAAGCCGTCAAAGGGTAGCCCCCCGGGGAAAGTATCTGTCCGGAAAGTCCGCAGGATCCGTGCGACGGGGCCCGATCTCGATCTAGAGTCTGGCCCCGAGCATCCAAATGCGACTCACGGACCTTCTCACGCCCGAGCGCGTAGCGATCCATCACGATCATCTGGACAAGGCCGGGGTCATCAAATCCCTCGGGCAGATGCTCGCCAAGGGCACGCGCGTCAACGGCGCCGAGATCGAGCGCGTGCTCATGGAGCGCGAGCAGCTCCAGTCGACGGGGATCGGCGAGGGAGTCGCCATTCCTCACGGCGCGCTCGTTCAGCTCGACACCCAGCACGCGGGCCTCCTCGTCGTGCCCGAGGGAGTCGACTTCGCCGCCATCGACGGCCAGGCCGTCTACATCGTCTTCGCCGTCATCGGGCCCAAGCGGGCGACCGGCGAGCACCTCAAGACCCTCGCCCGGGTCTCGAGGCTGCTCCGCAATCGCACGTTCCGCGAACGCCTGATCGCCTCCGAGAGCGCCACCGCCGCCCACGGCCTCATCGCCGCGGAGGAGGGGGACCGCCCGTGAAGCCGCGGGGGGGCACGCGATGACCGACGAGCGGCTCGACCACGGCTTGGCGAAGGACACCATCCCCAAGCTGGCGGTGCGTGCCTTGGCTCAGGATCCCCAGCTCAGCGTCACGCTGCGCCTGGTCGCCGGCGAGTCGGGCCTCGACCGACCTCTCCATCACCCGCGGGTCCAGAAGAACGGCCTCGCTCTGGTCGGCCACTACCACGGCGTCGTGCCGACGCGCGTCCAGGTGCTGGGCGAGACCGAGCTCTCGTACATCGAGTCGCTCACGCCCGACGCGCGCAGCGTCGCGGCGCGCGGCTTCCTGGCGCTCGGCCTGTCGTGCGTGGTCGTCACGGGCGGCAAAGACCCTCCCCGCTCGTTCGTCGCCGCCGCCGAAGCGACCGGCACGCCCCTCTTCGCCGCCAATGCCCGGTCGAGCCGCACCATCAACGCGCTGCACGCGGTTCTCGACGACCGCCTCGCCCCGCAGACGCAGCTGCACGGCGTCCTCGTCGACGTGTACGGCGTGGGTATCCTCCTGCTCGGCAAGAGCGGCATCGGCAAGAGCGAGTGCGCCCTCGAGCTCGTCATGCGCGGGCACCGCATCGTCGCCGACGACGTGGTTCGCTGCGACTGGCGCCCGCCGGGCCTGGTCTTCGGGCAGCCGGCGGAGCTCCTGCGCCATCACCTCGAGATTCGCGGCCTCGGGGTCCTCGACATCCGCGATCTCTTCGGGGTCACGGCGGTGCGCGAGCGAAAGCGCCTCGATCTCGTCGTGCACCTCATCGAGTGGAGCGAGCGCGAAGAGTTCGACCGGCTCGGCGTCGAAGAGAAGCATCACCTCATTCTCGATACGCCCATCCTCGAGGTCCGCGTCCCGGTGCGGTCCGGGCGCAACATGGGCAGCATCATCGAGATGGCCGCGCGCAACGCGCTCCTCCGGCGCGACGGCCGCACACCGGCGAGCGACTTCCTCGACCGGATCGAGGGGCACCTGGCGATGCGGCCCGCGCTCGACGCGAGCGGGATGCGCCGGGAGCAGGAGCCGGGCGACGGCATCGGCGCCATCGCGCGCGATGAGGGCGAGTCGGCGCCGGCGCCGGCCACCTGGTCCACCCTCGCCCCGGGCGCGAGCGGCACCGAGAGCTCCGCCCGGATCCCGGCAGCGCGAGCGGAGCCGCCCCGAAGCGTTCCAGACGGGCCTCGCACCAGCCCCTCCACGGGAGCCTTGTCCAGCAGCAGGCCTCCGACCCCCGTTCCGGGCCCTCGCGATCCTCGCACGAAAGAGCGCGGCGAGTGAACGCGCCGACCGTCGTCGTCGTCAGCGGCCTCTCGGGGGCCGGCAAGTCCCAGGCGCTGCACGCCCTCGAGGACCTCGGGTTCTTCTGCGTCGACAACCTGCCGACGCTGCTCGCGCCCCAGGCCGTGGAGCTGTGCGAGCGCGGCGAGATGACGCGCCTCGCGCTCGGCATCGACGTCCGCGTCCGCGCCTTCCTCGGCGAGGTGGGCAGCGTGCTCGAGCTGCTCGAAGCGGGCGGCCAGCGCGACCTCCACGTGCTCTTCCTCGACGCGAGCGACGAGACGCTCCTTCACCGGTTCAGCGAGACGCGGCGGCCGCACCCGCTGGCCGCCGAGAGCGGCGTCAGCGGGTCCGAGGGCGCCCTGGCGGTGCTCGACGGCGTGCGCGTCGAACGCGAACGCCTGGCCCCGCTTCGCGCCCGGGCGACGCGCGTCATCGACACGACGAACATGAGCGTGCACGAGCTCCGCCGCGTGCTCGTCGCGCATTTCGGCCCGGCATCGCGCGGAGCGCCGGGCATGGTGACCCGCTTCGTGTCGTTCGGGTTCAAGTTCGGAACGCCGGTCGACGCCGACGTCGTGCTCGACGTGCGCTTCCTCGACAATCCGTATTTCGTGCCCGGGTTGAGGCCGCTGACCGGCCTCGACGCGCCGGTCGTCCACTACGTGCTCGGGTCGGTCGAGACGCAGGAGTTCTTGCGCCACGCGCGCGGACTCCTCGAATATGTCCTTCCGCGCTACGAGCGCGAAGGAAAGAGCTACTTGACCATCGCAATCGGCTGCACGGGCGGCAGGCACCGCTCGGTGGCGATCGCCGAGGCGCTCGCGAAGGACCTCGCGAACGCGGCCGGCGCGTCGATCGGGGTGCTTCACCGCGACGTGCACCGGGGGCAGCTCGCGCCCACGGCCTCCCCCTCCGAGCGCAGGCCGTCGACGCCGGGGGCCGACGACGACAATTCGAACGTGCTCGAGCTCAAGGGAATGATCGCACCACCGCCGCCGGCCTCGTCGACGCCGCGCGAGGAGAAGTCATGAGTGAGGTGACTGCACGTTTCAAGATCATCAACCAGCTCGGCCTCCACGCGCGCGCCGCAACCAAGCTCGTGCAGCTCGCGTCGAAGTTCCCATGCGAGGTCGAGGTCTCACGCGAGGACCAGAGCGCGAACGGCAAGAGCGTGATGGGCGTGCTCCTGCTCTGCGGCTCCAAGGGCACCGTCATCGAAGTGCGGGCCAAGGGGGAGCGCGCCGAGGAGTGCGTCGCAGCGATTGGTCAGCTCATCGCCGACAAGTTCGGGGAGGGTCGATGAACGACGACGACCCTCCCCCGCCGACCATGTCCGGAGTCGCGGTCACGTTGGCGCCGCCCAGCGACACCTGCCTGCCGCGCGGGATCGTCCTGAAGGGCATCCCCGGGAGCCCGGGCGTCGTCGTGGGCCTGGCCCTCGTGGTGGGCGACACGCGCACCGCGTACGGGCGGCGCCACGTCCCGAGCGCGCAGATCGAGGCCGAAGTCGAGCGGCTGCACCGCGCCGTCGAAGACGCCAAGCGCAACCTCCGCGAAGTGAGCGCGCGCATCCCGGCTGGCCCGCTCGAGACAAACGCGATCCTCGACGCTTACCTGATGATGGTCGGCGACCCGATGCTCCTCGAGCGCGTCGTCAGGAAGATCCGTGACGAGAAGAAGTGCGCCGAGTGGGCGGTCGCGCAGGCGAGCGACGAGATCGCCAAGCTCTTCGCACCGGCCGACAGCAACGAGCGCGACGCCTACATCGCCGAGCGCGGCCACGACATCGAGTTCGTTTGCGACCGGCTCCTCCGCGAGCTGACCGGCGACATGAAGCAGATCGTCCCGCGCCTCGACCAGCCGGTCGTCATCATCGGCCGCGATCTGTCGCCCGCCGACACGGCCGGCATGGTGCGCGAGCCGGTCATCGCGTTCATCACGGAGATCGGCACGCGCACGAGCCACACAGCGATCATGGCGCGCGCCCTGGAGATCCCCGCCGTGGTCGGCGTGGCCGACGCGCTCTCGCTCGTTCGCACCGGAGACACGCTCATCGTCGACGGGCTGCGCGGCGAGGTCGTGGTCAACCCGAACGCGGCCACCATCGAAGAGGCGCGGAGCCGGGGCGCGAAGCACCTGGCGTTCGCGCGCGGGCTCCTCACCGCCCGCAACCAGCCCTGCGTCACCCGCGACGGCGAACCCGTGAGCCTGAAGGCGAATGTCGAGCTGCCCGCCGAGGCCATTCTCGCGCTCGACCACGGCGCCGAGGGCATCGGTCTCTACCGCACGGAGTTCATTTACATCGATCGGCGCACGATGCCGACCGAAGATGAGCAATACGAGCTCTATCGCGCCGTCGTCGAAGCGGTGGCGCCGCGTCCGGTCACGCTGCGCACGTTCGACATCGGCGGCGACAAGTTCGCGTCGAGCTTCCAGCTCCCCGCCGAGATGAACCCGGCGCTCGGTCTCCGCGCAGTCCGGCTCGCGCTCTCGCGACCCGACGTGTTCCTCGTGCAGCTGAGGGCGATGGTCCGGGCGAGCGTCCACGGCGACCTTCGCATCATGGTGCCCATGGTCGCAAGCGTGCAGGAGCTCCGCGAGGTCCGCCGCCTGCTCGGGCGGGCGATGAGCGAGGTCGACAACGCCGGCCACGGCCGAGCAAAACACATCCCCCTGGGCATGATGATTGAGGTCCCGAGCGCCGTCGTGATGGCCGACGTGCTCGCGCGCGAGGCCGAGTTCTTCAGCATCGGGACCAACGATCTCATTCAATACACGCTGGCCATCGACCGAGGGAACCGGTCGCTTGCGCACCTGGCGTCGGCTTTTCACCCCGCCATCCTCCGGATGATCCGGCAGGTCACGCGCGCGGCCGCGGCGCACGCCGTTCCCGTCGCCCTCTGCGGCGCGATGGCGAGCGATCCGCTCGCGGCGGTGTTGCTCGTCGGCCTCGGGTTGCGCGAGCTCTCGATGGAGGCCGCGGCCATCCCCGAGATCAAGGAGGCGATCCGGCGCGTGGCGACCGCCGACTGCGAGCGCGCCGCCGAGGCCGCGCTGTCGCTCGATACCGCCGAGGCGGTCGAAGAGCTCATCGCCGGCACCTTCGCGCCGGCGCTCTTCGATCTGCTGACCGGCTCCGAAGACGGGTCGTACGCCGAGGAGCCCGTCACGTCTCCCGACGCGCTGCGGACCCTGCCGGAACCCTAGCTCAAGCGACATCGCGTCCGGCCGAGGCCGCGATTGACGGGGCGTCGCCGCTGCCTATACTGCGCGCCTTCTTCAACCCCGGGGCCCGATCCGGCGCCTGCGTTTCACTCTCCCCTGCTCGATTCCTTCGCGCAGGGTGCAGGAACGCTGAACCGAGCCCGACACGGCGAGCCCGTCCCTACCGTCCCCAGACACGCTGGCCGGCCCGCCCGAGAGCGATCCATGACCCTGAACGCCGACAAGAAGTTCGAAGTCGTCTCCAAGTTCCGCACGCACGATCACGATACCGGGTCCCCCGAGGTCCAGATCGCGCTGCTGACGGAGCGCATCACGTACCTGACCGAGCACTTCAAGACGCACGTGAAGGACCACCACTCGCGCCGGGGCCTCTTGCGCCTGGTCTCGAAGCGGCGCCGTCTACTCGATTATCTGAAGCGAACGAGCCTCGAGCGTTACCGCAAGGTCGTCGCCGCGCTCAATCTGCGCAAGTAAGCGACCCCTTGGCGGAGCCTGCCGATCAACGGTAGGCTTCGCGCCGGAAACTCATATCGGGTCCACCGGGCACGACCTTTTGCTCTTCGATTCGCGCGCGCGAGCGCCCCTTCACTTGCGGGCGCTGGCGCGCGCGAACCGAGGATCAAAGGCGCACGGTGTGCCCGCGTAGCTGCTGCACGCACGCGGCGAAGCGCCCAGGAGCGCTGACACACCATGTCCCATTTCGTTCGTGAATCCGTGGTCGTCAACGGGCGCCCACTCGTGTTCGAAACCGGCCGCCTCGCCAAGCAGGCTCACGGCGCCGTCCTGGTCACGTACGGCGAGAGCGTCGTGCTCGTCACGGCCGTCAGCGGCGACGAGCGCCCCGGCATCGACTTCTTCCCCCTCACCTGCGACTACGTCGAGAAGACCTTCGCCGCCGGCAAGATCCCGGGCGGGTTCTTCAAGCGCGAGGGGCGACAGCGCGACGAAGAGATCCTGACCTCGCGGCTCATGGACCGGCCCTACCGGCCGCTCTTCCCCGAGGGCTACAAGAACGACACGCAGGTCATCGCGACCGTGCTGTCGAGCGACAAGGAGAACCCGACCGACATCCTCGCGATGACGGCCGGCGCAGCGGCGCTTCACATCTCCGACATCCCCTGGGGCGGGCCGGTGGTGGCCGTTCGCGTGACGCGCCTCAAGGGCGAGTTCCTCCCGTTCCCGACGTTCGCGCAGCAGGCCGAGGGCGATATCGACCTCATCGTCTCCTGCTCCAAGGACGCGATCGTGATGGTCGAGGGCGGCGCGGCTGAGGTCAGCGAAGGCGACGTCATCGACGCGCTCATGTTCGCGCACCGCACGGCGCAGCCGATCCTCGAGCTCATCGAGCGGATGCGCGCGGCGGTGGGCAAGCCGAAGCGCTCCTTCGACAAGAAGACGCTGCCGGCCGAGGTCGCGGCCACCGTGAAGGACCTGTCCGACCGGGACATCCTCACGGCGTCGCTCATCAAGGACAAGAAAGCCCGTTACGACGCGTACAAGGCCACGAAAGCCAAGGTCGTCGAGACGCTCGTCGACAAGCTCGGCACCGAGGGCTTCGCGAAGATCGAGAAGCTCGTCAAAGAGGAGTTCGAAGATCGCAAGTACCACGTCGTTCGCAACTACGTGCTCTCCGAGCGCAAGCGCATCGACGGCCGCGACATGGCGACCATCCGTCCCATCGTCTGCGAAGTCGGCATCCTCCCGCGGACGCACGGCTCGGCGCTGTTCCAGCGCGGCGAGACGCAGGGCCTGGTCACGGCGACCCTCGGCACGTCGACCGACGAGCAGAAGATCGACGCGCTGACCGGCGAGCGCTGGAAGCGCTTCATGCTGCACTACAACTTCCCTCCGTACTCGACCGGCGAGACCAAGCCGCTCCGCGGGCCGGGCCGTCGCGAGATCGGCCACGGCGCGCTCGCCGAGCGGGCTCTCGTGCGGATGATCCCCGACGGCGAGAAGTTCCCCTACGTGCTCCGCGTCGTCAGCGAGGTCCTCGAGTCGAACGGGAGCTCGTCGATGGCGAGCGTCTGCGGCGCGACCCTGGCCATGATGGACGCGGGGGTGCCGATCAAGGCGCCCGTCGCGGGCATCGCGATGGGCCTCATCAGCGACGGTCCGCTCACCGACGCGAAGACGCGCTACGCGATCCTCAGCGACATCCTGGGCGACGAGGATCACCTCGGCGACATGGACTTCAAGATCTGCGGGACCAAGAAGGGCGTCACCGCGATCCAGATGGACATCAAGATCGAGGGGCTCTCTCGCGAGGTCCTGACGCAGGCGCTCGACCAGGCAAAAGAGGCGCGCCTCTTCATCCTCGATCGCATGCTCTCGACGCTCCCCACCGCGCGCCAGGACCTGTCGAAGTGGGCGCCGCGCATCACGCAGATCAAGGTCAAGCCGGACCAGATTCGCCTGATCATCGGGCCGGGCGGCAAGACCATCAAAGGCATCATCGATCAGACGGGCGTGGCCATCGACGTCGAGGACGACGGCACGGTCAACATCGCCTCGAGCGACAACGAGGCTGTGAGGAAGGCGCTCGACATCATCAAGGGCCTGACCACGGAGCCCGAGATCGGCGCCGTCTACAAGGGCACCGTCTCGCGCGTCGTCGACTTCGGCGCGTTCATCGAGATCCTCCCGGGCACCGACGGCCTCTTGCACGTGTCGGAGATGGCCCACGAGCGCGTCGAGAAGGTGACGGACGTGATGAAAGAAGGCGACCCGGTCGACGTGAAGGTCATCTCCGTCGATCGCGACGGCAAGATTCGTCTCACGCGCCGCGAGCTCCTTCCCTTTCCCGAAGGCGTCGAGGGCGACCGCGCCCGCGAGCGCATCCAGCAGGCCCGCGAAGCCGGCCCGCCCCAGCGAAGCAGCGGCGGCCGAGGCGACCGCCGCGACGGCCCCCCCCGCGGCGGTAGGCGCTAGAGCAAGCGCCGGCGTCGCGGAACGAGCCCGTCTCGACGCTCGCGGTGCTCGCCGGACGCGAACGTAACCGAGTTCCGGCTGCGCGCCGCGACCGCCGAGCCGGACCCGTTCCGCTTAGCCGCCGCTCGCTCTAGTACCCCGCCCCAGAGGTTCGAGGCGCCGCGATCAGGGCATGGAGCGGCGGATACTTCGGATAGAGGTGCGGCCCTCGCTTGACCGCGTTCTCGATCCACAGCTCGGGCGAGTCGACGACGTCGAGGCCGTTGGAGAGCACGAGCGTCCCGTGCCCGAGGTTGCGCGCCATCTCGAAGTACATGTGCCCGTCGTTGACGAGGAGCACGGGACGGGTGACGGCGAACGCGCGCGCGGCGAAGAGGCTCGCGTAGAGGGCCGTCGCGAGCGCCGGGTGGTCGAGGACCCACGCGCGTGCAGCCGCAAGCATCGCTCCGCGTATCACGGGGCGCTTCGAGGGGGCAACGAAGCCCTCGCCCTGGGCGCTCGGCGACAGGAGGACCGGCCTTGCAACGCGAGCGCGGTAGGTCTTCGCTGGAGAGGAATTCGCTTTGCTTGCGGGTACATCGGCATCCGTTGCGCGCGCACTCGCGTCGCTTTCAGTCGCATTCGCATCGCTCGCGGTTGCACTCGCGTCACTTGCAGGCGGATCCGCGACGCGCAGGGGTTCGCCCGCGACGCTCGCGTCCGTACCCGCTTTGCTTGCGCGTTCACCTGCGGTGCTCGCGTCGGTACTCGCATCGCTTGCGCGCTCACCCGCGATGCGCGCGGGGCCATCGGTCACGCTTGCGTACGGTGACGCAGCTCTCACCGATCGATCCGGATCGCTTGCACGCGCGTTCGCAGCGTGTGTGGGTGCGGCGGCGACGCTGACGGGTGTACGCGCATCGCTCGCGGAGAGTCCCGCGAGAAGAGCGCGGGCAGGCGCATGCAGCGCTCGCGCGCCTACGTCCGTTGAGGATCGATCCGCAATGGAAACGGATTCGCCCGCAGGCGGAGGGGTTGACTCCGCGTCGCGAGCGCATTCGCCTGCAGGGCATGCGGAAGATCCGGTGTCACCGACGCGTTCGTCCGCATCGCTCGCGCGACCGCCCGCGTCGTCCGAAGATGCCCCCGACGTCCCCGCGGATACTCGATCGAGCCGAGCCACTGCGGTTCATCCGAAAATCGTCCCCCCCGCCAAACTTTTTTCCAAGATCTGCGGCCCCCGCGCGGACTCTTTATATATGAGGCCACGGAAACACCGGGCATGGTGCCCGGTCGGTGTCCTCAGGGAAAAGAAAGGTCAGGACCATGTCGAACATCAGAGCAAAGAACAATTTGGCGGCCGAGGTGACGCACTTGATCGCCGGAGCCAACAAGCACTTCCCGAACGGGAGCCAGGCGCTCCAGGTGGGGGGTGGGACCTTCACGATCCTTGCGTTGACGCAGGAGCTGCAGGGCTTCGTCGACAACCGGGACGCCGTGGAGGCGTCGAAGGCCGCAACGAAAGCGAAGATCGAGACCGAACGTGTCCAGTCGCCGTCGCAGCTCGCGCTCATTCGCGCGTTCCAGACGGTCGTCCGGGGCGCGTTCGGCAACGCGGCCGACGTCCTGGCTGACTTCGGGCTCGCACCTCCCAAGGTGCGCGTCACGAAGACGGCGGAACAGAAGGCGGTCACCGCGGCGAAGATCGCGGCCACACGGAAGGCGAGGGGCACGATGGGGAAGAACCAGAAGAAGGCGATCAAGGGGTCCGTCACGGCGCGGCTCGTCGTGACGCCGGTGACGACTTCGCCTGTTTCGACTCCCGTCGAAGCTCCCGCGCCCGCGACGCCCGCAACGACGACGGCAGCACCGACCGCCGCCGCCACGGCGCCGCACTCCACGTAGCGCGGCGGGCGGCGAGTAACAACGCAACGAAAGCAAACGAAAGCAAACGAAAGCAAACGAAAGCAAACGAAAGCAAACGAAAACAAGGGAAGCGGGGAACGCCGTCGGAATGGGCGTCGTTCCCCGCTCCCGCATTTCTCGGCCTAACGCTTCGCCGCCGTGCTGCAAGCCGGTCCTCAACGCGATCGCAGGAGCACGTACCCCGCGCCGCTCGAGCCGAGCGGCAGCCACGCCGCGGGCGCGAAGTGGCGAGCGATGACGTCGTCGTCCACGAGCCTCGCCTCGACGGCGCGGGGGGTGACGAGATCTCGCGACGCTGCGAGGCCACCCACCGGCAAGCCGAGGGGCGCGTAGAGAAGCAGCGTGTCGGGCGCGCGATCGAGGAGAAACCGCGCGTCGATCCGCTTCGACGTGTGGCCGCCCGGGAGCGACGCGATCTCCAGATCGGTGAGGCCGGCGAGGTCCACGATGTCGGCCTCCGTCGCCGCGCTGACCCACCCGATGTCGAGCGCCGCCACGCGCGCGGCTCCCTCGAGCCACGGACGGGCGGTCACTACGAGCGCGGCGCGATCCGTCCCGACGTCGCGCCCCGATGACCCCCCGCGGGCGAGGAGCACGACCCCGACGACGATCGCCGCGCACGAGCGGAGCGCGGTCCACGCGGGACGAGCGCGCGTGCTCGCGAGCACCGCGGCGTACACGAGCGACGGCACGACCGGCACCATCAGTCGCGCGTACGGCATCCAGTCGCCGCCGACCGCGACGATCGAGCCGACGTGGGCCAGCCCCGCGAGCGCGAGCGCGCGACCGCGCGCGTGCCCGGCGAGGGCGAGCGGCGCGACGACGAGGATGGGCGCCAGGGTCACGACGCAGGCCGCGCCCGCGTACGCGAGGCCGTGCGCGAGGTCGCTCGGCTTCGCGAGGACGGCGAGCGGCGCCGGGCGGCCCCACGCGAGCGCGCGCGCGAGAGCGCACACGGCGAATGGCGCCAGCGCCAGCGCCCCCACGCGGAGACCCCTCGCCGCGCGTCCCGCGTCTCCAACGGCGACTACGCCCCCGCCTGCGTCCGCGTCTGCGCCTGCGTCTGCGTCTGCGTCCGCGCCCGCG
>CALFNG010000032.1 GCA_937902985.1 uncultured Myxococcales bacterium
GGCGCCGCCGCAGGCCGCCCCTCCGCCCGCCCAGGCGGCCCCTCCGCCCAGTCCCCCCACGGCCGTCGCGCGCGCGCCCGTCCCGGTCGCGTCGATCCCGACCCCGGTCGCCACCATCGCCGCGGTCGGCGCGGTGGCCAACGGTCACCTCGCGGGGAAGCTCGGCGACCTCGGGCTCACGCCCCAGCAGGCCGAGGCGGTGCTCGCGCTCTCGCGCGAAGTCGTCGAGCGCGTGGTCTGGGAGGTGGTGCCCCAGCTCGCCGAGGCCATCATCAAAGAAGAGATCGCCCGGCTGACCCGAGACGGGTGAGCTCGCCGCGGGGGGCTGTATCTGCCAGCCGGAGACCATGTCCGAGCCCCGCGAAGATCCCCTGAAGACGCTTGCGCGGGCGATCCTTCGCCTCGAAGAGCTGCTCGATCGCCTTCCGGTCGCGCTCGCCAGTGACCTGCGTTCCCGCATCACGACCCTGCGAACGGTGATGCTCGAGAAGCGCCCGCCCGCGATCGTTCTCGTCGGGCGCCGCGGCGCGGGCAAGTCGTCGGTGGTCAATGCGCTCTTCGGAGCCAAGCTGGCCGAGCTCGGACACGTCACGGCGCAGACCGGCCGCGGCCGCTGGTACGACTACGAGCGCTCGGGAGGCTCGATGTCGATCCTCGACACGCGGGGGGTCCAGGAGGGCTCGCCGCCGGCGGAGTCGCACGAAGGCGAGAGCGCGCTCGATTCCCTGGCGCTCGAGCTCCGCGCGAAGGCTCCGGACATCGTCGCGTTCGTGGCCAAGGCGAGCGAGGTCGACGCGGCCATCGACGCCGACATCGACGTCATCGAGCGCGTCTACAAGGAAGTGATGCGCGCGCACCGCACCGAGCCCCCGCTCGTCGCGGTCGTCACCCATTGCGACCTCTTCGATCCCAAGGGCACGCGGCTCGATCGCGCGGCCGAGGAGCCGCCGGACGACGTCGACGAGAAGCTCCGGCACGTGTCCGCCGCCGAGGCAGCCCTCGCACGCAAGATCGACGATCGGCCCGCGCTCCGCGATCGCCACGTCGGCACCCTGGGCATCTCCTCGTACATGTCGTGGCGGCACGACGGGCAGCTGCGCGCCGACGAGCGCTGGCGCGTCGACGACCTTGCGGTGCTGCTCTTCCGCCACTTGCCCGACGCGAGCCGCGCCGAGCTGGCGCGCGCGACCGGTGCGCGCGCCGTGCAAGAAGAGCTGGCGGTCACGTTGACCAAGGCCACCGCCGCCGTGTGCGCCGGCATCGCCGCCGCTCCCATCCCGCTCGCCGACATCATCCCTCTGACGGCGATGCAGCTCGGCCTCGTGGCGGCGATCGCATGGATCGCCGGGCGATCCGTCGATCGGCGGAGCGCGTCCGAGTTCCTCGCCAGTCTCGGGGCCAACGTCGGCCTCGCGTTCGTTCTCCGCGAGGCGGTGCGCGCGTTCGTCAAGGTGATCGCCCCCGGCGGCGGCTCGGTCGTGTCGGCCACGGTCGCCTTCAGCGGCACGATGGCCATCGGCAAGGGCGCGCGCGCCTACTACATCGACGGCCTGTCGCTCGCCGACGCCCGCAAGGCCTTCGCGCGCCGGCCCCGCAAGGAGGACTGAAGGCGCCCTCGCGCCTTGCCCATCGCCGGCAGCCTCTTTCGGCTAGCATGGCCCCCTCGCCCCTGCCGCCGACGTCGCCCCATACCGTGCTCGCCCACGCGCGGCTTTCGAGCAGCCAGCCCAGCGCGCGTCGCGTCATCCCGATCGCGATGCTCGTGTGCGGCCTCCTCGCCTCGTTGATCTATGCCTCGTTCCCGCATCCGCCGGCGCGTTCGGCCTCGCCGCTCGCCACGCCGCCGCCCGTCGCCACGCCGGCCTCCACGACTGTGCCCAGCGCGTCTTCGTCGAAACCGCAGCGCCCGGCCGACGCGCGCTGAGCCCCGTTCGGCGTCGAGCGCGCCGCCGCCGGCGCCCGAGAACGGGAAACGGTGCTAATTGAGCCGGCCCGATGACGGATCCCGACCTCTCGACCTCAGCCGCGACAGCCACGACCCTCGCTTCGGCCGCGCCCGCCTTCGACCAGCCTTACGACCCGGCCCTCGTCGAGCCGCGCTGGTACGCGTTCTGGGAGCAGAACGGCGTCTTCGCGACCAGCGACTCGCCCACCGACATGCGGCCCACGTACGTCATCCCGATGCCGCCGCCCAACGTGACGGGCAGCCTTCACATGGGGCACGCGCAGCGGTGCACCCTCGAAGACGCGCTCGTTCGCTGGCATCGCATGCGCGGCTTCAACGCCCTCTGGCAGCCGGGCATGGACCACGCGGGCATCGCCACGCAGCTCGTGGTCGAGCGGCAGCTCGCGCGCGAAGGCATCACGCGCCAGGCCCTCGGGCGCGCCGCGTTCCTCGAGCGCGTGTGGAAGTGGAAGGCCGAGAGCGGCGGGCGCATCGCGCTCCAGCAGCGCGTCCTCGGCGCCTCGCCCGACTGGTCGCGCTCGAGGTTCACGATGGACCCGGACATGAGCCGCGCGGTCATCGAGGCCTTCGTGCGGTTGCACGAGCAGGGCCTCATGTACCGCGCCACTCGCCTCAGCAACTGGTGCCCCGAGTGCATGACGTCGCTCAGCGATCTCGAGGTCGAGAACGAAGAGGGCGCCAACGGCGAGCTCTTCGAGTTCGCCTACGAGATCGAGGGGGGCGGCGAGATCGTGGTCGCCACGACGCGCCCCGAGACGATGCTCGGCGACACGGCGGTGGCCGTTCATCCCGACGATCCTCGGTACACCGCGCTGCACGGCAAGCGCGTCCGCCATCCGTTCGTCGACCGCACCTTCCCGATCGTGACCGACGCGATCCTCGTCGATCCGAAGTTCGGGACCGGCGCCGTGAAGCTGACGCCCGCGCACGACTTCAACGACTTCGCCGCCGGCAAGCGCAACGGCCTCGAGGAGATCAGCGTCCTGAACTTCGACGGGACGATGAACGGCAACGCCGGTCCGTTCGCCGGTCTCGATCGCAAAGAGGCCCGCCGCGCGGTGAAGCGCGCCCTCGAGCAGAAGGGGCTCGCGCGCGGGAGCAAGCCGCACACGCTCACCTTGCCGCGATGCCAGCGATCCGGCGGCGTGGTCGAGCCGATGATCTCGACGCAGTGGTTCCTCGCGATGGAGGGCATGGCCAAGAAGGCGCTCGAGGCCGTGCACTCGGGCAAGACGGTGATCCTCCCGGGCGAGTGGGAGAAGACCTACGACCACTTCCTCGAGAACATTCAAGACTGGTGCGTCTCGCGGCAGCTCTGGTGGGGACACCAGATCCCCGCGTGGCACAACCCGGCTACGGGCGAAGTCCGGGTGGCGCGCGAGCGCCCCGCCGAGTGCGGCGAGGGATGGAAGCAAGACCCGGACGTGCTCGACACCTGGTTCTCGTCCGCGCTCTGGCCGATGTCGACGCTCGGCTGGCCCGACGCGACGGACGCGTTCAAGAAGTTCTACCCCGCGAGCGATCTCGAGACCGGCTACGACATCCTCTTCTTCTGGGTCGCCCGCATGATGATGTTCGGGCTCCACTTCACGGGCGAGGTGCCGTTCCGGCGCGTGCTCCTCTCGGGGCTCATCGTCGACGAGACCGGCGAGAAGATGAGCAAGGTGAAGGGCAACGTCATCGACCCGCTCGATCTCGTCCACGGGACGACCTTCGCCGAGATGGTGAAGAAGACCCTGCCGGGCGCGCCCGAGGGCGAAGCGCTCGCCAAGTTCAAGAAGGCGTATCCGTCCGCCGCGGCCATGGGCAGCGGCTTCCCGGCCTTCGGCGCCGATGCCGTCCGGTTCACGCTCGCGACCTACCCGCCGAGCAACAAGCGCATCGCCCTCGCGCCCAAGCGCCTCGAGGGCAACCGTCACTTCTTGAACAAGATCTGGAACGCGACCCGCCTCGCGCTCGATCTCCTCGGCGACTTCTCGTGGTCCGACGACGCGTTGCTCCCCGCGGGCGCCGCCTCGCTCCCCGCGCGCAACGCGACCCGCGGCTTCTACAACCGCTGGATTCGATCGCGCTTCGCGGCGGCGTGCGCCGCGGCCCACGAGGGGCTCGACACGTTTCGCATCGACGAGGCCGCGCACGCGGCCTACCGCTTCTTCTGGAATGACCTCTGTGACTGGTACCTAGAGCTCGTGAAGCCCGTGCTGCGGAAGCAACCGCAAGCCTCGGGCGGCACGTACGTGCAGCCAGACGCCGTGCCCGAGACGCAGGCGACGCTCGCCTACGTGCTCGAGGGGAGCCTGCGCCTGATGCATCCGCTGATGCCTTTCATCACCGAGGAGCTCTGGCAGCGCGTGCCGCGGCCCGCCTCGCGCAAGGCGAGCATCGCGTTCGGCCCGTACCCGACGAGAGACGACGAGCGTAGCGCCCTCGACCCCGACGCCGAGACGTGGATGGACCTCTTCAAGCCCGTGGTCTCCGCCGCCCGCACCATCCGCAGCGAGCACAATCTCGACAACAAGGCCGAGATCAAGGTGCGGGTGCGCTCGGGGAGCCCCGAGGTCCTCGCGTTCCTTCGTGGCCAGGCCGACGCGATTCGCTTTCTCGCGCGAAGCGCCGACCCGGTCTTCGAGGCGCCCGGCGCCGGTCGCGAGCCGGGGACGACCGTCAGCGTCGTGCCGAGCGCGCACGGACCCATCGAAGTGCTGGTGCCCCTCAAGGGTCTGGTCACGCCCGAAGAAGAGAGCGCCCGCATCGATCGCGGCCTGAAGAAGATCGAGAAAGATCTGGCCGCCCTCGACAAGAAGCTCGGCTCGGCCGGCTTCGTCGACCGGGCTCCGAAAGAGGTGGTCGAAGAGGCGCGAGCCCAGCGGGTGGCGCTCGTGGACGCGAAGACGAGGCTCGAGGCCGCGAGGACGCTGGTCAGCGAGCTGTAAATCGCGTCCCGACCTCCGAATTCGAGCCGTGCGCGGGCGGAACGGCCGGCGATCAGGGTCCCGGCGACGCCCGACGCCGGGGCCCCGGCGACGCCCGATGCCGAATTGGCGATGGAAATGGCCGTCAGCGGCCAGTAAAGACCATGGCACGCCGTTCATGTCCGGCCAGGTTGCCCGGGTCCACCGGCCGAGGTACGGGAACTCCTGCCCGTTCGGAGCACGAGAATTTGGTGACGCACCCCGTACGGCTTGGCGCCGGCAGCACGATCGACCGCTACGAGGTGGTGCGCACGATCGCGAGCGGCGGCGGGGGCATGGTCTTCGAGGCCATCGACACGTCCCTTCGCCGTCGCGTCGCGCTCAAGGTGCTCCACGCGAGCGCGGTGGGCTCACCCGAGGCGAAGCGGGCGGCGGCGCGCTTCCTCCGCGAAGCGCGCATCGCGGCGCAGATCCGCCACCCGCACGTCGTCGACGTGCTCGACGTCGGGATGAGCGAGGGGGTTCCCTTCCTGGTGATGGAGCTGGTGGAAGGCGAGACGCTCGAGCAGCAGGTCTCACGCGAGAAGCGGCTCAGCGTGGCGCGAACCGTCGAGATCGTCCTCCCGCTGCTGTCGGCCGTGGCCGAGCTCCACGACAACGGGATCGTCCACCGTGATCTCAAGCCAGCCAACGTGCTCATGGGGTCCGGCCCCGCGCTCTGGCCCAAGCTCGCCGACTTCGGCGTCTCGTGCTGGGACGGGGACTCCGCGTCGATCACCCATCCCGGGGCGATGATCGGGACGCCCGAGTACCTCGCGCCCGAGCTCATTCGCGACGGCGGGCGAGGCACCGAGCGCAGCGACCTCTATGCGCTCGGCGTGCTGCTCTACGAGTGCACCACCGGTCGGAGGCCGTTCGTCGGCCCGACGATGTACGAGCGCCTCCACGCCGCCGTCAGCGCCGATCTCGAGCCGCCGTCTGCGCGCGTGCCCTCGTTGCCCGCGGGCTTCGACGCCGTGGTCTTGCGCGCTCTGCACCGGGATCCCGCGCAACGCTTCGCCTCCGTCCGCGAGCTCGCCGAGGCGTTGCTTCCGTTCGCCGCCGGCGCGGTCGCGGCTCGCTGGCGCGACGAGTTCGCCCCGCTCGAGAGCGTCACGGTCGGTCCCGATCCGGGCTTCCGCGCCTTCGAGACCGTCGAGGTCAGGCGCGACGCGCGCGGCGAGAACCGCGAGGCGCTCATCGAGACGTACGACGGCGTCGCGGTTTCGACTCGCGGCGACGCGCTGATCATGGTCTGGAAAGCGTCCGCACGCCTCGCGCGCACCCGCTGGGCGTTCGATCGCATCGATCGCTTTGCCGCCGAGCAAGACGGCAGCTTTCTCGTTTTCATGATCCTCTTGCCCAGCGCCGATCCTCCCGACGGGCCGGCCCGCCTCGAGAACGACAAGCGAATCCGTCCGATCGCGCACCGCGTCCGGCGGCTCGCGACCGTCGTCGCGGGCGACGGCGTCTGGCAAGTGCTCATCCGGAGCGTCATCCGTGCGATGGTACTGCCCCATCGCGCGCTCGCGTCGGGAGGCACCGCGATCGACGTGACCGTCGAGGCAGGCATCGGCGCGCTCCTTCGCGCCGCGGGCCCCCGGACCCCATCGTTCGACCGCCTCTTCGACGACGTCCAGGGGCTCTACACCGCCCTCGGCGAAGATCCGCCGGTGCGCGACGATGCGCGACGAAGCCGGAGCGGTGTTCACCTCCGAAGCATGAGGTCTCCGCGCAAGTCGGCGTGACGAGTCCTCCGGCTCCGGGGGGGCGGCTCGGCTATGGGTCGTGACGCCGCGCGCGCCGAAGGGCCGTCCCTAGCGGCATTTCGCGCGTTCCATGGACGGTTGCTCTCGGGGATCGGCGGACGCTAAATCGGGCGAGCGTGATCTTCGATCACGCTCGCCCG
>CALFNG010000033.1 GCA_937902985.1 uncultured Myxococcales bacterium
GACGCTCTTCCGATCTGGGCCCTTGGAGCCGTTTCTCCGGGGATGGGCCGCGCGCCACGGGGACAGGGTGCGGATCTGCAACTCCATCGTTCACGACCAGGTGCCGGCGTACTTGAGCGCGATGGATATGATGTGCGCGCCCAGCCAGACCACGCCCAAATGGAAAGAGCAGTTCGGCCGCATGCTCGTCGAGGCGTTCGCCACCGGTGTCCCCGTCATCGGCAGCGACAGCGGCGAAATCCCGTACGTCGTCCGGGACTCGGGCCTCATCGTCGGGGAGAAGGACGAGGCCGGCTGGACCCGAGCGATCGAGGACCTGCTCGACGACCGTAACAAACGTGCTGACCTCGGGGCCCGAGGGATCGAGCGAGCTCGCGACGAGTTCGCGTGGCCCGTGGTCGCGCGCAGGTACCTCGATTTCTTCGACTCCATCGCCGACAAGCAAGTCCGGCGGTAAGAGGCTTCTCCCGGCACCCCCCCCTGGGAGACGGGATGATCGCGACATCGTGGTGCTCACGCGAGCACGCGATCGCGCACCCTCAGGAACGGCTTCTCGATGAAATCGTAAGATACCGAGGCGACGGCGACAGCCGTCAATACATTGATCGGAAAAGGAAAGATGCGCTGGATCCAGCCGCCGCCCAGCACGAAAACTTGTTGCCAGACGTCCTGGCGCGTGACCGTCAAGAGACCCACACGGTCCGCGATGGCCAGAAACACGATGTACGCGTAGATGGCGGGCAGAATGCGAAAAGCACGACGCAGGTAAAAGGCGCGCAGCGATATCGTGCCCCGCGCGGTCGCTTCGTTCAGCAAGAGCCGCGTGATGAGATAGCCGCTCAGAACGAAGAAGATGCTGACGCCGAGGTCTGCGCCGCCGTGGCCCATCAGAAAGAGCTTGATTCGCCAGTGGTCGTCGGGCAGCACCGCCCCCGCGTGCCCGAGAACCACGAGCGCAATGGAGAGCGCGCGGGCGCCATCGAGAGAAGGGAGGCGAGGCTGCGTCACCTTCTGGAGCGCTCCACCGGGTGCCTCCTCGCCTCCCGGCTCCGTCACCACCAGCCGCATGGGCGCTGGATACTAGAGCGTGGCCGGAACCCGCGCCAGCGGCGAGTTCGAGCGCACCGCGCTCGCCACGGGGAGCCGCGCGACTGCGGGACGCTACTCGTTCAGCGCGACGGAACGCTGCGTCGGATGATTCGAGGACAGGAATCGCTTCTCGTAGAGATGCCAGCTCGCGATCGCTGCGACAATCGAAAGCGCGCTTCCCGCGCCGCCGATGGTCACGATCGACAGCACCGATGGGACCGTCTTGAGGTGTGGCGAGAGCAAGCGGTGGGCCGCGATCATCGCCCCCTGCTGAAACACGTAGATTGCGTAACTGTACTTCCCGAGGGCTCGGAGGGGCGCGACCGAGAGCGCGCGTGCGTACCGGTTGTTCGACGGTACGCTCGCCAGGTAAGCGACGGCGGACGCGCAGAGCAGGGCGAACGAGGGCATCCCGATCGCGTAGACAGCCGGCTGGTCCGTCCAGTAGCGCAAGCGAACACACGCGACGACGGTCAGCCAGACGACGGCGGAGATGACGACGAGCCGGGCCGCGACGCTCGATGCGACATTCGAGCGAACGGCCACGGCGGCCATAGCGCCTGCCGCTAGGGCATCGGCCCGGCACGGCGTCAGCACGTAGATCGCGTCGTAGTTGCCGGCGAAGCCGAAGCCGATACGCGTCAGGAGCGCGATCCCGAAGATCGCCAGACAGAAGCGCACGACGGTCGCGCGCGAGCGGCCCAGAACGATGACGGGCCAGACGAGGTAGAACTGCTCCTCGATGGCCAGGGACCAAAATTGATCGATCGCCGAGCGCGACGGCCACCCGTGCGTGGCGATCCGCACGTTACTCAAGTAGGTCACGTACCACGCGGCCTCGTGGGCGTCACCGACGTCCGAAAAACGTGCCAGAACACAGAAGTAGACGGCCAGCGCGCCGTAGTAGAGGGGAAAGATGCGACGAACGCGGCGCCCGAAGAATGCGCCGAACGTCGGCAGGTCGGCGCGGCCGTCGAGGAGGATGCCCGTGATGAGGAACCCGCTGAGGACAAAGAACAGGTCGACCCCGCACCAGCCAAGACGAGCGACCCGGCCTGCGAGGTCGTCGGCGGTCTGTCCGAAAACGGCCGAGTGGTAGGCGAGGACGAGCGCGATCGCGATGCCACGCACTCCGTCGAGCGCCGGGATGTGCTTCGAAACCCGCATTGGAGCGCATGGTACGGCGGCGTCACCGCAGCGCAAGCGGGGGTCCTTCTCGCCAGATGGGCGCGGTGGCGCCCCATTTCGGCGCAGCCACCTTGGACTCGGGCGGTCTCTGTGGCAGGACTGGTCTGTGCCAACGTCTCCCTTTCAAACGCCTGTTCAAGGATCCAACCGCGTGCAAGTGTTCCGCAATAGGCCCCGCCGGCCTTCGAGGTGGTGACGGCGATGGTCGCCCAAGTCGGATCCTACGAGAGAAAGCAGCTGCTCTCGCCATCACGGATTGTGCGCTGGAGCCACGGACGCCGGTTCGAACTCGCGCGCGGTCTGGTGAAGTCCCTCGGAGGCCGGTCGCTCATCGACTACGGCTGCGGAGACGGGATGTTCGTCAAGCGCGTACACGAGCTGGTCGACCAGTGCGTCGCGAGCGACGTAGTGCCCTGCGACCTCTCGCACATCAGAGGCGTCCCGTTCGTCCGAGTCGATGAGCTCGACGAGCGCCACGCCCATCGGTACGATCTGGTGTTCTGCATGGAGGTGCTCGAGCACTGCGTCGCCGAGGGCGTCGAAGCGGTGCTCGACGATCTGCGCCGACTCGTCGCTCCCGGCGGCGCCGTCGTCATCAGCGTGCCCATCGAGACCGGCCCGACCCTGCTGGGCAAGCAAACCGTACGGCGCGTTCTCGGCGCTAGGAAAGTCGGGGACTACCAGTGGACGGAGCGCTACGGGTTACTCCAGCTGATGAAGATGGTTTTCGCGCGCGAAAACACCGCAATCCCGCGACCGGTCCACAGCGACGGCCGTTTGAAGTGGCATACGCACTTCGGCTTCAACTGGCGCGCGCTCGCGAGATCAATCGAACGGCGTTTTGTCGTGGAGGACCTTCGCTTCACGCCGCTGGGGTGGACGAGGGAGTTCGCGAGCAGTCAGGCCTGGTTCGTATGCAGGCCGCGTTGATCGGGAATTCTCCCCGTCGCCCGCAGCGCGGCGCGCGCCGTCGTCGACGTGAGCGCGACCGCGCTGGCCACGATCACCACGGCGCGAGGTACACGCGCTCGGCTACGGATTGCGCGGCAAGCTCTGTATCCATCGGACACGAGGTAGACGCAAGGACCGGGGCGTCCGTAGCGCCAGCAACCGACGAGTCTCTTCGAGGCGGGCGCCATGCACGCAGATGAAGTTACACTGCCAGGCTGCGAAGTCTTGCGGCAAGGCGCGAAGCGCACCGTCCTCCCAGTCGTACGCGTAGACGCAATAGCCGCGCTCCTCGAGCCACGCGCGGAGCTCGCGGCCGCCCTGCCAGACCTCGACGAGAATGAGGGGCTGAGCGCGCGCGATCGTCGCCTCGGCTCCACGCAGAACCGCCGCGTCCCATCCTTCGGCGTCTACCTTGAGGATTCGTGGAAGAGGATGACCCGGCATGGCCCCCAACACGTCGTCGAGGCGCCGCATCTCGACTTCGGTGGAGGCTACCGAATCGTCTTGCTCGCCGTCCGCGACCAGATGGTCGCCGAGGTCCAGACCGCTCGTGAACCGTAGTCGGCCGTTCT
>CALFNG010000034.1 GCA_937902985.1 uncultured Myxococcales bacterium
GACTGGAAACGGACCGAGGAAGACGCTCGGCACCGCGCCAGCCCCTTACCCGACAATGGAGAGTCGTCCGCCGCTCTCTCGGACGATGGATGGCGGGCACGGAGCTCTGGAACGGCAACCGCGGTCCGAGTCCGCTCGCATGGCGCGACGCGGACGGGCCAGAAGAGAGCAATCCCGACCCCGCTTGACCAGTCAAGTCGGGGCCGGAATCGTCAGCGCGCGACGCCCTGGCAGGTGCCCGCCTGACACCCGCGCCGGCCGTCGCAGTCGCAATCGCTGGCGCACTTGCCCGCGCCCAGCGGATTCCAGGCCTCGTTCCAGTGACGGTCGGGGCTGTTGCAGTCGATCTTCGCCCTCGCTTCGCCCTGACAGGCGCCGGACTTGCACGATCGCATTCCGTCACAGTCGCAGTCCGTCGCGCACTTGCCGGCGCCAGCGGAGTTCTTCGACTCATTGTGATAGTAATTGTAGTAATCGCAGTTGCCCGGATCCGCCTTCGTGTCCGGGTGCGACACCTCGGCTGAATTGGACTGGACGGTGGTGCTCGCAGGCGGAGGGGTCGTCGCACAAGCGGCGACGAGCACGGCGGAGGCCGCGGCCGCCGTGACGAGACAGCGCTTCAGGATTGCTTTGAGCATCGGATGGTCCAGTCTGCAGGCGCGAGCCTACGAATGCGTTGTTCGGCGTGCCGCGAGCGGGAGACACCCATAGCCCCGCATCCCTAAAGGACCTCTAAATCTCGCGACGGCCAACGCGGGGCTAGCGCATGCGTTCGTCGCTACCGGCCGTCCCCTTCGACCCCGCGCGCTTCGAGCCGGTTCAGCCGGAGCCGAGATGCACGTTGGCCCGGGCTCGAGGCGGATCCGCCAAACGCCGGCCCACCCGACAGCATGGGGCCTCCGACGGCCGTGGCGGTCGGAGCCATCGAGAGCGTGGCATTGGGGGTTCAGTGGCCTACCCGCGGAGGACATGGAATGGGCGGTCGACGCCGTCATCCGTGCAACATCGCGTCTGGGCGGCGCCGAGCTTGGGGCTGAGCAGGCAGTCTTTCCGTGGGGTGCGGACCGTGCTGCCGCTCGGAGTTTGCCGCGCGTCCTGATTCTTCCGGGCGACGTGGTGGGTGAGGACCGGCGCCAGCGGGCACTGGTCGCGCTGCGGTCGTTGGCTGCAAGCTCTTCGGACGAGGTTCGGCGCATCCTGGCGGTGGCCCTACGCCCCCTCTGGGATTCGCCCTGCCGAACCATCGATGAGAAGTGCGTTCACGCCGCCGTCCTGGATGCGTTCCGCGAGGCGGCGCGCTCCGCGCGGTTGACGGGGTTCGACTCGGCCACCGGTCGCCGCACCATCGACCTGCTTGCCGCCAACTTGGAGGAAGGGCTCCGGAACATAGCGCCGCGTGACATGCTTCTTGATCGGCTCGTTGCGCCCATAGCCGTATCGGCGGGCTGCGCGCGCTCGAGTTGCTGCGTCAAGGAGCGGGCCGCTGCGCTGCGCGACGCGCTTCTTGACGCGCACCGACGCGGCAGCGTGCACTACGCCGAGCAGAACTTCCAAGGAAGGGACGAGGATGACCGCCTCGTGGCGGAGGCTCTTCTCGATGCTGGCGAACAGGAGATGCTTCACCATGTTCGAGCATTCACGGAACAGGCGAGAGCTCTGGACGGGCTCCTCCGTGATCTTGCCGTCGTTGCCACGGGGGACGCGTCTCGGCGGCGCTCGTTCCGCGCGGTCTGGCCGTCGGTCATGGACGCCGTCCTGGACGCGGTCGCTGCGGGGCGAGACATCCGGGAGGAAGAGTATGGGGGGCGCGCGGGCGCTAGCTGGGATCGTGCCTCGTCCCATTCCGACGGGGCAGGAAGCCGACGTCGAGAGCGTGGTGCGCTCCGCAGCAGCAGGATGGCCGACGCCACGATGTCGGACGCCCAGGCGAGCACGAAGCATAACGACAGCCCCGCGGCGAGGAGCGCTCCGCTCGTCCGGAGGCGCGCGGTCACACGAAAGATCTTCGGCGAGAGCTTCACGCCGGCGAGCAGCGCCAGGGCCAGGAAAGCCAGGGTCTTCGCCACGAGCCACACGACCTCCCCGGGCGTCACGGCGCTGACGCCGGCGTGCACGACGGCGGTGGTGACGATCGAGAGCACGACGAGGCCGAGGACGTCGTCGAGGACGGCCGCGCCGAGGATGGTGTGCGCTTCGGGGCTGCGCGACGCGCTCGCGTCCTTCAGCACGCGCGCGCTGACACCGACGCTCGTGGCGGTGATGGCCGCGGCCACGAACACGTGGACCAGCGTACCGGACCCCGGCATCGCGAGCCGGGCCGCCACCAGACCGGCGAGGAGCGTTCCGACGGTGCCCAGGACCGCCACGCGCATCGACCCGATGCCGACCCGCATCACCTCGTGCACCGTGGACTCGAGCCCGACCTCGAAGAGGAGCACCAGCACGCCCAGTCGTGCCAGCATGTCGATGCCGGCATCTGTCCGGAGGTCGCGAAAGAACGAGAGCGAGAGGCTACCGAGCGCGATCCCGACGACGAGCTCTCCGAGAACGGCCGGCTGCTTCAAACGGGACGCAAGTTTGGCTCCGAGCTTTGCAGCGACGAGGATCACTGCGACGTAGAGCGCGAGGCGCGAAACGGGATCCGAGGTCGACCACACGCGCCCGCACTATGGACCGGAAACACGCGCCGCCGACTCGAATCGGCCGCCGAGCGGCGAGAGGCATCATCCCCACGCGGACCGGCGTCGCCTCCCCCGGTCTCCGTGTCCGCGTGCCGATCGCCGACGCGAGCGGAGCTGGTAGCGTACGAGCGCAATGGCCAAGCTGACGGCGACAGCCAGCGTAATTCCGCCCTCGGCGCTCATCGAGCCTCGCAGCAAGTCCGCGGCGGTCCGGATCACACACAGGTTGAGCACGAGGACCTCGACGAGCGCGATCAGGCCCGCGAGTTGCTCTTGGAGCGTGGGGCCGGTCACGACCGAGTGGGCCCCTACTTGCGAGGGATCCGGCATGCGAGCGTTCATGGCAGAGCTCCTTCGACCGTCGCCAAAAACCACCGGAGCGGTCGATCGCGAACGAGCGAAGTCCAAGTGTTCAATTCTGGATACCCACTGGAGAACGTAGCCAGCACCCAATAAAGAATCCCTAAAACTCCAAGCAAGCTCGACGCGCAATCTACTCGGGCCTTCCGCTGGAAACACCAACACAGGAGAACGGCCCCGCCGAACGCGAAGCGACCTAGACTGGATGAGATGACACCAGGCCCTCACCCCGCGCCCCGACTCTCGCAGGCTGTCCTGTCCATCGGTGCTCTGGCGGCCGCGATCGGGTGCGGGAGTTCGAGCAGTCCCGCCGCGGCGCTGCCCGCAGACGGCGGCGTTCACGGCGGGGGGTCCAGCGGTTCCGGGGTCGCTCCCGGCGACGACAGTGACGGCGCCGTCGGCCCGCCCACCGACGCGGGCAGCGGCGCGGTGGTCGAGGGCGGCGTGCTGCCCGGCGACGCGGCGCCCCTCTCGGCGTGCGTCCCTGCGATCCCCGAGGTGGCGTGGACGAGCCCCTACGCGAGCTGGTCGCGCGGCGTGCCCACCGACCCGAGCTTCTTTCCCATCGGCGTGTGGCTCCAGGGCTCGTGGCACGCGACCGAGCTCGCGGGGCTCGGGATCAACATCTACATCGGCAATAACTCCGGGACCGACTCGATGGCGGCGAGCGATCTCGCGACCATCAAGGCGCAAGGGATGTACGCCATCGTCGGGCAGGACTCGGTGGGCATCGCGAACATCGACGACCCGACCATCATCGGGTGGTGGATGGATCCCGACGAGCCGGACAACGCGCAGCCGGCCTCGGGCGGCGGCTACGGCCCGCCCGTGAGTCCGTCGACGCTGGTCACGCGGTACCACGCGTACCAGGCCAAGGACATGACGCGGCCCATCTGGCTCGGCCTCGGCATGGGCGTGGCCTACGACGGCTGGGAGGGTCGCGGTAGCAACGCGCCGGCCGAGTCGAGCTACCCCGCCGCGAGCGACATCGTCTCGTTCGACATCTACCCGTACAACAACTGCGGTGGCGACACGAACGAGCAGGTCACGTGCGGTCAGTTCTGGCTGAACGCGTCGGGCGTCGATCGCCTTCACCAGTGGTCGACGCGCCATCAAGCCGTGTGGACCGACATCGAGACCACCGTCATCAACGCCAACACGACCACGGGACCGACGCCGGCCGAGACGGCCTCGGAGGTGTGGCTCTCGCTCATTCACGAGGCGAACGGGATCGTGTACTTCCTCGACACCTGGAACCCGTCGTTCCAGGAAGACGGCATCTTCAAGAGCTCGACGATGGTCACCGCCGTCACCGCGCTCGACAAGCAAATCAAGGCGCTCGCGCCGGTGCTCAACAGCGCCACGTTGCCGGGCGTGGTCACCGTCGCGAGCTCGAACCCGATGGCGCCCATCGACACGATGGTGAAGGCGAACGGCACGTCGCTCTACGTGTTCTCCGCGATCTCACGCACGGGAACCGCCACGGGCTCGTATGCCATCGCCGGACTGACCGGCAAGGGCTCCGCCACAGTGGTCGGCGAGAACCGCACGATCGACGTCGTCGGCGGGAAGTTCACCGACATGTTCGCGGCGAACGCGGTGCACATCTACAAGCTCGACCTCGCCGCCGTGACCTGCAACTGAGCGACCGCGCTC
>CALFNG010000035.1 GCA_937902985.1 uncultured Myxococcales bacterium
GCGTCGGCGCGGCCCATCTCGATGAGCTTGCGGCAGAACGGCCCGTCGAAGAGCAGATAGCTCGCGAGGTCGGCTTCGCTCTCGACGCCGAGGTCGAGCATGTTGAAGAGCTTCTTGGTCAGGATCGGATCGCCGCGGAGCCGCCCGCGCTTCAGGTGGTCGTTCGCGAGCCGACCGATGTCCTCGCTCGGCCGGACGCGCATGCAGTTAACGTAGCGGTACTCGAGCGCCCCGCGCTTGCGCGCCTCGCTCGTCAGGGCCTCAGGGAAGCCCGCGCCGTACGAGCGGGTCCCGTCGACGAGCACGTTGTTGATGCGCGTCAGGAGCTCGATGTCGACGTCGACGTGATCGAGCAAGAACGCGTTGAGCACCTTGCCGAGCAGGAACGCCGCGCCCGGCGCGCGCCCCGTCTCGACGTGCCCGGCCTCGCGCACCACGCGCCCGCTGACCTCGCGCGAGCTGCCGATGGCGAAGATGTGCGTGGCGCCAAGGCGAAGCGCGGGCGCAATGGGCGTATTCTGGCGGAGGCCCCCGTCGAGGTGCAGCTCGCCGTCGATGCGCACGGGCGGAAATAGCAGCGGGATCGCCGCACTCGCGAGGGCGTGGTGCGGGCCGATGCGGTCGGCACGGAACAGCGTGCGAGGCGGCATGGCCGAGGGCACGCTGAGGTCCGGCGACGTCTGCATGAACACGACCGTGCGCCCGGTCGACACCTCGGTGCACGAGACCGTGAGCGCCCGGAGCATGCCGCGCCGCAAGCATCGCCCGACGGCGCGCCAGCTGATCTCGCGCTGCACGAGCTCCGCCATCGGACGCACGTCGAAGAGGCCGTAGCCGTCGCCGCCGCCCATGAGCACGCGCGGCAGCGTGAGCACCTGGCGCATCCCGAACCCCAGCACGCGCGTCAATTCGACGTCGCTCCACAAGTCGACCAGGCGCCGCATGCCAAGGACGGGATCTCCGAGGTGCGCGGCCAGGTAGCAGGCGTTGATCGCCCCGACGCTCGTGCCGCACAAGATGTCGATGCGCGGCGGGCCGCCGAGGATCCTCGCGAGCTCGTCGAAGATGTACCAAAGGACGCCGACTTCGTAGGCGCCGCGGGCTCCTCCGCCCGACAGGATCACCGCGACCCGTCGCTGGCCGTCTCTCTTCTCGAGGCTCGTCATGCAGATTCGGGGGCTCCGGTCGTTTTGGCCCGCGGAGGTGCGGGCAAAGGGGAATGCTCGTCGGCGGACGCGGCAGACCACGGCGCCAGGGGGGGGAGCGGGCCGGGCGGCGCGGCGAGCGGCAAAATAAGCGGAACGGGCGTGGTCTCGAAGAGCCCGGCATTGATGGGGCGGTTGGGGAACAGCCGCCGCAGGCGCGGATCGCGAACGGTGCCCATGAGGGCGTTGGCGTAGTCGACCGCGCGCTGGTGGGCTCCCGGCGCCTGGGGAGAGCCCGCGCGCTTGAGCGCGTCGGCGCAGAGCGACCGGATCTCGAGCCCGTATTCGCACCCTTGCAGGTTCTCGACGGCGCCGAGCGCGGTCGTCGCGAGGAGCGTCGCGGAGTGCATCTCGCCCAGGTCTACCCGCGCCGCCGCCTCGATGGCCATCGCGAAGAAGTGGAACGCCACGAGCGCCATGCTCTCGGCGCTGTGACGCGCCGCGAGCGCGTGGTGCACGGCCTCGTTGGGCTCGCGGCGAGCGCGAGCAAGCTGCGCGCGGACGACGTTCTCGTGGGTGCGGTCGTACGCGTTGCCGGTGACGGCGGTGAGCGCGCCCGCGTCCGCCACGAAGCCCTCGGCCGCGTCCAGCGTCCCGAGCTCGGTCGCGATGAGCGCGCTGACGAGCAGCGTCTCGGCCCACCCGTGCTGGTCGGCGTAGCGGTCGTGCGCCTCGCGCGCCCGTTTCAGGTACGCGAGCGCGCGCGGGACGTCGCCGATGCGAAAATACGCGTGGCCGATGTTGGTCAGCGTGTTGGCGATCTGGAAACGCCCGCCGATCGAGAGGTCGATCTGGATCGACTCGAGGGCGAGGGCGATGCCGTCTTCGTACCGGCCTTGCACGAACATCGCGTACGCGAGCGCGTTCTTCGCCCGCGCCTCCATGCGCCGCGCGCCGCACTTCTTGAAGATGGCGATGGCGTCGACGTACGCGTCGACCGCCTCGCGAACGCGCCCGACCCGCCGCAAGAGGACGCCGCGCGAGCGCAGCACTTCGCCGCGGAGTCTCGGGGGCACGTTGCCGCCGGCTGCGGGATCGAAGGCCGCGAGTGCGCGGTCGCACGCCGCGAGCGCCCCCTGGACGTCGCCCAGCTCGCGCAAGAAGTCGGTGATGAGCTCTTCGGCTTCGACCTCGAGCGCGGAATTCTTCGAGGCATGCGCCACTTCAGCGGCCTGGCGCGCCACCACGGCGCCCCGCGCGAGGTGCCCCTCGTCGAAGTCGTAACGAGCGCTCCGGAGGAGCCCGAGACACACGGCTCTCGGCGTCGCGGCCCGGCGCACGAGCCGCCGGAGCGCCTCGAGGTGAAGGAGCCGCTCGCGGCGCCGCCCGAGCATCCGGTAGGCGCTCTCGAGCGCTTCGTGCCCGTGGATCCGGCGAGGGTCGTCGGGCTCGAGGAACGACAGCGCGCGCTGGTAGTAACGGAGGGCGAGCGGCATCTGGTGGCTGTTGCGGGCCGCGTCGGCCGCCTCGAGGTAGAAGTCGGCCGCGCGCTCCGGGCTGTCGCCGCGCGCCAGGTGTCGAGCGACGACGGCCGCCGAGAGCCCGCGCGCGAGCGGCGTACCCGCAAGGTGGTTGCCGAGCTCGCGGTGCATCCGGACGCGATCGGCCGGCTCGAGCGCGGCGTAGGCGACGTCGCGCGTGAGCGGATGGCGGAAGTCGACATGGTCGCCCTTGCGGTCGCAGAGGCCACGGGCGCAGAGGCGGATGATGGCCTCGTCGTCACGGCGCGCGGTCAGCTTGACGAGATCGGCCAGCACGAGCGGGCCGCCCGCGATCGCGAGCCAGTCGACGACCGCGTGCTCTTCCGGCGGCAGCTCGCGGATGCGATCGCCGAGGAGCTGCTCGAGCGTCGAGGGCAGCGCGCCGAAACCGGCGTCCGCGCGGTCGGTCCGTACGAGGACGGAGGCGCGCACGCGGTCGGACTCGCCGGGCTTGGGCCGCATGCTGGCCACGCCTCCTCCGCGTGCGGGGACCGGCGCGCCGTCTTCGCGGATCTCGAGGGCGCCGCGCTCGAGCAGCGCGTCGATCATCTCGAGCAAGAAGAACGGGTTGCCCCCGACCTTCGGGAGCAGGTCGGCGCACACCTGTCGCGCTCCGTCGCGGACGCCGAGGCGGGTCTCGACGAGCCGGACCTGGTCGTCGGGCATGAGGCCGCGGAGCTCGATGCGCATCACGCCCTCGAGCGCGTTGCGAACGCGGTCGTCGTGGCGGGTGACGAGGAGCACGAGGATGGGGAGCGGCTCCACCCCGTGGGCGATCTCGCCAATGATGTCGAGACTGGCCTTGTCGCCCCAGTGCATTCCCTCGACGACCACGACAAGCGGCTGCACGAGAGCCACCGCCGCCAGGAGGTTACGCATCCCGGTGATGATGTTCTTCTTCCGGGCGTGGGCGTCTTCGTCGCCGCCCGCGAGCCGGTTCGTCGCGAGCTCTGCGAGCCGCACGACCATCGGATTCGCCGGGTCACCGCCCGTTGCCGCGCCGCCCGCCCGCGCGATCATGGCCAGCACTTCCTCGAACGGCTCCTTGCCGGTCGTGCCGATGGCGCCGCGAACCAGCTCCGCGACGGCCGCGTACGGGACCTCCATCGTGACGGGGGTGCACTCGACGTGCAGGAGGCGCGCTTGCGGCGCCATCTCGGCGAGGAAGGTCGCGACGAGCGCCGTCTTGCCGATGCCCATCTCGCCCGTGACGGCCCGGCAAACGAGCTGCCCGGCGGCCCAGGCGCCGCCGTTCACCGACTCGTGGAACGCGGCGTGGAGATCGGCCTTTTCGGCGTCCCGTCCGACGAGATCGCTCGCGCCCGCCTGCGCCTCGGCGAGGCGCTCTTCGCGCGAGAGGCTCCGCTCGAGCGCGTAGACCCGCATCGTCGGCGGCAGGTCGACCTTGGAGGCGAGCGAGGGTGCGGGATCCAGGCGCAAGGTGGGCGCGTCTCCCCACCGGAAGTCCCGACGCACCAGCCGATAGACGCCGCCGGCGACCCAGGTGCGGCCCAACGGCGTCGCACGCTCGAGGACGTCGGCCAGGTACTCCGTCGGCTCGTGCAGCGCGTACTGAACGAGGTGCCCGTCGGCGTCGCGCGTCCCGGTCGCGATGCCGCGCACGATCCCGATCGAGGCGGCGATGGGCCCCGGCAGGTCTTCCTTGAAGCCGCCGATGGCCTCATGCACGTCGAGCGCGAGCTGAGCGGCGTCGGCCGCGGCCCGCGAAGAGTTCGTCGCCACCCCGGCGGTGGCGTGGGCGATCGCGTCCGCCGACCAGACCCAGCGCATCCCGCGTTTGAAGGCGAGGTCGTCCAGCATGGCGCGAAGCTGATCGAGCATGCGGCGCGGGAGCGAGAGCTCCGCGAAGCCGTGGAGGCGAAGCACGAGGATCGCGACGTGTCGGACCTCGCGCGGTCCCTCGGCCGACCGAGGCGGACGGAGCCTGGCCGGCCCTTCGCTCCGCGGCGGAGGGGGCACGCTGTCCAACCCCGCGCGCGAGCCGGGCAGGCTGCGCGCCAGGGGAACCGCGGCGAGCGTCCTCGCGGGGTCGCCCGAGAGCTCCGACGGGGGCGGGGGCGGCTCGCTTTCCGTGCCTCGGGTGAGCTGCGCCAGCGCGATCTCGAGCGCCGATGCGTCGATGAGCTCCCCCTGCTTGACGATCGCCTTGCCGATGCTCGCAGCGAGCTCGCGGCACGTCGCGTAGCGTTCGTTACGCTGGGGGCTGAGCGCCCTGAGGACGATCTCTTCGAGTTCGGGCGGAACGTCTCGCGCGTGCCCCGACGGCGGCTCGACGATGCCCGAGCGCACGATGTCGAGGAGAGCTTCGCCGCCCAGGCCCCAGTGGATCGGCCGACCGGCCAGGATCTCCCAGAAGATGACGCCGAGGGCGTACAGATCGCTCCGGCGGTCGAGCGACTCCCCGCGTGCCTGCTCGGGGGACATGTACCCGAATTTGCCCTTGAGAACCCCCTGCTCCTCCGCGAACATGCGCGCGCTTGCGATCCCGAAGTCGGCGATCTTGACCGCCCCTTCGAACGAGAGGAGGACGTTCTGCGGGCTCACGTCCCGGTGGACGATCTCGAGCGCCTGGCCCGCCTCGTCTTTCTTCTCGTGAGCGTAGTGGAGGCCTTTGGCCGCCTCGGCGATGATCCAGGCTCCGACCCACGGCGGGATCGCGCTGGCCTTCGACTTGGCGGCGGACATGAGCCGGCCGAGATCGCACCCCTCGACGTACTCCATCGCGAGAAGCAGGCCCTCTTCGCCGAAATCCTGGAACTCGTATACCTGCACGACGTTGGGGTGGTTCAGGCGCGTCGCGAGGTGGGCCTCCTCGATGAACATCGAGCGAAAACGCCGGGATCCGCCGTGCGTCGGGAGGATTCGCTTGAGAACGAGGATCTTGAACGTGCCCTCAGCGCCGCGCTTTTTCGCGAGAAAGACCTCGGCCATGCCGCCCGCCCCGAGCCGGCGCACGATCTCGAAATTGGCGATCTCCTTCGGCGGCGCGGGGGAGCTGTTCATCGTCGAGGGGGACCGGCGACCAGTCTACATCGGATGGCCCTCGCGGCGCGGGGTGGGCGGGCCTCAGCAGGGCCGCCAATGGGGCTCCAGCAAGGTCAGGGGAGGGCCGGCCCCCCGGAGCGGACCTTCGCCAGGTCCAGCCCAGGTCGGGCAGAAGTGGCGCGTGGGCCATGAGCAACGACTCGCGCGCGGGGCACCCACACGCTAACCTCGGCCCTCCCCGCCGAGCCATGGGCGATCCCCCCCAGAACCGACCCGCTCCTGCCGCCAGCGGCACCCTCGCGAAGACGCCCTTCGTCCATCTTCTGATTTATGCAATCGAGAAGAGGCTGAGCGGGACGATCGAGGTAATCGCGCCCGACAAGCGCACCGCGGCGGTGCTCTTCGCAGCGGGCGAGCCAGCCAAGGCGAGGGCGAGCGAGCCGGTCTCGTACCTCGGACAGGTCCTGGTCGACCTCGGGCATCTGTCGCCGTCCGCGCTCGAGCTCTCCCTCGACGAGCTTGCGGACATCCGGCTCAACGACGAGCTCCTCCACGGTCAGCTTCTCTTGACCAAGGGTCTGGTCGAGCCCCACGAACTCGAAGCGGGGCTGCGCGAGCAGCTCGCGCGACGGCTCCGCTACATCGCTGCGATGCCGGCCGAGACCACGTATGCGTATTACGACCGCTTCGACGTCCTCCAGGGGTGGGGAGGCGACGCCCTGCGGGGCGTCGATCCCCTTTCGATGCTGTGGGGCCTGTTACGCGAGAGCGCGCTGCGCGGCCACATCGACGCGGCGCTCGGCCGCGTATCGACGTCGTCGCTCCGGATCGCGAAGGCCGCGAACCTCCGACGCCTCGGCCTTGGGCCGGAGGAGCAGCAGGCCATCGAGCTGCTTCGCGTGCGCCCGCTGACGGTCTCCGAGTTTCCGCGCGTGAGCGGCCTGCCGGAGCACGACGCGCGGCTCCTCGCGTACCTGCTCCTCATTACCAAGCAGGTCGACGTCATCTCCTCGGGCCACTCGCTGCGCCCGTCATCCCCGGCGCGCCCGAGCATGTCCCCCGGCGGGAGTCCGAGCGTCGCTCCTGGCGGGAGCCCCAGCATCGCTCCAGGTGCGCGCCCGAGCATCGCTCCCGGCGGGAGCCCCAGCATCCAGCCGAAGACGCCAGTCCCGCCATCACCGCGAACGGCCATCTCGAAGTCGCTCTTTCCTCCGGGCGCGTCCCGCAGCAAGCCGCCGCCTGGCATGACCTTCGATCTCTCCGAGCGCTGGACAGCGATCGTCGACCGCGCGCGCACGATCGACCGGGCCGACTACTTCAACATGCTGGAGCTCGCGCGCGACGCCACGCGCGAAGACGCCGAGGCGGCCTTCTTCGCACTCGCCAAGAAGTGGCACCCCGACCGCCTGCCCGCCGAGCTGACGCCCGTGCGCGACGCGTGCTCGCGCGTCTTTTCGCGCATGAGCGAGGCCCACGCGACGCTCGTCGACGACGAGAAGCGCACCCGGTACATGCGCCTCCTGGCCGACGGCAGCGGCTCGCCGGAGATGCAGGAGACGGTGGCCAGGGTCGTCGAAGGTGCGACCGACTTCCAGAAGGCCGAGGTCTGCTTCAAGCGCAACGATCTCGAGCAGGCCGAGTCTCTCTGTCGCAAGGCCGTGAGGCTCGACGGCACGCAGCCCGACTACTCGGCGATGCTCGCCTGGCTCATCTCGCTGAAGCGCGAGAACCAGACGGCCGAGAAGGTCGCCGAGTGCATCCAGATGCTCGACCGCGCCGTCCAGATGAGCGACCGCTGCGAGAAGGCGTATTTCTATCGCGGAATGCTGAACAAGCGCGTCGGCCGGCTCGAGTCCGCAATCCGCGACTTCCGCCGGGCCCTTGAGCTCAATCCGCAGAACATCGACGCGGCGCGCGAAGTGCGGCTGCACAACATGCGGGGCGGTCCGCGCCGCTCGAGCACGCCGCCCATCGCGGCCACGCGCTCGACGCTCGCGCCGAAGGCGGGCAAGGCCGACGAGAAAGCCGGCATCCTCGGCCGCTTCTTCAAGAAGTAATCTCTCCGGCGCGCTCACCCCCGCGGTGGTTGGCCGCGGAGGCGCTGAGCGGAGACCGAGGGGTCGAGAAGGGTCGCGAACCACTTCATCTCTGCGCCTCCGCGGCTCGTCTCGATCCATCACGCGCGAGGCGGGGCGATCGAGGGAACATCGGTCGCGCCGTCTTCGACCAGGTGACCGAGCAGCGCGCGGAACCCCTCGGGTGTCGTGTGGGCCGCCTCCGCGAGCTTCGCGAGAGCGGCGGCGTCGTCGAAATCGCCGCGCTTCAGGCGGAGCATGTACGCGTACGCGATGCGGTACCGGTCGCTGTCGACGTCGACCATGCGGATCCGCATGCGACCCGTCTTGGCATCCATGATGTCGTCGAAGGGCACGGGCTTGAAGCGCCCCTGCTGGATGGAGACCAGCGCGTTCGTGCCGCCATCGACGAGGTACTCGGCGCCGCAGTACCCGAGATCTCGCGTGTACTCCATGTCGAACGGGATCGGGTCGGCGCAGCGGACTTCATAGCCGATGTTCTTGGCAACCATGGTCGCCTTAATCCCCATCTCGGCGAGGCGCTGCCGGACTCGCGTCTTGCAGATATCGCCGAAGTTGATCTCGTCGAGCCGGAGGTTCCCGTGCTCGTCGCGCTCGGCGGTTGCAAACTCGGCGAGGTCTTCTGGAGGTACCACCTCCGCCAGCCCCTCGGCGAGCACGGCCACGCCGTCGGTGCGGCCTGCGGCGAGGCGCTTGACGATCGCGCCAGCGAGGGTGTCGACGATCGTCGCCAGGCGCACCTTGCGCCCCCGAAATTCTTCGGAAACGAGCGTGAGCGTGGCCCCCGCGGCCTTGCCGATGCCGAGCGCCAGGTGGCCGGCTTTGCGGCCCATCGCGACCACAAAGTACCAGCGGCCAGTGGTCTTGGCGTCGACCATCAGGTTCTGCACGATGTCGACGCCGAGGGCGCGCGCCGTCTGGTAGCCGAAGGTCCACACGTCGTGGGGAAGGTCGAGATCGTTGTCGATCGTCTTGGGGACGTGGGCGACGCGCAGGCGGCCGCCGGCGGCCTGCGCGAGCTTGTGGGCGGTGAAGCACGTGTCGTCGCCGCCGATCGTCATGAGCATTCCAACGCCCAGGCGATCGAGCGTCCGGAGCACGTTCTGCATGTGCTCGGGCTTCTTCGTGGGGTTGGCGCGCGAGATGCCGAGGCACGACCCGCCGCGGAAGTGGATGCGGCTCGTCTGCTCGATGGTCAGGGGGGCGGCGTGCGAGTCGTCGCCCGCCATGAGCCACTGGAACCCCTCCTGGATACCGACGACCTCGACGCCCGAGAGCGAAGCGCGGATCGTCGCCGCGCCGATGACGCTGTTGATGCCGGGCGCCGGGCCGCCGGCGACCACGATGGCAAGCTTGCTGGGGCTAGGCACGGTTATCGGTGAGCTTGTCACGGCCGCGCACTTCTCGGGAGAGGTAGAAACCGCAAAGACGCGAAGACGCGAAGTATTTCGGTCGAGCTCGTTGAGCTGGCCACGCCGACGCGGCGCCGGATCGCGGGCGCAGCTCACTGCTCGCCCCGACCGATCAGCCCATTTGCGTCTCTGCGTCTTTGCGGCTCGCCCCTTCGTTTCGTCTCGATGCGCGGTCGAGCGAACCGTGGCAAAGAGGCCTCATGGAAACGACCGTCTCGAAGCGCCGGCCAGGCGCGGCGCCTGCGCTGGTTCTCGGCGCGATGAATTTCGGCAAGCGTACGCCGGCGAAGGAGGGCGAGCGCATCGTTCGCCGCGCGCTCGAGCGGGGTATCACGCACTTCGACACGGCGAACAGCTACAACGGCGGCGAGTCAGAGAGGCTCCTCGGCCGCGCGCTGGGCAAGGATCGTGACCGCGTCGTTCTCTCGACCAAGGCCGGCCTGGGCACCGACCCGGCGCGGCGCGAAGGGCTCTCGCAAGAGGCGATGCGCAAGGCGCTCGATGCGTCCCTCGAGCGACTCGGGACCGACCGGGTCGACCTTTACTATCTCCACGTCCCCGATCGTTCGACGCCGATCGAGCAGTCGCTCGACACCATGGCCGAGCTCGTGCGCTCGGGGCGCGTGCGCGCCTGGGCCCTCTCGAACTACGCGTCGTGGGAGATCCTCGAGATGCGGTCGCTCGCCGCCGAGCGCGCACTCGCGCCCCCGGTCGCCACGCAGCTCCTCTACAACGTGTTGCACCGCCAGCTCGACGTCGAGTACTTCGCCTTCGCGCGGCGCTTTCCGATCCACACGATCGCATACAACGCCCTGGCGGGCGGGCTGCTCTCCGGACGATACGCGTTCGAAGAGACGCCGGAGAAGGGATCGCGCTTCGACGCGAACGCGATGTACCAGCGCCGATTCTGGACGCGCGAGATGTTCGCCCGCGTCGACCAGGTGGCCGCCGTCTCGAAGAGCGAGGGGTGCTCTCTCGTCGAGCTCGCGTACGCGTGGCTGGCGTCGCGGCCGGACGTGGACTCGGTCCTCGCGGGGCCAGCGACCGTCGAGCACCTCGACCAGGCGATCGCCGCCGTCGAGCGCCCGCTCTCGACCGACGCGCGCGCACGGCTCGACGGGCTGGCGCGCGCATGGCTCGGGAGCGACACGAACTATGTCCGGTGACGGGGTCGACATCCCCGGCGCGATCGCGCACTTTCGCGAGCACGGCTGGGCGAGGATGGGCGTCGTGGCCGGCGACGACGTGCTGGCGAAGCTCCGCGCGCGCGCCGATGACATCATGATGGGCCGCGTCGTACACGAGGGCCTGTTCTTTCAGCGCGATTCGGAAACGGGCCGCTACGTCGACCTCGTCTTCGGGCGGGGCTGGGAGGGCCCGAGCCTCGACTATCGCAAGATCGAGAAGCTCGAAGTCGACCCGGTCTTCCGGTCGTGGCTCGAGAACGAGGCGTTCGAGCTGGTGGTGCGCGGCATCCTCGGCGACCAGGTGGCGATCTATCGAGCGACCCTGTTCACGAAGAGCGCCCGGGGTGGCACCGAGCTCCCCTGGCACCAGGACGGCGGTAACTTCTGGGGTCTCGACCGGGACCCCGAGCTCCAGATCTGGACGGCGCTCGACGACGTTCCCGCCGAAGCGGGCTGCGTCGAGATCGTCGACCGCAGCCACGCGGCGGGCCTGGCGACGCCGCTCGGAGGCACGATCCCCGCGGATCGCGCCCTCGCCAGGCGCGCCGAAGACAACGTGACGCCATTGCCCGCCCGCGCCGGCGAGGCGATCCTCATTCACAATTACCTCTGGCACCGTTCCGGAAACAATTCGACAGGACGGACCCGACGCGCCTTCACCGTCTCGTACATCACGGCCGCCACGCGGTGCCTTCGCACCCGGCGCGCACCCAGACAGTTCGTGCGGGTATTCGAGCGCGCGTCAGAGGACGCAACGTGACCGCAACGTGACCCAACGTGACGCAAGCTGACCAGGTGGGTTAGAGAGAGTCATGGGCAACGGGAGCGGTCTCTGGGCCACGAAGTCGGTCGACCAGCTCCGCAAAGACGCTGACGCGGAGCACGGGCTGAAACGCTCGCTCACTGCGCTCGATCTCGTGATGCTCGGCATCGGCGCCATCATCGGGACCGGGATCTTCGTCCTCACGGGCCGCGCCGCGGCGGTCAACGCCGGCCCGGCGGTGGCACTGTCGTTCGTCGCCGGCGGCGTCGCGTCCGCGTTCGCGGGCCTCTGCTACTCCGAGATGGCCTCGATGATCCCCATCTCGGGAAGCGCGTACACGTACGCGTACGCCACCATGGGCGAGCTCGTCGCCTGGATCATCGGGTGGGATCTCATCCTCGAATACCTGGTCGCGGCGTCGACCGTGAGCGTCGGCTGGTCGGGATACGTCGTCGCCTTCTTGCACGACGCGTTCGGCGTCGAGCTGCCCAAGGCGTGGACGAGCGCCCCGGTCATCTGGAACGAAAAGCAGCTCGCGTTCGAGTTCACCGGCGCGTACGTCAACGTGCCGGCGATCGTCATCGTGCTCGCGGTGACGGCGCTGCTCGTTCGCGGCGTGAAGGAGTCGGCGCGCATCAACTCGATCATCGTCTTCATGAAGGTCGCCGTCGTGCTGCTCTTCATAGCGTTCGCTGCTCGCTTCGTGAAGACCGAGAACTGGCATCCGTTCATTCCGGCCAACCAGGGCTCCTTCGGAAAGTTCGGCGTCTCCGGGATCTTCCAGGGCGCGACCATGGTCTTCTTCGCGTACATCGGGTTCGACGCGGTCTCCACGGCCGCGCAGGAGTCGAAGAACCCGCAGCGCGATCTGCCGATCGGGATCCTCCTCTCGCTCGCGATCTGCACCGTGCTCTACATCATCGTGTCGATGATCCTGACCGGCGTCGTCTCGTACACGAAGCTCAACGTCCCCCACCCGATCGCCGTCGGCGTCGAGGCCACGGGACAGCTCTGGCTGGCCACGGCAGTGGAGATCGGCGCCATCGCTGGTCTCTCGTCGGTCATGCTCGTGATGCTCCTCGGGCAGCCGCGCATCTTCTTCGCGATGGCGCACGACGGCCTGTTCCCCAAGGCCGCAGCGAAGATTCACCCGCGCTTCGGCACGCCCTACGTCACGACGATCATCACGGGCCTCGTCTGCGCCCTCTGCGGCGGCGTTCTCCCGATCGACATCCTCGCCGAGCTGACCAGCATCGGGACGCTCTTCGCGTTCGTCCTGGTCAGCATCGGAGTCATGATCCTGCGAATCAAGCGCCCCGACATCCCTCGCGCCTTCCGGGTCCCCGGGGGCGCCTACGTCGTGCCGATCCTGGGCGCCGTGACCTCCGGCGTCCTCATGTATACGGCCACCACGGCCACCATCATCCGTCTCTTCGTCTGGATGGCCGTCGGCATGGCCATCTACTTCGCCTACGGCAGGAAACACTCTCGCCTCCGCGCCATCCGCGAAGGACGCGCCAGCAACTAGCGGCGGCGCAGCCGTCCGCGTCCTGGGAAGTCACGACGGAGGCGGTCGCGC
>CALFNG010000036.1 GCA_937902985.1 uncultured Myxococcales bacterium
TTTATTCGCCCAGGTTTGACTAAATCAGCGCTCACGTTCGTGAGCGCCGATTTAGCGCGTATTGCCCGCTCAGTTCGAGCAACCGAACGTGGCTGCCGGCGGCAGGGGCTGGCACTGGTTTGCCGCCACCCACGTCAAGGTCCCGGTGTCTTCGGGGCTCGAGCACGAAACCGGCCCGTTGTAGAGCAGAACGAAGATGTCGTTCTGGCCGCCACCGAAGAGGATGTTGATGATGTCGTTGCCGTTACCGGGGGGGATGATCTGCGAGGCCGGGCTCGTCGACCAACCCGGATTCGCGCTTCCTACGAAGGAGGCCGAAACGGTGGCGGGGACGTTGCCGCTGTTCGTCAGGTAGATCTGCGAGCCGCCGTTGCTGTTGCCATAGAACGGCGGGTTATTGAACTCGTATTTGAGCACCGAACCGTTGAGGGTCAGCGCAACGGGGACGTAGTAGTTCGAACTCCCCACGGTCAGGCGAACGCGGTCGTCGAACTGCGACGAGCCCGGCGCGGTGTTGGGTCCCGGCGCCGTGACCGACGCCAGAGGTTGCACGGTCACGGTCGCGGTTCCCCCGAGCGGGACCGAGCCGGTGCTCGCGCCCACGAACTGGTAGTACGTGCCGTAGTCGAAGGTGGCCGAGAACGACTGCGCCGAGCTGCTCGAGTTGGAGATCGTGATCTGCTGAGAGCCCGGGACCGCCGCGCCGCAGCTGACCGCCGGAAACACCAGGCTGCCCGAGACGGTGGTCGTCGGGTTGTTGCTGGCGCTTCCCGAGAACGAGACCGGGTTGGCCCAGCTCGCGGGGAGCGGCTCGCAGAAGACGTTGCCCTGGGTCGGCGTGACCGCCAGGGTGCCCTGGTCGGCCCAGCTGCCCGAGGGGGCATTCGGCGTGAAGACGCCCGTGATCGAGGTCGACCCCGGCGAAGCTCCCTCGACGGTCGGGTTGCTGGCGAGACCGAAGAGGCTCTGCGCCAGGCCCGAGAGGGCGATCTGCACGGGCGCGTTGCCCGCGTTGTGGATGGCGACGTTGAAGGTGCCGGTCGAGCCGTAGTTGACCGTCCCGAAGCTCCAGTTCGTGCTCGCCAGATTGTTGTCGATGACAGCGCCCTGCGCCTGCTCGAAGAGCGGGATGGCGTGCGGGAGATCGTTCTGCGCGTTGGTCGTGATCGTGATGACGTCGCTGAACACGGGGCCCGACTGGGCCGGGTTGGCGACGTTGGCCGGAATGGCGTTGGGCGTCACCGTGATGACGACCTGGTTCCCGTTGCTCGCCTTGGAGACGCCGTTGGCGGGCACCATCGCGAACGTGTAGTTCGGCGCCGCGTTCCCCAGGGCGATCTTCGTGACCGTGTAGTCCTGGTTGCCGGTGTTGGTCAGGATGATCTGCTGCGGGCTCGCCTGAGCGCCGCAGTTGACGTTACCGAAGGCCAGCTGCGTCACGTTGATGACGACCTGCGCCAGCGTGCCGGTGCCGTTCGCCGAGAGGGCGGGGAGCGGAAGCGGCGCGCAGAGTACGTCGGTCGTGGTCAGCGAGACGGCCGTCGAATCGGCGACCGGCAACGTGCCGGGTACGAACGTCATGCTGATCGGATCGGACGTCGCGCCGGCAGCCGCGGTCGCGCTCGTCGAGGCGATCGGAAACTGCGTCGGGTTGGTCGACACGAGGGTCACGTTCGCCGGGTCCGAGCCGGGGTTGGCGGCATTGACCAGGACGAAGCTCTGGGGAGGCGACGTCGAGTTCACAGGAACCGGCCCGAAGGCGAGCGCCTGGGGCTGGATGTTCAAGATGTCGCCCAGCGGCGTCTCGGAGAGCGCGACGCTGTGCGGGCTATCGTTGGTGACGGTGGTCGTGATCTGGAGCGTGTCGGCGAAGGCCGAGGGGCTGGGGTTCGCCGGGAACTGGGGGATCGGGTTCGGCGTGACCGTCACCGTCGTCGGCGCGTCGGTCGGGTTGATGGTTCCGCCGGTGGGCGCAAACGTGTAGCGGCTATTGACGCCGCCGAGTAGAGCGGCGCTCCACGTCATCGGCTGGTTGCCTGGGTTGGCGATCGTGAACGTCGACGGCGACGCGGTGGCGCCGCAGTTTGCGGCGAACGTCAGCGACTGCGCCGAGATGGCGACGCCGCCGTTCTCGCCGTTGCCCGTGAAGTTGATCGGGGTGGGCACGGGCTGGCAGAGGTTCGTGCCGGCCAGCGCGAGCGTCGCGGTCGCGCCGCTGTAGGTCGACGGCGCGAACGAGGCGGTGTTGGCCTGCGTGCCGGAGCCCGACCCGTCGAGGCCGAACGACGCGCTGGCGACGCTGAAGGGCGCCTGCGTCGTGAGGGTGACGGTCGACGGGGCGTTGCCGTTGTTGACCACGTTGAAGTTCTGCGTCGACGAGGTCCCGACAGGGACGGCCCCGAAGTTGCCGAACCCTGGGGTCGGCGACGTGTCGAACGCGAGGATGGCGCCTTGCGCTTCCTCCGTCAGATTGATCTGGTGGGGCGAGTCGCCCGCGATGTCCGTGGTGAGCGTGAGCGTCGCCGCGTAGGTGCCGGGGACGGCTGACGGGAACGGTATCGCGGGCGCGTTGACCGTGACGTTGGCGGAGCCGTTGGCGGGGATGGTCAAGCCGTGGGCGTTCGTGGTGAAGCCGCTGGTCCCGGTGAACGCCGCGCCGGTGATGTGAACGGGGACGCCTCCGGCGTTGGCCAGCGCGAACGTCTGCGCCGCAGGGGCGGCACCGCCGCAGGCCCCGAATCCGACGTCGACCGCCGCCGTCGGGTACCCGGTGACGTTTCCGACGCCGCCCTGCCCGCTGAGCGAGAGCTGGGTGATGCCCGTGCCGCACACGGGGCCCGTGACCGTGAAGGTCGAGGTCGCCGTCGAGTGCGTCTTCTTCGTCGGCGTGAACCCGGCGTTCAGGACCTGGCTCGCGCTGGCCGCCAGCGTCGCGGTGACCGGCATGAGCGAAAACTGCGGATCCGATGGGGTGCCGAGCGTCAGCGAGAGCGACGCATTTCCGGTGTTCGTCAGCGTCAGGGGAATGGCGGTGTCGGCGGCGTTCAGCGTCGCCGTTCCGAAGTCTGCGCTCGACGGCGAGGTCGAGGCCCACGCCAGCGTTCCGCCATGCGGCGTGACCGAGAGGTTGACGGTGACGCTCGCGTTGCCGATATCGTTCGTGGTGAGCTTGAGCGAACCCGCGAGCGGCGTGGCCGCGGTCGAGCCCGCCGGAACCGATGCGCTCACGGCGAGGGTGCCGGACGCGCCGGCGGCGATCATGAGCGTCGAGGGCGTAACGGAGAAGGCTGCGCCGGTGGACACGGCGTTGACCGTCAGCGGTGCGCTGCCGCTGTTCGAGATCTGGAACGGCTTGCCGACGGCGGTGCCGCCGCAATCGCCGTTCCCGAAGTCGACCGTGGCGCTGGCGAAGTGAGCCGACGGTCCGACGGTCGCGTCGGCGGCCGAGTCGGCGCGGGCGTCGACCACCGGCCCGATGCCGGAGTCGACCTTGGGCCCGACGCTCGAGTCGATCTTGGGCCCGACACCCGAGTCCGTCATCGGCGTGACTATTCCGCCTTCGTCGACCATCGCCGCGTCGTCGCCCGGCAACCCGGTATCCGTGCCAGAGTCGAGGCCGGTGCTGGTGCCGCCGTTGTCGCTGCCACCGCACGCCGTGACCGTCATTCCGGCGACAGTCGACAGCGTCGCCAGCAGGGCCCATCGGCCACCTCTGAATCTGATCATCTTGATTGTCCTTTTGTTAGGTGCTGCATTCGCGGATGGAGCAAGCCACACGAACATCTCGACTGGACGCGCACGCTTCGCCTGCGACCACGCGAGAGGCGCGGCAAGCGCACGTCTCAACGGGAAGTCGGAGGTTCGTCCCCGCGCCAATTGCAGCCGTTCTTGTTCGGTGCGAGAAGCCACGAAGTGCACGGTGCGTGCCGCGCGGCGATATCGCTCGGAACTCGTGAGCGGACAAAGAAGCGTCAACGCTTCATCGGCCTGCGACCCGACCTGCCGTCAGAGAATTGACGGAAGCGCCCGCTAGCCATCGCCCACTAGCGATCGCTACCGAGTCGGTATGTCAGGTCGTCGCGTGGCATCATCAGCCGACGCGGGCGTACGAGGTCGGCGGAGCGGTCGGCTTGATGGTGGCCCTGCTCCGGGTCGCCGAGGAGCTCGAGTACACGATGCGCCACACCGACGGCATCGACGAGATGCATCGTGCCCCCTCGTGGTCAACGACGAGGACGCGCGCCTGGCAGCCTGTCGTCGCCCGCAATGCGACCGTCCCGGATCACGTCGACGGCGCGCGCGTGAGGAAGCAGCAGCCGGAAAGTCGTTCCCCGACCCACTTCGCTGTCCACCTCGATCTCCCCGCCGAGCTCGGCGACGATGGTGTGGCAGATGGCCAGGCCCAGACCCGTGCCCACGCCAACCGGCTTCGTCGTGAAGAAGGGTTCGAAGATGCGTTCGAGGTTCTCCTTGGAGATGCCGCATCCGGTATCGGCCACTTCGATGACCGCGCGCCCGTCTTCCGCCGTGCGGGTGATGAGCCGGAGCGTGCTGTCGTCTGCCCGTCCCTCGGTCAGAATCAGAGCCTGCGCCGCGTTCACAATCATGTTCAAGATGACCTGACCGAGGCGGGATTCGTTCGCAGTCACGAGCGGCACGGCGCCGAACTCCCTGACCACGCGAACGCGATGTCGAATCTCGCTCCACGCCATGCGGACGGAGGAGTCGATGACCGAACGCACGTCGACGGCGCTGGACTTGCTCTCTTGCGGTCTCGAAAAGAGCTTCACGTCGCGCACGATGTCGCGGATTCGTTTGAGGGCTTCGTCGATGTCCCGCAGCGGCTCTGCGACCACGGCCACGTCGCTGGAGACGACCGCGCCCGGCTTGGGCACCAGGGCTTCGAGAACGCACTCCAGGTTGATCATCGCGACCGCGAGCGGGTTGTTGATCTCATGCGCTACGCCCGCCGCGAGCGTTCCGATCGACACCATGCGCTCGGAGATCAAGAGTCGTTCGCGAATTCGCGCCTGCTCGGCTCTGACCTGGCAATCGAGCACCTCGCGCTCGACCGCGACCGGGAGGCGTGTGAGGTCTCCCTTCAAGACGTAGTCCTGCGCTCCCGCCCGCATCGCCTCGACGGCGACGTTCTCGCCAACCGTCCCCGACACGAGAATGAAGGGGATGTCCCTGCCCGACGCCTTCAGGTCGGCGAGCGCCGTGAGGCCGCCGTATCCGGGGATGGCATGGTCCGAGATGATGACGTCGGGAGATCCCTCCTCGAGGGCGGCAATGAACTCGCGCGAAGACTGCGTTCGCGTCACGACCGGCTCGTATCCGCCGCGCCGCAGTTCGTGCACGATCAGGATCTCGTCATCGTCCGAGTCTTCTACGAGCAATACCCGGAGCGGCTTCCCCACGAGCCTGTCGGCGCGGATGCGCGACGTACTCGCATGCCCACAGTCCGGCGAGAACCTGCTCGCGCCGTTTTCTTGTCTCGAGTCAGCGGACAATCGACCCCCCTATGGACGAATCCCGAACGCCAAAGAGTTGATCGCGTGCCCCTGCATCGCAAGCCCGGTCGAGGGCGCTCGGACCTTTCTAGAGCGAGGATGTGCCGGTGGGTGGCCGCCCGGGGCAGATCGAGCCACTCGAGCCAGCGAGCAGGGCAGCCACGCGCGCCGCTAACTCTTCGAGCGAGCCAGGAATGTGCCGAGCCGCGCTTGCTCCTTCGGAGTCGTGACCTCGCCGAGCCATTGCATCTGCGCCTCCACGGAGGTGAGGACTCGGCGCTCAGCGAGCTTGGCCTCGCTCACGAGGCGCATCACCTGCATGAGCGCGGTTGGCGAATCCGGCATGATGAGAATGCCGCTCCGAAGTATGCGCGGGTTCGAGTTGAACGGGACACACGCCAGTGTAGTGGGTCGAAAATAGATGAACGCGACCGGGAGGTCCGGCATCGTGGGGGCAAAGGTTCGCACGCGGTGGTGCTCAGAAACTCGTGGCCATGGAGGTTGTCGCCCGCGGAGACCGCGCGGACGTTGTCGCCGGAGGTGGCGATCCCTCCGAGGGGGAAGAAGGCCTGACCGTCTATGATGACCGGCGCTTGCACGCCCGACTCCCGCGCGTCGAGCCGTTCCTTCGCGGTTAGCGGAGGGCCAGGGTCGCGGGACGCGGAGCCGATCGCCACGAAAGGCGTCGCTGCGGTCGCTGCGGGGAAGTTCCGGTGCATGATCTCGGCGAGCCGCACGTCGCCGAATGACTTGTGGGTGCCGATGTCGACGAGGTGCAGGGCATCGCCGGTGACCAGAACGAAGAGGAGCTCGTCGGTCCGCGCCACGCCCTCTTTGACCTCACCTTCGACCACTGACCGGTGGGTGAGGAATCATGCCGGACAACCCCCGCCCCCCGCGCAACCTGCGCCACGACGAGCAGCCGAACCTCGGCACCCGGGCGCTCATGAACGCGATCGACGAACTGGCGAAGACCACCTTCGATGAGCTCGGGGCATGAGTGCTGGGGGACAGGGAGCCAGAGTCGCGCATGCCCGGTCAGCGGAGCGTTCGTCGGATCGGGGGATGGGGCGGGGTACTGTCGATCGCCGCCATGGAGCCACCGGCTCGTCGGAGCGAGCTGCGTCCCTCCGGTCGACACCGGGGAGGCGGCGGTGATCGACGCGGGTGACGCCGCGGCGTTGAATGTCGCGTCATCGAAGGCTCGGCAGGGAAGCGCGGGCGTCGCTGTGCATCGACGAGGGCAGTCGCGCCGGCGCCATCACAACGCTGCTCCGCTCAACTTGGTCGGCCTTCTCGAACAGGGGACGCCAAAGGCGTGGTCCGGGCGTTACGTGGCCTCGCCCGCGTTTCTTGACGTGCGGACCGGCCAAGCCCTTCCTGCAAGAGACGGGAGATCCGCCAAGGCGCGAAGGCGCCAGGTCCCTCCGGTTGAAGGCGCGGGTCACGTCCCGTGGTCGACGTCGCCCAGCGCAGCACGCGTACCTCCCGGTCACGGGTGTACGCGTAGATCGCGAGGGCGACGGCCCGGCGCCAGCGAAGCGGAATGTCCTTGCACCTGGCAAACGCTGGTCGCCGAGGAACGCGGCGGTGATTACGCCGGCCGCCCCTACGACTGCGCCACCGAACGCTCAATCCGCTTTGTACGCTCAAACTACGAAGGGTCGCGGGCTCGAACTCAATCGGAAGCGCCAGCAGCGGGCGGGAGTCGGTTCGGATCGCGCCAGAGCAGAACCGGCACGATCGTCATGCCGATGAAGAGGCTGTACGCGCGCGTCGACGGGAAGAAACCGACGTCGCCGCCGCAATCGAAGACGAGCCAAGGCTCGGGGCTATGATCGATCGCGAAGAGGAACCCACCATCGCGCGTCGCGACGGGGAACGCGTTGGTGAAGTAGTACCCCTCCGCCATCACGCCGAAGGGCGGCGGCAGGTTCATGGAGAGCGCCAGGGCGACCCAGTGCTGTGGACGCGGGTCGCCCTCGAGACGCCAGACGTTTTCGCCCAGGTTCAGATCGGCGTGCAGCGGACCGAAATCCTTAGTGACGTACGCGATGAACAGGGCATCGTACGTGCGCAGGTACCCCTCGCCGCGAAAACGTTGGGATACTCGCTGTCGCCGAGAGAGACACGGATGGGATGACCGGAAGTCGCTCCGAGAATGGCGTCTCGTATGGGGCTTAGCCCTCGCAAGTTTCTCGAGGTGCTCGTGCCCAAGTGCGCGGGCGACGTCGTTCGCGTCGGCCGAACGGTGTTGATTCCTCTGGACGTCGCCGAAGGAGCGCTCCGAGCCCTGTCGACGGGCGGCGATGACGACACAAGGTCGACCACGAACGACGACACCTTGACCCCTACCCACGTGGACGCGGTGCTCGCGTCCGTCGGCATGCGCCGGAGCGCGGGACGATGAACCGCCCGTGCGCCGTGGCGGACGCCGAGGACCCCTGGCATACAAGGAGGACCGATGCCCCGCTCCGCGAAAGGTGAACTGCGGCGTCTCACAGAGGGCTTCGCCGCCCGCGTCACCGTCGCGGGCCGCCGGCGGCGCGAGTTTTTGCTCGCGGCTTGCTTGACCCAGGAGCAGGCGGAGGCGCGCACGGCCGAGCTTGCGCGAATGACGCTGCGCCTTCGAGAGGCCGGCCACGAGGACAAGATCGTGAAGCGGCGCCGCGGCGGCCCGCCCCGGCCGTCCCTGGCAAGCCGTGGTCGACGCGATCGAGATGATCTGCAGCGGCGCCGCGACCCCGAGCGCCGAGGTGCCTACGTTCGGCGCGTTCGCTCGGGACTGGACGAGCGGGGAGCTTGCGCGACGCTTTCCCGACCACGTTCGCCAGAAGCGGTCGGCCAACCGAGACGAGCAACTGCTCCGGCTCTACGTCCTGCCCCACGTGCACGACGTCCGGCTCGACGAATTCGACCTCCACGACGCCGAGCGCGTGATGGCGAACCTGCCGGACACGAGCGCGCGAGCGAAGCGCCCTCTGGCCGCGGCGAGTCGCCGGCATGTCGCGCAGGTCATCTCGCGCCTCCTGCACCTCGCCGTGTACCCGGGCAAGTGGCGCCGCGCGAGCCCGATCCCGAAGGGCTGGCTCCCTTCCCTGCCCCCGCGGAAAGCCAAGGAGTGCCTCTACCCAGGCGAGGACGCCCTGCTGCTCGGGGGCACGTCGGTGGAGCAAGGCAAGGCAGGCCCGCTGCCCGACGTGCCGCTGCTGCGCCGTCTCGCTTACGGCTTTCTGGCGCGCGAGGGGATGCGGACCGAGGAGATGGCCCGCCTTCGCTGGCGCGACGTGGACTTGAAGCACGGACGCGTCAATCTCGAGAAGGACAAGACCGACGATCCCCGGGACTGGGACTTGCGGCCCGATGTCGCGGAGGCTCTCACGCGCTGGAAGGAGCGGAGCCGGCCCCATACCGAGCCCACCGACCCCGTGTTCGCCGAGAACGGCGTGCCGCTCAACGTGGAGCATCTCGCCGAGCAGATCCGCAACGACTTTCGCCGCGTCGGCGTCGAGCGCGCCCAGCTCTTCGAGGGCTCCGACACGCGTCAGCGCTTCCGCGCCCACGACCTGCGCGCGACGTTCGTCACGATCGCCCTGGCGACGGGCAAGACCGAGACCTGGGTCTCCGACCGCACCGGCCACGACGGGCACTCGATGATCGAGCGCTACCGGCGCAAAGCGCGCACCTGGAACCTGGGGGAGCTCGGGCCTCTCTAAGCGGCGATCCCGGAGCTTGCGTCCACTGAACCTCCGGTTAGGATTTCCCCACGAATTCCCCATGGATTCACCGCACGGGTGGCGAAACTGGCAGACGCAGCGGATTTAGGTTCCGCCGCCGCAAGGCGTACGGGTTCAACTCCCGTCCCGTGCACTTTCATAGACTTGGGCAATGGCTGCGCAACAGGCGATCCACCGCCGTGGGGCAATCGTGGGGCAATCGACCGGTGCACCGCGAGCTCGGGGATGGTCATGTGCATGGGCGCCAGGTCGCCCTGCTGCTGCGCGATCCACGTCGCCGCGGTGCGCCTGTACTTCTGCTTCATGGAGTCGCCGTGACCGGTGCGCTGCTGGCACCACTCCCAGGTGCGGCCGCTCGCCAGCGAGACGGTGATGAAGGTGGCCCGAAGATCGTGGGCACGCATCCGGAGCCGGTTCTTCGACCCGGCGAAGAGCTTCGGCCGGTCGACCTCAGCGTGCACCTTCAGGTCGTCGCGGAGCTGCGCCGCGAGGTGGTCGACGTTCAGGCCCACGCCCTCGTCGTCGACGAAGACGCGGTCAGTCGCCTTCGCGTTGGGGCGGAAGTGCTTGCGCCAAATCGCGAGAGCCTCGAGGACGTCGGGACGCATGTCCCACGCGCGAGGCTTGTCCGTCTTGTTCTCGTCGAGATCGACGCGGTTGTGGACCAGGTCGACGTCTGCCCAGGTGAGCCGCGCGAGCTCGTCGGTCCGCATGCCCTCCCGCGTGAGGAACCCGTAGGCCATCCGGCGCAGCAGCGAGACGTCGACGCAAGTGATCAGAGCGCGTTCCTCGTCCGGGTACAGGCACTCCTTCGCCTTCTCGTCCCCGGGCCTCGGCAGCCATCCGCGAGGGATCGGGGTCGTCTTCACCCACTTGCCTGGGTAGACGGCGAGGTTCATCAGCCGCGACATCACCTGGGCGACGTGGCGACGGGTACCCGCGGAGAGTTTTGGCGACAGGTTCGCCATCACGACCTCGGCGTGATGGAGCGCGAAGTCGTCAAGCCGGACGTCGGTCACGTGCGGGAGCACATGCAAACGCAGCAACTCCTCGTCGCGCGTCGCCGATCGCTTCTCTCGGACGTGGTCGGGGTACTTCTTCGCGAGGTCTCCGTCGGTCCACTCCTTCGCGAACGCGCCGAACGTCGGGCACGCACTCTTCTCGCGCGCCTGTCCCGCGCAGAGGGTGTCGACCGCGACGCAGACGGCTTCCCAGGGGCGTCCTGCGCGAGCCTTGGCGCCCATCTCGAGGAGCTGCTCGATCTCCCCGGCGTGCCCAGCCCTCCGTAGCCTCGCGGCGATGCTCGCGAGCGCCTTGCAGCGCACGAGCGCGTCGTCCTCGTTCACGCACGTCGTCAGGATGAAGTCGCGCCGGTCCCGGCCCTCGATGGTCACCCGAGCGGCGAAGCCGTCGGCCAGGTGTCGCAGTTCTCCGGTTGCTTCCTTCGGCATTGTGGCCTCGTCACTTGTGCGCACGACGTGGATCGTTCGAACGATTTCTCTTCGGCTTCGTAGCGATACCGTGCTCGGCCTCGAGTGCGTCAAGGCCGTGGAGGATGGCGGCACGGAAGACGCTCGCGCGACCCGACGCGTAGCCCTTCCCGGAGAGGAGCTCGACGAGCGCGGTCGCGCGCCGAAGGACCGCGTTCGGAACGCGAACCGTGATCTGCGATGTGTCGGCGACGGGCCGTCCGGTGCGAGCCATGACTCTGCCGTAGCGGACTTGTTGAATGTCGTCAATATCTATGTGATCTTGTCAACTGTCGCGACAGTTGCCGGGGCGCGATGGTCTCGCGTCGCAGGAGCGCCTACGGTTCGGAGCCGACCATGAAGCTCGACAGAGATGCTCTCGCGAAGCAGTGGAACGTAGAGCTCACGCTCAGGCGTCACCGCCGCGTCCTCGCGCAGCTGTTTCCCCCTGAGAATCCACGGAGCCCCGCGATGTGGCGCCTGGCGATCATTCGCGACGACCTCGACTACGAGTGCGACAACTCACGCATCGCGGTCGGAGACCTGGTGGCCGACGGGGACCCCGACGCGCTGTGGCGGTTTGCGTACTTCTTGCGGCGCCTGTCCGTCAGCGTCTTGGAGGCCAAGCATCTCTTCGACGCCGAGATCGGTAGGACCCTCAAGAGACAGGCGCTCCAGCACTTCCACCGGCGACCGCTCTACAGGAGCTTCCTCGAGCTCATCAAGAAGCTGAACTCGATCGAGAAGATCCTGGAGCCTGTTCGCAACAGCCTTGGCGCTCACGTTCGGCCGGAGGACGCGAACCCTGAAGCGGGCACCGAGTCGTACGCCGTGCGGGGACTTCGCACGCACCGCGGGATGTCCGGGGAGATCATCGTCAACGACGCGGCGCAGTTCGGGACGTCGTACCGCGAGTTCACGCGGTACTCGTTCCTCTTTCCGTGGCCCGAGGTCGTGGATGGCGACGGCTTGAACGAGAAGGCCACGTCATTCGTCCAGCCCGTCCTCGAGACCACGCGTCACCTGCTGGCCGCGATGGACGCAGTGCTTCACACGTTCTGGCTGGACATCAGGGCGATCCCACCCGTCACGTAGCTCGCGGGGGCTCGTCCGAAGAGCACGGCGGGTTCACCGGACATCGACAAGGCCGCGGCGGCGGCGAGGAAGAGCCGCAAGAGGAAGTAGAACGCGCTCCGCGCTATTCTTGCGCGGCCGCCATGAGTGACGCGACCGCCCTCGCCACCTTGCGCCGTGAGGTCGAGGAGCGGCGCAAGGAGTACCTGGCGGCGGTCACCGCGGCCACGCGAGCAAGATCAAGCTGCGCAGGATCTGCCACGCCACCAGGATCCCGGTGGAGCAGATGCTCCGGCTCACGGTGTCCGGGTTCGTCGGCGCGCGACGCCCGAGCGTGCCGCTGCCGCTGCTGCGCGAGGTGCCCGGGTTCTTCCCCTTCCTTCGCGATGAGCGGGGGCTGAGTTCGGAGTCGCTGCGTCACTACGCCCACTATCTCCGGTCGTTCGAGCGGTACCTCGCAAGGATCCGGTTTGCTCACTTGGGCGACGTCACTCCTCTCGTCCTCACGGCCTTCGTGACCGAGAGCGCGAAGACCCTTGCGCCCGCCAGCATGCTGAGCCTCGTCACGACTCTGCGGACGCTGCTTCGGTTCATGCATCGCGAGGGCGTGATCGACATGGACATCAGCCGCACCGTGGAGGGGCCGCTCATCTATCGAGACGCCGGACTGCCGCGGTCGATCGCCTGGGCCGACGTCAGCCGTGTCCTGGCGACCGTCGATCGTCGCAGCGCGCTCGGCAAGCGCGATTACGCGATCCTGCTTCTCCTGGTCTCGTACGGCCTTCGTGCCGGCGAGGTCGCGCGGTTGGCGCTCGATGACATCGATTGGCGCCAAGGAAGGCTGCGGGTTTCTGCGCGGAAGGCCGGGAACTCGACCTCGTATCCAATCTCCGATGCCGTCGGCGAGGCGATCGCCGCCTACCTCAAGGGCGCGCGGCCGAGCAG
>CALFNG010000037.1 GCA_937902985.1 uncultured Myxococcales bacterium
ACTGGAAACGGACCGAGGAAGACGCTCGGCACCGCGCCAGCCCCTTACCCGACAGTCGATGGTGTACGGCGGCGAGCAGTCCGGTTTCGCAGGTGCCGCCGGAGGTTGCGGCGTAGGCGAGGGAGCCGCTGCCGGCGTAGGCCGCGCGACCGGGACGGGCTTGGGCGGGGTCGGTGCGGCACTCGCCGCCGCGTTTGGCAGATCGGTGGCCGCCATCTCGGGCGGGGCCGGCGTCGCAGGCGATTGGTTCGCAGCAGACGGTGGCGAACTGACCGAAGCCGTTGGCGATGCCCCCGAGGAGCCGGCTCCGACGACAGGCCGGGCGCCGCCCCTGCTGGCACTACCGAGCAGCGCGACACCGCCCACCATCACGCTGATCGCCGTCAGTCCGCCAACGGCAAGGACCACGAGCGCAGTGCGAGAGAGACGAAGGCGACCGACCGTCGTTGTTGCTCGCGAGCCAGCCACGGGCTCCGCCGTCGTCGGAAGGCGCTGGACCGTTGCCCCCTCGGCATTGGGGAGCGTCTTGTTCGGCACCTCTGGTGGCACCGTCAGCTTCGGCGCCGTCGAAATCTGCGCCCCGTATCGATCGACGTACGCGTGCCGCAGGGCCTCCTGCATGCGGCCCGCGTCGAGCCAACGCTTCTCCCGCTCGAACGCCAGCGCCTTGTCCACGAGCCGGGCGACAGCGGGCGTCGCCTTCGGCGCGACTTCGGCGACGGGCGGTGCCGGCTTGGTCATCGCTTCGAGTAGCACTTCGTTCGCAGTGTGGCCGTCGTGTACGAGCTTCCCGGTGAGGAGGTTGAACATCGTTGCGCCCACGGCCCAAAGGTCGCTCCGAGCGTCGACCTCATCCCACCGGCCGCGCGCCTGCTCGGGCGGCATGTAGCTCGGCGTCCCCATGCTGGCGCCGCTGCGTGTGGCCGTGCTCGCGCTCGACACCTCGCGGAGCCGCGCGATTCCGAAGTCCAGCACTTTGACCACACCGGCGCGCGTGACGAACACGTTCTCGGGCTTGAGGTCTCGGTGCACGATGCCGCGCGCGTGGGCGGCGATGAGCACGTCAAGGAGTTGGTCCGTGAGCGAGAGCACCTCATCCTCGGAGAGCCGCCCGCCAAACCGGACGCGCCGGTCCTCCAGCGTCTCGCCGTCGAGCAGCTCCATGACGAGGAACGCCGAGCCGTCTTGCGCGACGTCGTCGTCGGCGACCCGGACGGCGCCCTCGTGACCCACCGCGTTCGCGACGTAGCCCTCACGGAGGAACCGGGTGCGGACCTCCTGGTTGATCGACAGCTCTTGGTGCAGCATCTTGATGGCGACGCGGCTTCCGTTCCGGTGCGTGGCCGCGTACACGGCCCCCATCCCGCCGACACCGAGCAGTGCGTCCAGCCGCCACTTCTCGCGAAGGACTTGACCGACGCGCTGGCGTGCCCGCACGACGAGCGGGTCGAGCAACTGGGTCAAGTCGTCGTCGTGCTCGGTCGCCGCCATCCGCCGTGCGCCCCAAACCGGACACTATCATGGCCGGCTGAAGGCGGTGCGCGGCGTGGCCGCCCGCACGCAGACGGAATGCCTCGCGGCGGATTGGGCGGCGTAGTGCGGCGGGACGAAAGGTGGTTCTTCCGGGAATCGCGTGGGTCTTCAGTACCTACTTGAGCGACCCGGATAGAGGTCGAGACCGCCGCAGTGGAAGTAGATCGCGGTCTTGAAGTTTTCGACGTTTCGATATCCTCCGGCGCGTTTCTTGATGGTCTGAATAGCCGAGTTGATCCCCTCGCTGACGGCGTTCGTGATGCCGTGCGCGTAGTAGGTGAGGATGTTGTGCAGGTGGCCTTTGACCATCTTGGCGACCTTGTGAACGGCTGGAAGCCGTGCGCGGGACGCCCACGCATGCCACTGTCGGTGGAACGCAGTAGCGTCTTCGCGAGAGCGGCAATTCCAGAGGTCTCGAAGCATCTCCTTGAGGGCCCACGCACGCGCCGTCTTGAGGTTGGTCACACGGAGCGATTCGAAGTGCTCGGCACGGTGGTCCGGTACGTTCTCCTTGCCGTAGAGCCACAAGTACCGAGTGCCTTTCAGGGTCGCGTCGCCTCCCGCCCACAGCGCCTTCGATTCTGCGCGGCGCACCTGGTCGACCGCGTGATTCATGTGCTGCACGACGTGGTAGCGATCGAAGACGATCTTGTCCGCGGCGAACGGAATCGACGCCGTCGCCGTCTCGAAGAACGGCGACCACATGTCCATCGCGATGGCTTCGATCTCGTTGACCTCCGCCAGCGTGTACGGAGCAAGGTAGGAAAAGAAGCTCGCCTTCGTGCGTCCCTCGGCGAGAAACTCCACGGTCCCCCTCTCGAGGTTGCTCACGATCGTGAGATACTTGTGTCGCTTGGCGATGGCCTTCTCGTCGACGCCAATTCGTCGCGCGAGACCACGCGGTTTACGGGCGCGCCCGCGAGCCACGGCGCGTTGCATGAGGTGGTGCGCCTCGTCCCAGCTGATGCCGAGAACCTTCGCAGCGCCAGCAACGTCCGTCTCGAGCAGCACGTCGATCGCGAAGCGCTCGAACAGCAGTGTGAAGCGCGAACGCGGCTCCGCCCACGGCACGCCAGCCTGCCGCACACCATGCTCAGGGCATTGGACACGAGGGATCCTCGCTCGAAGCATCGTCGCGAACTGGCAGCTGTCGAGGTGCCGCCACGTCCGCTCCTCGGCGTGGTCGTAGACCCCAAGCTTCTTGTCGCACTCCGGGCATCCGAATTCCTCGCCCGCCTTGTGCTCCACGAACACGTTGACGCGCTGCTCCTTCACCGCGAGTTCGACGCGCACAACCCTCCACGGCTTCTCGATCCCCAAAAGATGACGGTACAGCTCCGTGTCTTGCACGCGATCAGGCTAGGCGGAGGCGTTCAAGCTGCCAATCGTGGCCCACGGAGATCCCGGAAGGACCCGAAAGGTTGACCACTGGCACGGCGTCCGCGCGCACCCTGAGCCGACGACCCCGCCGCCCGGGCGGGCCGTCAGCGCTTCTTCGACAGCGCGCCGGGTCTTTGAGCTGCTGGAGTCGTTCGCGACGCAGGGCATGCTCCGAGCGCACCGGCGGGTCGGGACAGGCAGCGTCGATCCGCCGCCCGGGGTGACGTGCTAGTCCGTCTCGTCGGCTCTGATATGACCGCCTGCATGCGCCTCGCGGTCGCCCTTGGCGTCGTGCTCCTCGTCGCATGCAGCAAGGGCTCCTCGCCCAACCGGGCCGCGTCCTCAGCAAGCCTGGCTCTAGTCGGGGCTCTGGTCCGCCGGACACCTAAGACCTGCACAACGCCAACGCGCGCCCGATCGTTGAGCGCGGCACCTTGAGCGCCCGCGCGATCTCACGGATGGTCTTGCCCGCCTTCTTCATCTCGCCGGCGTGCTCGCGCGTCGCCGGGGAGGGTAGGCTCGCACGCGATGCGTGTCCGCGTACTCTATGGCATCGAGTTTCCGCGCGAGAACCGGCAGCCCGCGTTGAGCCTTGAGAAGTTTCTCCGCAACGACGGCGTCAAGGCGAGCGTCGTTCGCGAGAACCCGATCCCCATATCACCAGAGACCGCTCACAATATCTTCGTCCACTTGGAGCCGATCCTCGACGGGCTCGTTGTGGCCGCCGTGGGCACGGTCGCTCACGACTTGTGCGTGTCGTCGTCCGCGATGCCGAAGTCTTGAAAGAGCTCTTCGTCGGTCACCTCGACGAGTTCGGGCTTGGGCGCGGTGCCGCTTGTGATGATGCCATTGGCGCCCCCGAGCATCTGCCCGCCCCAGATGTTGCCGGACTGCCCGGCACCGCTGTTCGTGAGCTGCTGGGCCCACTGGTTCTGTAGGCCTTGGACTTGAGCGGCTTGAACCTGTTGCGCGATGTCGCCTTGGTTCGTGAGCTGCGCGGCGAAGGCGCCGATCTGCCCGCCATGGATCTGCGTGACGACGACCGGACCGGCCGGGTGGACCGACAGATGGATCGCTCGCTCGACGAACTCCGCGACAGTCTGGCCGCGGCGAACGGCGGCGATCTTGAGATCGGTGTGGAGCTCGGCGGGGATCTGGACGCTGATGTTCTTCGGCGTCTCGATCTTCTTCTTCATGCCCGAGCGCCGGGCATCAAAGGAAAACCGGGCGCTCTGACACTGCCGGGAGTGCCCGGGTTGCCCGGTCTTGTTTCGTGATCTACAGTGGGATCACGAAAGGCACGGAGACCATGGCGAAGATCGGTAGACCTCGGAAGGCGAAGGGCACCCGCGTAAAGGATCAGCTTCACGTGGGCGTGCGGTTCCCCGAGCCCCTCGCTTCGATGTTTCGAGTCCTGGTGGAGCAAGCGAACTACGAAGCCGGTGCACCGGCGATGGTCGCGCCCGAGACGATCTCGTCGGTGACCCGGTCGTGGGTCGCCGAGCGAATCCGCGAGGAGTGGGCGAAGAAGTCGACGCCGATGATGCGCGGCGCAGTCGAGCGCCGAACCGGGGTCGCCGTCAGCGCCGACGGTCGTACGGTCCGACTCGTCACGCTCGACGCGAAGACCGGGAAGCGCACCCGCAACGAGTTTCCCAAGGTGCCCATGGAGGAGCTCGTCGACGTGGGCATGTTCCCCCATTCGCTCCAAGACCCCGAGACGGTCGAGCGCCCGAAGAGACGTAAGCGGTGAGGAGATCGTTGCGGGTCGCGGTCAAGCGTCCCTTTAACGACGACTACTTCGGCAACGCGGTGCAGCTCGCGTGCGAACGGCTCGTCGGCCGCAATCTGCATCGGATCGACTACCGGCACGTGATCTGGTCGCTCGTGCGAAAGCCGGGCGCCTTCGCGCGCCTACGTGTACCGCGAGCCGGAAGTGCGCCCCGTCCCGTTCGAGCTTCGCCATGCGGCGTAGCTTGGCACGGCCGACGACGCTGGCTCTGGTCGGGGGCCGCGCCGGCAACCGGCGTTGGTGCGACCCTCCCCACTCGCTGTTCGACCCTCCCCACTTTCCTCCCCACTTTGGCGTAACGAGTGGAACGCTCAGGTA
>CALFNG010000038.1 GCA_937902985.1 uncultured Myxococcales bacterium
AGCGTCGGCTTCCCAAGCCGAAGGTCACGAGTTCGAACCTCGTGTCCCGCTCCCCTGGAAAATCAATCACTTGGGCCTCACTCCTCAAGTCGTTTCCAGGGCGAGAAGTCACCGCCGGTGACAGCAACCGCGCAAGGCCTGGGTCGATGGTCGGCAAGGCAGCGGCGGGCACCGGCCTGGCGGCGTCGAGCTCGCGCACGTAGTTCATGTGGACCTTGGGGTCGGCATGGCTGGCCAGTGTCATGGCGGTCTGCATGTTCACCCCCGCGCCGGCGAGCGCGCGGTTGTACGCCCGCCGCATCGAGTGGAAGTTCACCCGTCGAGACACCGGGGTGTCTGAATAGAACGGGTCGGCGGGGTTGGGCGCCGGCTTGCCGTCCTTCCCGATGATGGGGGGCAGGCGGGTCACCCCTGCGCGCCAGAAGTCGCGGCGCATCCGGCCGGCGAAGGAGGTCCCCCGCCCCTTCTTGTCCTTCCCTGCCCTCGGGCCCCGGCGGACCGGGAACACGGGGCCGGCCACGGGCTTCCCTGCCCGCTCCCACCAGACGCGGAGGAAGGGCCGGAGCATCTCGGGGATCTCGAGCCGCTGAACCTCGCCCGTCTTGGCGCGTGCGATGGTGCAGAAGAGGAACGACTCGAGGTCGAGCATGATCCAGTCCCAGCGAATGAGCTCGGCACCGCGCATGCCGCCCTCCGTCCTGGCGACGAGCGTGAGGAGCTTCAACTCGAGGTCGCCCTTCGGGGCTGTGAGGAAGCGCACGATCTCGGCGTCGGTCGGGCTCACGAACGGGCGCTTGTCCCGCTTCAGGCCGTCGGGGAGCTCCACGTCCTCGGCGGGGTTGGCCAGGATGATCTTCTCGATCTTGGCCCTCTTGAGATCGCGACTCATGACCGCGCGGATCTTGTCGATGGTGCCGTGCGCCAGCCCTGCCTCCTGCGCGGCCTCGAGCACCTGGCGCACGTGGTCGTCGGTGATGCGAACGAGCGTCAGGTCTCCGATCGTCGCGTAGATGTACCGCACGCGGTTGTTCTGCTCGTCGCGGGCCATGACGACCCCCGCGGCCTCGCGTCGGTCGTTGCGGTCGGTCGTGAAGGACCGGTACGTCTCGGCGCTCGCCGTCTTGGCCTCCGCGTCTGCGACGAGCTCCCCCGCCTCGATCATGGCGACGAGGCGCGCCAGCTTTCGCTTCGCCGTCGAGCGGTCCTTCGTCTGCAGGTTCATCCAGCGGCGCTCTTCGGTGCCGTCGGGGAGCTTCACCCAGACGCGCGCGAACGCGCCCGAGGGCTTCATCACGATCGTTCCGGTTCTCTTTTGAGGCATGGCTACTACACTCCTCTCGCTATCGCGTTCGGGCGGCTTCTCTCATCCGCCGTTGCTTCGTCGTTGGATCACCTCTTGCGGCCGCTCTGCGGCTGACCGACCATCGCAAGCGTGTCATGGGGAGACGGTGCCAGCGTCGCGGGGCTTGTCGTCAGCATCGGCGGCTTCATCGTGACGATTCGCGAGGCAAGAAAGGCGAGAACCGCGGCGACCGCGGCCAAGGACGCCGTGGAGAAGCTCCGCGACGTCACGTTTCGAACCCTCACGTACGGCGATTGCAGCCGGGCAGGCGCCGTCTTGGAGGAGGTCGGCCGCCTGCAACGCCGGGCCAGTTGGACTGACGTGCCCGATCGGTATGCTGAGCTGCGGCGCCTTGTGGTCGCGATCAAGACATACGACTTGCACCTTACGCCGGCGGAACGGACTACTCTTCAGGGCGCCCTGAGCCAGTTCGCCCTTCTCCAAGCGACGGTCGAACGCATCATCAGTGGGGACGAGGTGAACCCGAATCGAGCGCGCCTCAACGAGACGCTCGCTGAGCAAGCGGACAGAGTCCAGGTAGTCTTGGTTTCCGTCCTCAACAAGTTGAAGGCATGACCGATGGCAGAGCGAAACGCAGTACGCCTCTTGAAAGCCCTCCTTGAGGGTACCCTCAGCGGAAGGGTCAGATGGGAGCAAACCGCGTCTGACACGGCGTACGTTGTTTCGTTCGCCGACGAATCGATAACGGTGGGGGGGGGCTCGGACCGCGATCAGGTCTTTGTGCGGATCTCGAGCGGCGACAAGACGGTCGACGTCTACACGGCCATGTCGCTGACGCTGGAAGGATCGTCCGGTAGCACGTTGAAAGACCTCACCGACCTGTTCGAACAGCTGTTTGTCGCGGCGCGTCGCCAGGCCATGAGCGCCGATGACGTGGTCGAGAAGCTGCTCCACGAGCTCGAGGGAAGCGCTGCTGGTAAAGCAAAGAAGTAGGGGGGTGCAGATCACGCGAACGGCCTCGTCAGCGGGCGCCCTACGCCCGTACTACGATGCGCCCCGATTGAGGGCTCATCGCAGTTTCGGCCTCTATCCTGTCGTCGTCGCGTCGAGAGCCCGCGCCACGGCGTTCGCCACTGCGGCGAGGTTCGACGTCGCCATCGCCACCTGCCGGAGGGCATCGGCGACCGCAGTCTCAGCGCCCCCGGCGGGGATGACGGGCGGGGGGCGGTCGGTGTCCGTCTCGTCGGTGCTCATTGTACCCCGGTCTCGTCGACGAGCCCGAGGCCCTCCAATCGCATGCTCGCGGTCTGCCACCGGAGCCCGTCGATCGCCTCGTCCAAGAGCGCGTAGGCCTTCGCCGGCGCGGCCATAAACTCGCAACGGAGGTGCAAGACCGCGGCGTGGATGTCCGCGACGCGAGCGTCGATCTCGGAGGCGTGGTGCATCAGACTCGGGTGGGGCGCGGGCGTCGAGAGCCACTCCGCAGCCGATAGCGGAGCGTCCGCAGTTCGCCGCTTCGGGCGCTTCGCCGGGCGCTTCTTCTTCGCCGCAGCAGCCATCACTGCACCGCCCCTTCCGCGGCCGCGCGCGTTGACGCCAGCCTCGACGCATGCTCGACGATGTCCTCGAAGTCGATCGCGAGGCCTCGCCAGGCAGCGTCGCTCTGGCGCAGGTTCGGCCACCGGATGAAGCCTTCCAGCATGCGCACGGCCGTCGCCGAGATGACCTCGGACATGACCAGCTCGCCGAGCACGGCGAGGCGTCGGCGTACGACTGGGTGGCGCGCGGGGAAGAGACGGCGCGGCTGGTCGACCGTCTTCCGCGTCTCGGTTGTGACTTTCTGCGCGCTGTCTAGACCGCGCGTTGTCGTGGTAGAATTCATCGTCGTCTCCAGTCGGTTGCTGATTGGTGCGATAAGGGGTCCGTGACCGCTCGAACGGTGGCGGGCCCCGCCTGTTCACTTCTTGCGTCTGCTCTCCCGAGACGCGAGCGCCTCACGGATGGCGAGTCGAATGATCGCCGTGGCGCTCGTCAAGCCCGTCAGCTTCCGCAGCTTGTCGAGGATGCCCTTGTCTTCGTCCGTGAGTCTGATCGTTGTCGCGGGTTGAGAGCTCGGCATTGCTTCTTCACTCATTGTTGTATGGCACCTTGGCGTAGTCGTCAACCTTCGGCCGTCGATTTCTTTCCCGAGCTCGAGTGTGAAACCTGTTGCGACAGGCCGAGTGCGGCAGCAGGCTCCTCCGATGTCGAAAAAAAAGACCGGCGCCCCTGCGACCGCGCCGGCCGCGCTGACGCGCGGTCCTCTTGCAGACCTTGGCGACCGCATAGCCTCGGGTGAGGTCGGACGGTCGGGGTCGATCAACCCGGATGACATCCGGCGAGCCGTCATTTCCGAGGGGTACCGACGCCACAATGCGAGCGCCAAGGGTCGCAGCCGAGGATAGCGCGATCGTCTCTTGACCCTGCTCATGCCCGCTGGTCCCATCGGGCCGGAGGGGCACCATGACGACGCAGTACGATCCGGGCATCATCTACACGTTCGCCGATCGGCTGTACGCCCGAGCGAAGTCGATTGCCACGCAGTACGCCATCATCGCCGCATTCGTCGGGGGCATCGCCGGCCTGGCCCTCGCGGGCGCTCTCGATTTTGCCCGTGTGCCAACCGCGCTCGTTGGTGTCCTCTGCTTTGGCGGCATCGGCGCGGCCATCGGCTACGATAAGAGCTTCAACCTTCGGTTGACCGCGCAGCAAGCCCTCTGCCAGGTGAAGGTTGAAGAGGCGGTTCGACATCTTGCTCAGCAAGCGTCGAGATAGATAGGGCGGCGACCGCGGCCTCACAGCCGCCTGACGATCCGTCCACGCCCTAAATCGTAGGGTGAGATCTCGACGCGCACGCGATCCCCCTCGACGATCTTGATCCGGTGCATGTTGAGCCGGCCGCTCCGGCGCGCGAGCACCTTGCGACCGAGCGAGCCCTCCGCACAATCGACCTCGTGGAGATCGCCGCGTAGCACGCGCAGCACGACGCCCTCGACGAGGATGACGTCGCGCTCTCGGGTCTCGGGGTTCATCGCGCTTGCCCCGTCAGCGCCGGCGTGGCGACGCCCGTTCCAGGCTGCGCCGAGCCCGAGACGTCGATGCGGTTCAGGTACGCGATCGTGACCTCGTAATGGCCTGCCTGCACGTCGAACGACGTCATCACGTTGTGCACCTGAAACTCGGGGGTCATGCGGGTGAGTGAGTCCAGGTTCTTGGTGATGAACCGAGCCATCGATTCGCTGTAGCCGCGCGCCTCGAGTGCGCCCTGCCGCTCGAAGGACGTCGGCAGCGCCTGAATGATCGTGAGCGCGGCCCGGTCGATCTCGACGCGGATGCGGTCCCCAGACTGCAGGCCGAGCAAGTCGAACGTGTCGGCCGCGAGCGTGTCGACGAACATCTCGGACGTCTTGAGCGTCCCGTGAAGCTCTTGGCGCGAGCGCTCCTCCCAGACGCGCTGGGCGAAGCGGTCGAGTGTGGCCTGGTCGGTGATTCCGAAGGGGCAGTCGAAGATCTCGTAAGCCTGCGACTTGACCGCGACCGGCGAGCCGAGGGCGCTGGCCGCCATCCGCTTCTTCTTCGGGGTCGCGTGGATCGGCGGATAGAACGCCTCGAGCGAGCGACCGAAGACCGGGTCGAACGCCCGTATTCCGACGTTCTTCGCGCTCACCGAGTGCACGTCGCGGGTCTCTTTGATTTCAAAGACGTTCTCGCCGAAGACCATCCGCGGAGGGTCGTCGGCCGTGTAGAAGTCGGTCGCCGTGGTCACGATGCAGCGGTCGCCTCGAATGAACGAGATGAGACCGAGCGACCCGACGGCGGCTTGCCAGACGGCCCACATATCGGCGAAGGCGGACCCGCCGCCCGGTGCCAGCAGTTTGCCGATCTTCGCGAGCCGCGGGCTGACAGCGCTCCCGAGAAGCAACGTGGCCAGGTCCTCGGCATCGCCCACGAAGTCGAGGTTCGGCTTGAGCCTCTGGACCGTCGAGACGACTTCCTTGCTCTCGAGGTCGTAATACCCGGTGTTGTCGCAGACCCTCTCCCACGCCTGCTGGAGCGTGTCGGTGTAGAGAGGAATCCCCTTCGGCAGGAAGGTCTTGCAGTTCAGGAAGAGCGTCGTGTAGTCGAGCGCGCGGATGTTGACGTTCTTGCCGCTCGAGATCGACAGGTCGCGCTCGACGTCGACGGCGATCCCGATGAACCGCAGGTTCTGCTTGGTCGGCCTGAATTCGCCACGGTCGTCGCCGTTGCCGAGCCACACGTACATCTCCGCGCTCTTGAGGACGCGCGG
>CALFNG010000039.1 GCA_937902985.1 uncultured Myxococcales bacterium
ATCCGTTCGCTGCGAGAGAATGAACGCCGCTCTCCCCAGTCCTGGCGCACGGACCTGGTACGGTCGAGATGCGTGGCATTGCCGCCGTCCTTCTTCAGGGTCGTAAGCGTGGGCGAGCTTGCGGACTGGCGCACCCGCGGCAGGCTGGGACCTGGCCCAAGCGGCATGGAGGGCAAGCAGAGGCAGGATGGCATCGGACCTGCGTATTTCGCCGATGAGGATGCCCTGAAACTCGTTGCAGGCATCCGAGAGGTGAAGGCGCTCCAACGGTACGAACCGGAGCAGAACGGATGAAGCGAGAGACAGTTGCCGAGATCCGGTTCAGCGGTCCTGTCGGGAAGCGCCCGAGGGGTCGTTTCCTCGCCCAGGCGAAGCTCCCCAGCGACGCGGCGGAGAATCCTTACGGCCAATGGGATCTCGTCGTGGATCCGGTCGTCGAGATCGACCTGGAACAGCCCGATCAGATCATGGCGTTTGTCGGCTTCCTCTCGCCGGAGGCGCCGAACGACGCGCTAAGGCGCGGGGTAAGCATCGAGCTCTTCCACGGAACCAATCCTGTCGGCACCGCCCTGGTGCTGGCGTCGGGAAGCGACCAGGTCGGCGACGGTGCTCGCCGTGACAGCGACTTCCTCGCGGGCCCCGAGGCCGCATAGATGTATCTCTCGGCGCAGCGCGTGCGTGCGCCGCGCGGCGCGACGGGCGTCAACGTTGCGCGGTGTCGACGAAGACGCGTCTCACGCGTCGTCATCGGCGTACGCGACGGCGAGATGCGCGTATTTGTCGGAGGACACGTCTCGAGCATCGGCATGGGCGGTGCCAGCAAGCGCGAGGAGCGCGTCGTACCGTCGTCCGCGAACCGCTTGTGCGACGGTGTTCTCCGAAGGCGTCACAAGGGAGGCCTCGAGTGCGGAGCCCCTCGCGTCTCGGCGCAGCTAGAGCCAAGTCGCCTCAAGCGGCTCGCTCGATCCAGGCGAGGATGGCCTCGCGAAGGGCGGCGTGGAGCGTGATGCCCCGTTTCCTGGCGCGCGCTTCGAGGAGCGTCCAGACCTCGTCGGCAAAGCGCACCGAGCGCGGAGAGGTCCCGCCCACCTCCGCCAGTTTTTTGGGACGTCCCCTGCCGACTTGCACCGTGATGCCTTCCTTGGCAATGCGGGCGGCGTAGGGGTTGCGGCGCACGCGAGCCTTGGTGAAGTCCACCTCAGGGATCTCTCTCAGCGATGCCTCCGACGGCTCCGAGTGCCTCGTCCTCTTCGCTCGTTCACTCGCCTTCTTCATAACGCCTCCGCTCGGGTCGGGGTTGCCAGCCGCGCGCTGATCAGTCGAACCTCGTCCTCGGTCCTCTCGATGAAAACGGTCACGAGCATGCGCGCCTCCCAGGACATGCCTTCTGCCGGTTGCTGCGCTCCTTCTTGGGATCCCAGACGTATCGCACACGAAGCAAGTGTAATACACTTGCGGACGATTGCCATCCCGAAGATGCCTTGGAGCGGCAGAGAAGCGAGAGGAATGAGCCGGAGCGTTGAACGCTGAGACCAGGACCCCGAGGGTTCCGCGCCTCCAGGCGATCGGGGGACCACCCCATGCCGCGTCGGCTACACTGGATCGCATGTCCGACCCGGCGGGGAGGCGCGCGACCTACGACGATCTCCTCTCCGTGCCCGACGGGCTCGTCGCGGAGATCATCCACGGGGTTCTGATCACCCAACTCCGACCCGCCGCACCGCATGCGCTGGCAACGTCCCGCCTCGGCATCAAACTGGGCGGTCCCTTCGACCTGGGGAACGGCGGACCGGGCGGCTGGTGGATTCTCGACGAGCCCGAACTCCACTTGCGCGGCGGGCACGTGCTCGTCTCGGACCTGGCCGGATGGCGTCGAGAGCGCATGCCGCGGCTCCCCATCGAGACGGCCGCATTCGAGCTTCCGCCGGACTGGGTCTGCGAGGTCCTTTCGCCTCGCACCGCCGCGACCGATCGCGCCGACAAGCTGCTCGACCTTGCGTCGCTCTGGGCAGTTTGACGCTCGGATGCCCGCCGGTGGCTCGCCCCCCGGCTGAAGCACGACGCCGGCCGCGGGGATCACGCTCAAGATGACGATGCCCTCCGGTTGGCGGGGGCGCTCGGGGATGCCGCTGCCACTTGGGCTCGGGCCGCCCGCTGCGGAACGGGCTCCCGCCCGCCCGCGGCCTCGTCGGAGTTCCCCCTGTATCGCCATCGAGGTGGTGACGCGAGGGCAGAAGCGGCCGGCTCCCATGGTACCTTTCGGCCCGTGGCCACCGTCGTACACGGCGACTTCGAATGTGACGACGCCAAGGCGGCGGTCAACGAGAAGAAGCACGGCGTGACCTTTCTTGAGGCCGCCACTGTGTTCGAGGACGTCGACTTCTTGCTGAACGTCGACCCGCTCGACCCGTCTCGGTTCATTGCCGCCGGCTTCTCCGGCGCCGCGCGCGTGCTCGTCGTTGTCCACGCGATCCGAGCCGAGCGCACCCGGCTCATTTCTGCCCGCCGTGCTACGCTGCGCGAGGAGGAACTCTATGCCGAGCGTCGAGGACGATGAGCTTGAGATTCCGGAGCTGAGGCCCGAATGGTTTGAGCTCGCGGTTCAGCCCAATCGCCGAGGCCTGCGGCGGGGCGCGAAGCGCGCCGTCTTTGTCGACGACGAGATCGCGAAGCGGTTCGGCAGCGACGACGAGCTCGAGCAAGCCCTACGTGCGCTCCTTCAAGCGTCGGACCACGTGCGCAAAACGGGCTGAACGCCCCTTGCGGCAGCCTCCGCCGGCCGCAGTCGGCTCTTCGCGAGGACCTCGCCTCGCCGGCGTCGAAGTCGTGCGCGCGGCTCGCGGTGCTGGCCGAGATCCTTAGTTCGGGCTTGGTTCGCCGGCGTCGGTCAAACTGGTCGATCTTGGATACGAGTGGTGGGAGCGTTGCGGCACCACCGTATGACCGCATACTGGGGACATGAGCGCGCCGCTCGTTGGAGCTCGACAGAAGCCGATCGTTATCTACCGCAGCGTCAATCGTGACGGGGAGACGTACGCCATGGAGTCGCGCTCGCTCCAGAGGCTCCGTGAGGCGCTCGGTTCGGCGGTGCATGCTCACCCGCGAGTGTTCATCGCGCACGAGACACGCGCGGACTATGAAGCCGTCCACGGCGGGATCGTGCAGCAGGTCATCCAGCTCCTCACCGGTGTCACGGAGGAACGGCTCCGTCCCCTCGGGGGCGTCAGTTTCCGCGATCCCGTCACGGAACGGGAACTCCGCAGGGCGGACTAGCCGCGACGCCGGCGCTCTGGGTCGTGCGGGCCGCTCGCCGGACGCGCGGTGACGCTGTCGCCTCGGTCTTGGTGAGCCCGCTCTTGCCGGGGGAAAGCTCCGGGTAAAGCGAGCCCTCGCCCGGGGTCCCGTGACGGGCACGACGGCGATCAGCGGGAACCGCTGATCCGCGATTACCACGGGATCGCTCACGGTGGGGCCCAGCTCTCGACGAGGACGACGGTGCCGCGATCGACGTTCACGCCGACTCCTCCACCCAGCCCTGGCCTTCGACCCAGCGCACGGGCTTGCCGCCGTTGACATCGACGAGCCCCTCATCGCCCTCAGGAAGGCTCGCGCCCCAATCGGCCAGGCCTGTCTCGGCCAGGTCCGCGGCCTCCTGGTGGGGATTCTTGAGCGAGCGGAGGAGCCCGTCACGGCGGCGGCGATCGAGCTCGCGCTCCACAGCTTCTGTGATGAAGCGGCTGCGGTTGCGCTCGAAGCGGTCGATGCTTTCGACCAGCTCCACAGGCAGGGTGACGGTCACTCGCTCGGTTGTCGCCACGGTGCCTCCAGTATGCTCCAAAGTATGATCATACCGTTGCCGGCGCGAGGCCGGAGGCCTTAGAGGTTGAGCCATGGGAAGAAAGGCGCGCCCGAACGATCCCTGCCCCTGCC
>CALFNG010000040.1 GCA_937902985.1 uncultured Myxococcales bacterium
ATGGCCCGGTACAGCTCGGTGTCTCGCATCCACCATCGCTAGCCCCGAATCCCCCTGCCGCCAACCCAGCTGCCAGCCCTCGATGGTCGCCTGTCCGAAGCCACCCGAAACCCGGAAGAGCCGCGCGACTCCGCCTACGATGAACGCCGCGGTGGAAACATTGCCGGCGCTTTTCGCGTCGCTCCACAGGCTGACGCCGTTCGGGTCGGCGCAGAGGTCGGGGCACGCCTTTTGGGCGTCGCTCTTCTTGGACATGGTCACCAGCCCGGTTGTGGGAGGCACGCGGTCGCCCGATCGGTGACGATGTGAGGGATTGGCTTGCGGCCAAGGCTCAACTTCGCTCGGAGCGCATGCTGGAGGTTCTGGAGAAGCCGCTGCGCGACGCGGCGACGCAGGAGGCGCTCGTCAAGCTTCGCGACAAAGCGGCCGACGACGGCGCGGGTCGCATGACCAGGCCGACCTCGCGAACGTAGACGCGTCTTCTGGGGACCCTCGTGACCCCGGGCAACAAGCGAGCGATCGTGTTGAGCGGAAACCTTGGGTACTCTTACGCAATGCGACCCCTTCGGTATTCCATCAACGTCACGTTGGACGGCTGCTGCGATCATCGTGCGATGCTCGCGGACGAAGACTTGCATCGTCACGCGGCCGAGAACCTCGATCAGGCCGATGCCATCCTCTTTGGCCGGGTGACTTACGAAATGATGGAGGCAGCGTGGCGGGGGCCGGCGCGGACGGGAGCCAGGCCTGATTGGATGGAGCCCTTCGCCCGGACGATCGACGCGGCAAAGAAGTACGTCGTGTCGAGCACCCTGGACCGGGTCGATTGGAACGCGGAGCTCGTGCGCGGGGATCTAGGGAAGGCCGTTCAGCAGCTCAAGCGGGAGTCGGGTAAGGGACTGCTCGTGGGAGGCGTGAAGCTCCCGCTGGCGTTGGCGGAGCTGGGATTGATCGATGAGTACGAGTTCGTGGTGCAGCCCAGGCTGGCGGGCCATGGGCCGACGTTGTTCGCGGGGCTATCGAAGCGCATCGACTTGAAGCTCGTGAGCCGGCTGGAGTTCGGCTCGGGGGCGGTGGCGATGCGGTATGAGCCGAGACGGTAGCCATCGGGCTTGCTAGCCCGAGTCGGCCGCATCATGGAGCAACTCGGGCCAGAGGCCTCGACCCCGGTTTACTTACGAAGGACGAGAACCCGAAATGGAGAGTGCGGACGGGTCGGAGGATCGAGGCGGACTTCCGAGAATCCAGAGGCCTTGGCGATGGAGCCCATTCGATCCACGCCCAGCGCGGTCGTCATCTCTTTGTTGTGGTCGAAGAAACGCCCGATGTGGTCCTCGGTGAGACCATACTGGCGCATCGTTCTCTTCCAGAACTCGAGCTCCACGCTCCGGTCGATCCTGTCGGACCCGCAGAACGCATCCGAGAAGACGGCCCATCCCCCTGGATGAAGAATCTTGCTGCACTCTTCCGCAAACCTGGTGAATTGTCCGAGCTGATCGCTGTCTCCGATGACGTCATGGAGAACCAGGGATCCGCAGACGATGTGAAATTTCTCCCTCGCGAGCTCGGGCGGCATCGCCTCGAACGCCCTGCCCCAGCGAAAGTGTCGTGAAATGTTCGGCCACCGGCCCTGGAACTTCTTCGCGATCATCTCCTGCATGCGGCGCGACGAGTCCACCGCATGGTAGCTGCCTATGAGTCGTCGCGCGTGGAGCGGCCGGTTCAGGTGCTCGAACCAGTCGAGAAGGCGCTCGGTCAACGCCCCGGTCCCGTTCCCGATCTCCAGAACGTCGCAGGGGCTGGTGCCGGCACCCAGAATCTCCGAAGTCGCGCGTTGCACCTCGGCCGACGTGGCCTCGATGAGCTGAGTGTACTCGGGGATCCAGCAGCGAATGTGCTTGTCGTAGTGATCGAAGTAGTCGTGACTGCGATCGTTCACGTCGCTCCATTGCTCGTCCCACTGACCGATGCCGTGGAGGGCCAGCCATTCGCTGCGAAGGTCGGCCGCCGTCATGTTCTCGCGGAACTCGACGGTGCCCTCGCGGATGGACGCGTAGAAGGTATCGGCCAGCTCGGCCTTGTACTCGCTCCTCGTGACGTGAAATAGGAGACGCTCGTTCTTGTACGTGTATCCGCCCACCACGTCCGGCTCCACGAGCAGGATGTCCCAGCCGACGCCGAGCTCGCCGAGGGGATGCGGCGCCGCGCGTTCGTCGGGGACGTGTCCGACACGAACGTGGTAGATGTCTCGTTGCTTCGTCAGCATGCTGCACATCTTCGACAGGTCGCCGTTGTCGAAGAATGTCTTCCAGTCGAGCAAGAAGAGCCGCTCGGTCAGCCCGGTTTCGCTGGGATCCGGCGCGTCGTTCCAGAACGCCTCGACATCGTCGGACATGTCCGCGATCGCCCGTCCCCCCTTCCCTCCGCTCCAGCGTCGCCAGAGGGCGAGACACCGCTGGTAGTAACGCGCGTCCACCTCGAGCGCGCGATACCCGCCTCCGCGGAGGTCGTCGAGCACTTGAACGAACCATCCGCTCACGAACTGAAGGAGCACGCTGTCGCCGAGGCGGGCATCGTCCACGTTCGACAGCTCTCGCGAGATGCCACGCATCGTTTCGAACAGGAGCGCGCGAGCCGGCGAGAGCGCGGTATGCACTGCCTGGAGCTTCTTGCGCAAGCGCTCGCGAAACGCATTCCACTCCCCCGACGCGTCGAGGGTGCTTGGATATTCCTCGTATTCCACGTCGCCAAGGTCGGCGGGGAGCGGCCGGCCCGGCGTGATTCCGATGAACCGGAAGTAGTCTTGCAGTCCCTCGTCCGACAGGCTTGCCTTGTTGACCAGAATGATGGTCGGCAGTGCTCGCGCGCGGGCGTAACCCACTTCGAACATGACGTTCGGGGCGCACGTCGAGCAGTCCGCCAGCATGGCGTGGGCCTCGCCGAGCGCCCGCTCCACCTTCTCGCGCACGCCCGCATCGTCGACTCGAACGCTCGTCATCGGATCGGAGACTTCGAATCTGGCATCCCTGATCGTCGCCGTCACCTCGCGAATGAGCTTGGCCGTCAAGGCCTTGTCGACGCATTTGGTCTCCGAATACGACAGGAAAACTTTGGGCGCGACTGCGGGGTGTGACGACATTTGCCTCCCGGCCGACGGCTTGTCTCGCTTGAACCAAGCGGGCTGCGCTCGGACCACTCACCGGGGATCGGCGCTGACCGCGGTCCGACCCCCCGCAACGGCTACCCCGCGAGGATGGCCGGATGTTGCCACGCTCGGCGGAGACAGCCAAGGAGCAAGGCGCCGGCGTGGAGAGATGGCTAGCCCGTCCCGCCCCTCCCTCGACCTCGACGCCCTTCTTCAGAGAGCGGCCGCGGAGGATCGCCGCAGCCGGGGCGTTCGTGACACCGTCGTTCTCGAGGTCGCCGCTCCCGACGAGCCTCGGGCGCACGACGTAGTCGCACAAGCCGACGATCGCGACCGTGCCCCGGACGAGCACGAAGACGCCCGCCCGCGACCGATCGCTCGCGAAGAGGAACAAGGCCGTCGGGACCCACACGACGAGGGTGCCCACGACGGGCACGAGCGACGTCACCGCGGTCATGGCGCCCAGGAACGCGGCCTCGGGCACGCGGGCCATCGCGAAGCCGGCGCCCGCGACGGCTCCCTGGGCGAGCGCGGTCCCGAAGTTGCCGATGACCACAGTGCGACCGAGCCGCTGCGCCTCGCGAAGGAGCCGGCGCGTATGGTGCGGGTTGATGGGCATGAGGCGCACGGTGCGCCTGGCGAGTTCGGCCCAGTTCCGCGAGACGAAGAACATCGTCGCGGTCGTGAAGAGGAGCGCGAGCAGGGACTCGAGGAGCGCGCCCGTGACCTTGGCGGCGCGCGCCGCGAGGACGCTCGCGAGGTCGCCCGCTGCGCTCTTCAGACGATCGGTCATCGCCCCGGGGTGTACGCCCAGGGTGGCGAGGGGGGCCTCGATCTGGTGGACGAGGCGCTCGGCCGGTCCGCCGGGCGCGAGCGACGCGGGTACCGCGGCAACCACGTCGATGCCCTTCAAGACGAGTAGGTACGCCAGGACCGCGATCGTCCCCGTGACGACGAGCGTCACGGCACCGGTGACGAGGGCCGCGGCAAGCGTGGGCCTGCCGGTCCGGCGGGCGAGCGCGCGGTAATAGGGATACGCAGTGAAGGCGAAGACGGTCCCGAGCAAGACGCCGACGCCGACCGGGACGATGATCCAGAAGATCGCGAGGATCCCGAGGAGTGCGAGGACGCCGAGCGCCCACGGCTCGGAGGGGGCGAGCTGGAGCCTCGCGTCACGCGCCCGCGTGTGCGCGCCGTGTCAGGCTCGGACCCGGCGTCGACGGGTGGTTCGCTCATCGGTAGCCGCTATCCACGATGCGTGCCGACGAGCCCGGAAGCGCGGCCGCGACGGGTTGGGTTGGGCAGGACCGAGCAGAAGTCCGGCTCCGCCTCTCAGAAAACCGGCCATGATGCGCGTCGCAGACCTCCTTCGCGATCGACGAAGACTGACAGAAGTGCCTCGCCGCACGATGCCGCACGCCGCCGTCGACCACCTCGGATCGATTCGAACAGGACGCCGTGCGCCGCGGAACTTCGCGACCGACGTCGCTTACAATGCTTCGTGTGAGTCTGGTGCGCCGCCGGCCGGTCGTTGCGGCGTTGACCGTGGTTCTGCTGGGCGTCGGCGTCTTTCTGGGCGCCCGGTGCGTCCTCCGGCCGCAAAGACGTGACCGCCGCGTGGAGGTGCTCCACGGGATGCAGAATGAGGGAGCCACAGGTCGTCCTATCTCCTGGTGGCTCTGGGCGGCAGGGCAAATGGCCGGATTGAAGGTCCCGGACGCCGGCTCCGGAGAGGCGTGGGACGGGCCGGTGGCCGCCGTCGTTCGCGCGCCGGCCGAGCCAGTCGACGTTGTTCTGGCTGATGGCGGGAATCGAGCAGACGCCGAGGACGCGTGCCGCGCCATCTGGCTCGTGCGACACCTCCTCCCGCCCGCTGGCAGCGGCGAAAATCTCATCGTTGGCCTTCGGCAGCTAGGGTCGGCTCTCACCGTAGTGAGGAAGGGCCGCGTTCACCTTGATTCCCTCGACCTCGGCTTCGACGTTCACGTGGAGTCCGCCACGGTCGGCTTCGACTCGGCTTGGTGCCAGGTCCAGAGCGTCTCGCACGAGGGCGAGCCCTATGAAATGAGGATGACCTGTGGCGCCGATGCGAGCGTCGAGGCTCCAATCGGTGCAGCGCTCGGCAACGGGTTCTCTGTCTTGACGCGGCGAGGTGACTGGACCTTCTGGCGTGTGCACTTTGGACGGCCCGACGCGGAGGAGCGCGCGGCAAGAGCTCTGGCCAAGGCCCTCGGGGCAGCCAGCAGGACCCCACGCCTCCCGAGCTGTCGGCTGCCTACGAGCGACTGACGTCTCCATTCGAGCGGCTCAAGGTGTGGCGTGGCGGCCATTGGGGCGACCACGAAATGGCCACGTTGGAGCGGGCCAAGCGGTACGACTTGCTCCGGGGCGTCCTGCGGGGGCCCAACCCGGAAGGCCGCGCCCTGGCCACCTTGGCATTGGAGGAGGCCGGGGAACTCACAGCCGACGACCGCCACACCGTGAAGGCCCTCGCGCAGGTCCCCGTGGCCATCGAAGTCGCCGCTGAAGATGACATGGTGATGGACTGGCCTTCTTCCAGGTTCTTCTCGCGACCTCGATGGCCAGTGGCATCGCCCGCTTCAGGAGCATCTGCCCGGGGAGCGTCGAGTTCTTCACAGCCCTGAAGCCAGACGTCGCAGGGCGGCCCTTGCGCATCCTGCGAGAAGCCGCTGCAGTTCGCGCACTCAGGGTCGCGAAAAATCGACGGGATGGGTGCATCCCTGAGGGAGAAGGCCGCGCACATGAGCCCCGATCGATCGCGGCAAGCGCGAGAGCGGAGCATCGCGTCGTAGGGAACGCGTTCCCCGATCGGCCCGAAGGATGAACGCCTCGCGCGCGTGGATTGGAGCCTCGACGCGCGCAGTCGATCCACCTATGTTTTCGCTGAGGAGGAGCCCTCGATGACCATCACCATTACCGCCTTTGAACGCTCACCCGATGGCGGCAAGGGACTGGCGCGTGATACGCGCGTTCGCTGGGCGCTCGAGGAGGTGGGCCAACCCTACCAGGTTCGCCTTGTTTCGTTTCGTGCGATGAAGGAACCCGCGCATCTGGCGCTTCATCCTTTCGGCCAAATTCCGACTTATGAGGAAGGCGATCTCGCGCTGTTCGAGACGGGGGCGATCGTGTTTCACATCGCCGAGCGACATGCGGGCCTGCTGCCGGGCGATGCCAGTGCTCGGGCGCGCGCGATCACATGGATGTTCGCCGCGCTCAGCACGGTGGAGCCGCCGATCCTTGAACTCGTAACCGCCAGGCTCATTGAGAGCGACAGGTCCTGGTCCGCGCAACGCATGCCTCTCGTCGAGGATCGCGTCCGTGTCCGGCTGGGCCAACTCTCCCGTCGCCTTGGCGATGCCGACTGGCTCGATGGCGCGTTCAGCGCGGGCGACCTGATGATGGCGTCGGTGCTGCTCAGGCTGAGAGCGTCGGGCATTCTGGACGAATTCGCGAACCTGGCTGCCTATGTCGCCCACGGCGAAGCCCGGCCCGCCTACAAGCGTGCCTTCGACGCCCAATTGGCGGTCAACACCGGCAAGCCGCCGACCGGCTGATTGCGGTCTGTCCTCGTTCGAAGTCGCGCTCTGATCCCTCGACCCGGGCGCAAAAGGGGCATTCTCCAATGAGCAAACAGCCGATGTCGGGGTCGCTGGTGTGGGGGCTCGTCGTGGGCCTCGCTGCCTGCTCGAGCAGCAACAGCAGCGGCGACGGCAGTGGAATCAAGGTCACCTACTTCTGCGCGGAGAATGATCCCACCGCCCAGACCGACTGCAACACGTGTACGGCCGCGAACTGCGCCGCGGAGAGCGCCGCCGAGGTCGGCCCCGACTGGAGGTCGGGGATCAATCACCGGTCCGTGCGAGGCCGCCGTGTCGTGCCTCGCGCAGTGCGCGTGCGCCGACTCTTCGTGCTTCGACGCGTGCGCCCGGACGTCCGAGACCGAAGACTGTCGGGCCGCCGCCGAGGCCACCGGCAAGTGCACGGACAAGAATTGCCCGTCGTGCTCGTCGACGACAACGAGCAGTGCGGACGCCGGCGGGAGCGACTGAGCCATCGAGTCGCCCGTGACCCCATTGACCGGCCCGCGCTGCCGGTGCCATCGTGCGGTCGATGGTCGTCGAGATTGCCCTGTTGAAGGCCAAGGCCGGCGCAGCCGAACAGCTGCGCGACGGCCTGCGAGCCGCTCGGTCGGTTATCGCCCGCGCCCCCGGATACCTGACCAGCGTGTTCTATCAGGGCGTCGAGAGCCCGGAGTCATTCATCTTGCGGGTGGGGTGGCGCACGCTCGAAGCGCACACGCGCGAGTTCCGTCAGGGTCCGCTTCTCGCCGAGTGGCGAAGCCACTTCTACCACCTGCTCGATGGGACGCCGACGGTGGCTCACTATGAGGCCTTCGCGGGGCCGGAATCAGCACCGTAGGGCCCTCGCGGCGCGCGGGGGGACGCCGAGAGCGACGTGGCAAGAAGCAGCCCGCAAGGAGCCAGGCCCTGCTTACACGCGCGTGTGCTTGA
>CALFNG010000041.1 GCA_937902985.1 uncultured Myxococcales bacterium
TCATAAATTCCCCCGGCTACGCCTCATTCCACCGCTCCGACATCGATCCCGGCCCCTCGCGTACGCCAGCATCTTGACGCTCCCCGGTCCTTGGGCAACGAGTTCCGTGGATGAGTTCAAGATAGTCGTCGACGGCGTGTGGAAGCGCTCGCAGGAGACTGCGGACTCGGTGGCGTCCGGCCAACGAACGTACCCTCCGATCATGTGGTGCGGGAACGTCACCGGATCGCGTGACCGCGTTGTGATGTAGAGGGCGAGATCGAGTCGCGCGTGACGGAAGGGTCGACCTTCTGCGGGAGCGGTGAACTCGAGCACGCCTTTCAGAATGGTGCCCGAGGGGGCCCGGGTCGCGGGGACCAGGATACGGAGCAGGTTCTCCCGGGTCGCGGCGCGTGTCCCCGTGCCTTCGCGCCAAGGGACGACGAGGTTGAAGGGCCTCTCGTTTGGCTCCCTGACGACGAACGGGGCCGCTGCGGTATCGAAAAGCAGCGCGTAGAGCACCACATCCCCGAACGGGACCGCGAGGGACCATTCCAGCGTCGGCGCGACGCCGTTGAAGCACTTCGCCACTTGCGGCCACCAATTGGCGAGCTCGTTCTGACCGGCCGACTGCACGCTGTGGGTATTCTGGTCGAGTCCGATGACGACGAGAACGGGCTCGAGCTGCGCCGCGTTAGCGAGCCCTGCGATCTGTCGCGCTGCGCCGCTGTCGGCCGCGGGCCACTCGCTCTTCAGTTCGACACGAGCGTCCTCGACGAGCTGTCCGGCCTTCACGCGGTCTGCCACCTCAAGAACCCAAAGCTCCACGTCCGCCCTTCGCATCCGGTGGGCGTACCACCGTCAACGGCGAGGGGTCCGGTCCATTGTGAACCGCAGTCAGCGGGGTAGCTTCGCCCGCCGCCCTGCGAGCCTCACGACATCCGCGGCGCCCTCCAGTGCCTCAACAAGTTCGTCGAGCAGGTCGCGCGTCCTGGCGTCGTCGAGGCCAACCAGCGCGCGGGCGGCGGATAGGAAGTCGTAGCGACCCCGAGCGGTCAAGGGACGCCGAGAGCCCCCGACGAGACGACATAACGCGCACACCACGCCTTTGCGGTCCCCTCGTTCGAGAACGCCGACCAAGTTGAGCGCACGGGCTTCGATGCAGCGTTCACGGTGTCCGCCGCCGGTCACGAGGCGCAGGCCCGGTCACTCGTCGTTTACACGATCCCAGGGCGCGAACTCTCCGGCCTGGCCCGTTGTTCGCCTCTCGCTGCACGCCTTGGAACAGGCCGGCAAGGGCATCCGCCGCGGTCGATGCCAGGGCCGCGAAGGTCGCTCCTTTTCCAGCGGGAGCCCAGTCGGGTACAGATAGTAGCGGTCGGGTTCAAATTTCGCGCCTTGACTGGTCAGCTTGGAAACGACAGCGTCCATTGCCCGCTTCTGCACTACGAGTCGCGGGTACCCGTGCTAGGAACGTGCCTCGGCGAGAGGCACACATGTTCCGGCAAATTCCGTACGTGGGCTCATTTCAGCGGGGATTCCACATTCGAAAAGGAGATCCTCTTGGAACGTGCTGGCGCTACATTGCGCGGATCGGGACCATCGACAGTCTCACTCGCATTGCCGCCCAAAGAGGGCACGACGCATCATTAGCAAAAAAGGCTTCGCTCCGTATTCGACAAGCGATTGAGCTGCGGACGGCGTCGACTGGAACGTCAGAGCTAACCCGCCCGCTCCTTCTCTACTACTCCGCCCTCAACCTGACTCGTGGCATCATGCTCGCCTATATGGGAGAAGCTGGAAGGAGCCACGGGCTTCAATTTTTTGGTGATCGCGATCTTCTGAGGTGCAGCGCCACAGTTTCGACGAAGGGAACCTTTGGTCTCTTTGCCCGTTCGGTCGATTCGACCCTCGACCTCACGGGCAAAGCATTGAGCTTGCGAGACCTGATATCGTTACTGCCGGAATTGCGACACGATTTCCCGCTGCTCAAGAGTGGACGGCCTTCGGTTGTTGCTGTCAAAATTGTCGCATGGATTCAGGGTGACATGTTTTTGCGCTTCCTCTCGCCCGACTATCTGCGCGAGGAGTTCGATGCTCGGTGGTCGGAGATGTTTTTCTGGTTCAAGGACATTTGCGAGCTGGACCCGAACACACCATTTACGCTTCGCGTGAAGGAGAAGCCGCTGAACGAAACGGCGATAGGTGATTTCTGTCGCAAATATCTGTTCGGCGAACTTGAATGGAGACCTGACGCCGTTTGGTACGATCACATCGCGAGGGACAATGTCCCCCTCGTGAAGCGACTACCCGCCTATCTCGCGGCTCTCTTCATACTATCAAACGTGGTGCGGTACGAGCCGGAACTTGTGGAACCCCCTTCGTTGGATTCGACCGACCTTGGCTACGTAATCACCGAGCTGCTCAATAGTGCCGAGCGGTATTTCCCACAGCTCGTCTTAGAGCTGGTCATGGGACAGCCTTGGTTCTTCGAGTAGGGACGAGTGCCGCGCGCCTCGCAATCCTCGTTCGCGATCCCGCCACCGAGCCGCACGTACGCGCTAAACGCGAGCGAGTGACCGCCCCGAATCATGCTCGGCGGCGCGCTATCGCTTCCTGTCCGTCGTCGGCGCCACCGTCTCCGACGCCCTCGCCGCGCTCGTCAACCCAGGGCTGCGCGCGCCGCACCGGCTACCTGCCCGTGCCTCGATAGCCCACGTTCCCCGGTTCCCGTTCCCCAACCCCTGCCGTTGCGCGGAACCGGAATCGGGAATCCGTGCCGCGCTTTTCCGCTCCACGACGCGGCGACGACCGGCCCAATCTTCTCAAGCTCAAGCATCGTGAACAGGTCCAAGGCAAACAGCGTGTCCACTACCACCAAGAGCCGAAAAGTCGAAAGACGCCCCCCTCGGGTGTCTCTAGAATTTCCGTTACAGCGGGGTAAATTCTTCCGCTGGCGGTTTCAGTGGCGGGCGGCCTTCTGCTGGGCGGATGCAACATCGGGAAAGGGCCCACCCAACTGAGCAGCCGGCCCTCCCGTCGTCGGTACCGTCTCCACGAAGAAAGGCCCTCGTTGGAAGTGCTGGATGACGTAGACCTCACCGGGGACGGGATAGGCCCCGTACGGACCGCTCTTGCCGTAGTAGAAGACCCTCGCCGGAGTCTTCGGCAGGGGAGGAACGTTCCACGGCACGGCGATGAAGTGCACGCCCCTGTCCTTCAGTTCGGCCTCCAACGTGTCGCCCCAAGCCTTCCAGTCGGCGAACTCGCGTACGCCGTACTTCTTGGCGTGGCTCGGAAGCCCCTCGTCCTCTTCGAACGCATCCCTGAGAGCGTTGTGTAGCATCTTGAGCCCGTTCTCGCTCAGCCCTTTGACGTTCATCTCCCCGTCCTCCGGTCGCGATGATCCTCCAAGTCGTCCGCGAGCGCATCAAGAGACATGGGCAACCGATCGTTCAGCAGCCAGAAGGCGTCTCCAGCGCGAGCCGAGGAGCCGGCGCGCCTCGAAGCCGAGCACCGTCGTCGGGAGCAAGAGGCCGAGGCCGAACGCCGACGGATCGAGGAGGAGGCCAAGAAGCGGCGCGTGGAAGAAGAAGAGGGTCGACGGCGGTATCAGCTCGCGCTCGAAAGGGACCTCCGCGGCATGGCCCGGCGATGGGCGGCTGCGGCCCACGTTCGCGCTTTCCCCGGAGCCGTATGGCGGCTTGCTGAAACGTTGTCATCGACCGTTCTCATCGATGTCCTCGAAGGCAAACGTTACGGTGGGCGAAAGATGGCCAAGACTACGATCAAATCAAGCATCCGCACCGTCGAACACACGATCCAAGGACCGGACGGTCGCGTTTCCGGTCACGTCAAGCTAACCGGCGACGCCATCATGTGGGGTCGCCGAGACAAGAAGAAGTGGTGGACACTCTCCATCGAGGAATTCGCGGCGCTAATGACCGATAAGGACCGTGGAACGGCGACGAAGGGTGTGGTACCGCGCCCGTGGAGGTGAGCCACAGGCCCTGACGCTCGGTCCTCGACGCTTACTCGCATCGCGCCGTGCGAGCGACACGACGTCAACTCTGGAGATCGACCCGGGCGACATCATTATTCGATTGCAGGGCCAGCGGCCTCGAGCTCGTCCGCCACGGCGGCTCGCAGGTTGGTGATGGGCGCCGCTCGGCGCGCTGTCTTCTTCGCCAGCTTCTTGGGGGCGCTCATCGGAGCACCTCGCTTTGCAAGGGCGCAGATCTGGAAGAGCTTCTCGACCGCGGCGGTGATCGCGTCCTGGTCGGGGTGCGACCATCAAGCGCTCGTTCGCGACCACGGCGATGCGCTCGATGCGCGCGGCCCATACGAGCTCGCGAGGCACCGGCTCTATCGGCTTCGTCGCGGCCTCGGGGGCGAAAGTGTCCTGGCGTGGAGAAACGACGGTGGGCCGCTCCTCCCGCGTTTTTCCGCGGCCCGGGGACCGGAGTCCTTCGGGATCTCCTTGAGCGGCACGCCGCAGCGAGCGCGCGCGGGTCCCCTTGACCTCGCTTGAGGCCGCTGGTCCCATCGGCTGGCCGGAGGGGCACATGGCCGACTACCTGATCACCTACGACCTTCACGACCGTTCTCGCGAAGATGACTTGCTCGCCTACCTGAAAAGAAAGGGGGCCAAGCTAGTAACAGCCTCGTCGTACAAGATGACCAGCGGTCGGAGCGCCGAAGACATCGTCGAGCGCGTCAAGAAGATCACGAAGCGCATCACGATTTACGTATTCAAGCTTCGATCCTCGGACGAACACCACGCCGAGTTTCGCGGCAAGTAGGCCAACCTTGCATGACCCATTCGAAGCAATCGCGAAGGCGCGCGAACGTTCGGGAAAGCTCGTCAGTGTCGTCGCGTCGCACTTCCCTTTGGACGTCCCATCGATAGGCAGACACGACGATTGGAACGTCACAGGTCCGGCGTTCATCGCGCGCTCGACACGGTTGGTTCAGTCGGTGCTTGAGCTCTCCGACGAGCAGGAGTCTGCCGCGGGCGTGCTCGTGCGGGTCCTCCACGAGCATGTGACCACGTTCGCGTGGCTCGCGATCGATCCCGACAACAACCTCCCGCAATGGGTGCGCAAAGACCGTGACGAGAGACTGAAGGCCGACAACGACATGGCGCTCTTCGGTCGTCGGCTCCTTAGCCCCGAGGACAAGGCGAGACTCGAAGCCGAAAGGGACGCGATCCCTAGTAATTGGCTCGGGCTCGCCTCGATGGCACATCATGCGGACCTTCATTGGTCCAAGCACCTCGGCGCGCTGGCGGGCGATGTCTATGGCTTCCGCGGGATGTATGTCGTCCTGTACCGCTACTTCAGCTCTCTCGTTCATGGCATGCCGGAGTCTCTTCATCGCATCATCGGCGACGGAGGGGCCGGCGTCTGTCGCGTCGGAGTTGCTGAAGAGATGACCCCGTCGAATGCGTTCACACTCGCTCCGCTCGTCTTCGCGCTCGGCCTTCTCGTGTCGAGTGAGACGAACGGCTTCCCTACCGGCGAGAGTGTGTTCGACGCTTTCCTACATTCGACCGTGTAGGGCCCGGAACGGCGCGACGTCGGCCCGTTCCTTCCGCCAGTCGCGCGCGTCACGACGTCCGCAGCGCCCTCGAGGGCCTCCACGAGCTCGTCGGGCAGGTCGCTGGACCTGTTCAGCGCGCCGACGCGGCCCACGTGATCGCGCAATGGGCATCGCCCTTCAGGGCCGCCGCGGATGGGGCCATCTGAACGACGAACAGCGGCTCATCGTTCATCACGCCGAAGTTGGCACCGTGGACGCTGAGCGGATCGGCGACTTCGAGGACTGGTCGGCTCCCGGGATCGACTTCAGTGCGCGAAGCGCCTCGGCGAAGTCGTGGATCTTCTCCGGGAAGTTCTGCGCCGCGCCCTTCTTGATCTTTTGCACGGCCTCATCTCGGTCGCCGTCGACGTACTCGAGCACCCCGTCGGTCAGCGACTCGCATCCCTTCAGGCCGGCTTCGGTGCATCGGTCCGAGATCGGACCCTTGAGCACGAGCTGCGCGCCCCCGAAAGCACGCCGCCCAGCACAGGAAGCTCTCGCAAAGTGCGCCGCGCAGACCGGCCAACGCGGCCCGGTGCTCACCGAGCCCACGTACTCTCACGTTCACGGCTGCCCCCTTCGATGGATCCGAGGAGACTACGGGGACCCCTCCCTCGGTCGCACTAACAATCGCGTGGCTGGCCCCGCGCAGCCCTCCGCCCGGGCTGAACGCCAGTCTCGATGATGCGCGTGACGTACGCGCGACCATGAAGCTGCGCCCACTCCGGCTCGCCGTGCGCGCACCGCGGGATCGGCCGCTCGCCGACCAGTACGAGCGCCCCGGAACCCGGGTTCCGGGAGGCGTCATTCGCGACCTCGACCCGCG
>CALFNG010000042.1 GCA_937902985.1 uncultured Myxococcales bacterium
ACGTCGTCGGCGTTCTCGTCCGGGCCTGCAAGGGCCCGGCGCCGTCGCCTCCTTCCACGGACGACGCCCCCGGCTTGTGGGCTCCGGCGCCCCCGCTGGCGGTGCTGCGCGTGGCGTGCAGGCCGGTGGTCGTGGGTGCGCCAGTGTCCGCGCTCCGGTCATTTCTGTCAGGTACGTCGCCTGCCACGCCGGCACCCGCCGCCGCGGCGGCCGCGCCGTGGCTCGGGATTCGTGGCGAGGCCGAGCTCACGGGGAACGTTCACGGGGTCCGTGTCGTCGCCGTCGCTCCCTCGAGCCCGGCCGAGAAGGCGGCGCTGAAGCCGTCGGCCGACGTCATCGTCGCCGTCGACGGCCATCCGATCGACAGCCCCGAGAAGCTCTCCGACGTCATCGCCAGGCACGCGCCGGGCGATACCGTGAAGCTCCTCGTCTTCAGCGCCGACCAGTTTCGTGAGGTCTCGGTCGCCCTTCGAGCCGCGCTGACGCCCGCCGCAACGACGACCCTCGCCCCCCTGCCCTGAGGGGGCCGGCCTCGAGACTCCGCGCCACCCCGGGCCAAGGTCGTTGACGCGGCTGCTCTTTCCCGCAAGGGGACGGAAGGGCAGCGGAAGGGAGCGGAAGGGGAAGTCGAACGACACCCGCCGCCCCGCAGAGTCCTGCGAAAGCCCGCTGGCCGGTTGACACGGTGTCCGCGTCCTTGCGACGATCGGTCATCGTGGGAGGACCGCTCCGAATCGAAGTAGCCGGCGAAACGAACGTCGGCATGAAGCGCACGCACAACGAGGACAACTTCTCGATCATCGAGGAAAGTGGCCTTTACATCGTCGCCGACGGGATGGGCGGTCACGCCTCGGGCGAGATCGCCAGCAAGATGGCCGTCGACGCCCTGCGCGAGTTCTTCGCCGCCACGGCGAGCGATCCCGAGCGCACCTGGCCATACAAGATGGACCGGTCCAAGGGCTACGAGGAGAACCGGCTCATCACGGGCATCAAGCTCGCGAACCTCCGCATTTTCGAGAGCGCTCAGCGCGACTCGCGGCAGCGCGGCATGGGTACGACCATCGTCTCGCTCTTCGCGGTCGAAGACGGGGTCTACCTCGCGCACGTGGGCGACTCGCGGGTCTATCGCCTTCGCGAAGGGAACCTCGAGCAGCTCACCGAGGACCACTCGCTCCTCAACGACTACATCAAGATGAAGCGGCTCACGGCCGAGGAGATCGCGAACTTCCCGCACAAGAACGTGATCGTGCGCGCGCTCGGCATGAAAGACACGGTCAAGGTCGACACGCGGCTCGAGCAGCCGCGCGCGGGCGACGTGTACTTGCTCTGCTCCGACGGCCTGTCCGGCCCGGTCACCGATCCCGACATGCTCGAGATCCTCACAGGCACCCAGGACCTCAAGACCGCCGCCTCGCGCCTCATCGGCCGCGCCAACGAAAACGGCGGCCCCGACAACATCACGGTGGTCCTAGCTCGCTGGGTCTAGCTAGATCAAGCGCCGGCGTCGCGGAACGAGCCCGTCTCGACGCTCGCCGTGCTCGGCGTACGGGAAGTACGCCTCCGCGCGGCGACCGCCGAGCCGGCCCCGTTCCGCATAGCCGACGCTTGATCTAGGCCTCTGGCCGGGAGAACCGCAAAGGCGCAGAGGCGCGAAGACAGTGGGGGTTCGGACCACTCTTCGGAACGCGTGTTCCGGGAGATCCGCGGCGGTCGTGAGCGCAGGCGGGCGCGCAAGGACCGCCGAACCCCGATCTCTGCTTCGCGCCTTTGCGCCTTTGCGCCTTTGCGGTTTCTCCCTCCCGAGCTAGCGCAGGCCCATGGGGCTGAGCATGTAGTAGGCGAGAACGGCGAGGAGGAGCGTCACGACGCCGATGAGCGCGTAGTTGGCCCGGGCTTGAATGGTGCTCCAGCCGTCGTTGTAGAACTTGCCGCGAGAGCGGGCGCGGATACGTCGCTGCACGCCCGCAAGGAGGTCCGGTGCGTTCTCGCCGTCGCGCGCGAGCGACCGCTTGAGGAGCGCTCGCATCGCGCTCGCGTCGGTCTCGCCGTCGTCGGCGCTCTCGTGGGCGCCGGCGGGCTCGGCCTCGGGGATCGGATCGGGTTGGTCGCTCATTCGATCTTCTCTCCCAGCGCGCGCTCGACGATCTCCTTGAGCTGCGAGCGCGCGCGGTGGATCCGGCTCTTGACGGTCCCTTCCGGCAGGCCGGTGATCTGCCCGATCTCTTCGTAGCTCAGGTCTTCCACGTCCCGAAGGACCAGGCACTCGCGAAAGCTCGGTTCGAGCTGGAGGATCGCGCGCCGGACCACCTGCTCGGTCTCGCGTCCGGCCATCATCTCGTCCGGGCGCTCGATACGGCCCACGTTCTTCGCGTCGTTCGGGTCGCCGAGGCCCGCGCGCTCCTCGACGGCAGCGAGCTCGTCTTGCTCGCTGGTGTGGCGCACCCGCAGGTACTTCGTGCGATTCTTCGAGAGGTTCACGGCGATGCGGTAAATCCACGTCGAGAGCTTCGACTCGCCCCGGAACGAGCCGATCGCCTTGAAGACTTGCACGAAGACCTCCTGGGCGAGGTCTTCGGCCTCGGCGCGGTCGCCCATCATCCGGAGCGCGAGCGCGAAGATACGGCGCTCGTAAGTTCGAACCACGTCGTTGAAGGCGCGCTCGTCGCGCGCGATAAGGCGCTCGATGAGTCGCGCCTCCGTCTCTTCGGCGACCGGCACTCGATCGTATCGTGCCCCAGGCGACGGCGCCGACGCAACGGACGCAGCGGACGCAGTGGACGCGTCGGCCACGTCGCCCACGCCGCTCGACGCGCGCACCTGCCTGCCCGCGCCGTCGTCTGGCACGTGTCGCCCCATCGTGCGCATCCGTCGCGTCCCTCGAGCGTCGGACCGCACCCGCACGCCCGAAGTTCCGCGACATTCGCCCTGACTGGGTTCCGGCGCAGGGATTCGAACCCCGATAAGCGGTACCAAAAACCGCTGTCCTGCCATTAGACGACGCCGGAAACGGGCGCCAGGGTGCCGAAATCGCGCCGCGAACGCAACCCGCACGAGAGTTCGCGGGTCTCGACTCGCCCTACACGCGTCCCGCCCCCCCCTTCTCGAACGGGTCTCGCGGGGGCATGTTTCGGGGATGCCGAGTTCGTACGAGCTTTACTACTGGCCTTCGATTCAGGGGCGGGGCGAGTTCGTGAGGCTGGCGCTCGAGGAGGGTGGGGCTCGTTACGTCGACGTGGCCAGGGGGAAGGTGGGCACGGCGGCGATGATGAAGATGCTGAAGGGGTCGAAGCGCCAGGCGCCGCTCTTCGCCCCGCCGTTCTTGAAGCACGGGTCGCTCGTCATCGCGCAGACGGCGAACGTGCTCGCGTACCTCGGGCCCCGGTTGAAGCTCGTGCCGGCCGACGAGGGGCTTCGCGCGCATGCTCTCGAGATCCAGCTCACCCTCGCGGACCTCGTGGCCGAGGCGCACGACACGCATCACCCGATCGGAGTCGACCTCTATTACGAGGATCAGACGGCCGAGGCGAAGAAGCGGGCCGCGGAGTTCGTGGCGAAGCGAATTCCGAAGTTCCTCGGGTGGCTCGAGGCCCGGCTCGCGCACAACGGCGGGCGTCACCTGATCGGGGGGCGGGTGTCGTACGTCGACCTGTCGGCCTTTCAGGTCGTCGCGGGGCTCACGTACGCGTTCCCCAACGGCATGGCGGCCGTGAAGCGGCGCATCCCGAAGCTCCTCGCGCTTCACGATGGGGTCGCCGCGCGACCTCGAATCGCCGCCTATCTCGCGTCCGACCGCCGGATCCCCTTCAACGAAGACGGGATCTTCCGGCACTACCCCGAGCTCGATCCCAAAAACCATCGCCCCTCGGCCCACGATTGAGCCGAGGGGCGATGCCCGTTTGCCGTCTCTAAATCGGCGCTCACGAACGTGAGCGCTGATTTGGTCAAACCTGGGCGAATGTCGCTACTTCGTCGCTACTTCACGGGCGTGACCGGCGGCGGCGGCGCTGCAGTCGCCGTCATCGTCGTCACGGGTGCGTCGCCCGCAACGGTCCCCTTGATGCCCGCCTTCTGTCTCTTTCCCATCGTGTGTCGGGCCGTGCGCGTGGCCTTGTTCTTCTCGACCCCACTCGCCACGGTCGCCGCGTCGGGTTCACGCCGGGCGGGCAGCGTGAAGCCGAAGGCGGCTAGCGTGTCGGGTGACGTCTTGAACTGACTCGTGACGAGGGTCCGGAGACCCTTGTACACGGTGTCAGCCTCGACGCTCGCCGCTTGTTCGGCGGCGACGGCCTTGTGGAACACGGCCGCGGCGGCGCTCGTCGCGTCGGCGGCATCGATGGAGGCCTGCAGGGCCTGCACGATGGTCGCCGGCGTGAACGAGACGCCGTCGAGGACGATCGTGGGAGTCGTCGCATACTGCTTTCGAACCCCCACGATGGCTTTGCGGTTGCGGTCAGATCGGTTTGCTTTGCTTGTGTTCATGGTCATGGTCGTGTCCTTTTTTCGTGAATACGAAGCACCCTCGGCGGCGCACTATGCGCCGTCTCGCGTGCCTCATTGCCTACCGGCCAAGCAGAGGGGGTCTCGGCCGGAAAATAAATCAAAAGAGTGGGCCGAAGTGCGACGCGCGAGCGCCCCGCATCTTCGCGTCGTGGGAGGCGCGCGGCAGGCGGCGCGAGGGCCCGCCTCGACGGGCGAGCGCTCTCTCGCGTCGGGCGAGCGGTCTCCCTCGGAGGGGGAGCGCCTTCCGGCGTCGGGAGGGCGCTCCCCCTCGGAGGGAGAGGGTCTTCCGGCGTCGGGCGAGCGCTCCCCCTCCGAGGGAGAGGGTCTTCCGGCGTCGGGCGAGCGCTCCCCCTCGGAGGGAGAGGGCTTTCCCTCGACGATCGAGCGCTCCGCCTCGGAGGGAGAGGACCTTCCGGCATCGGGCGAGCGCTCTCCCTCGGAGGGGAAGGGCTTCCCCTCGACGATCGAGCGCTCTCCCTTTGAGCGACCGGCGCCGCCGCTTGTGCGACCGGCCTATCCGCCCGTGACGGCGCCCGTGCCCGCCGTCTTCTCACCGGCCCCCGCGCCGAGCGAGAGATCGGCCACGCCGTCTTCGAACCGGATCCGCGCGAGCATGCGCTTCTCCTCGAGGCCCACGACGTCGATCGTGCCTTTCGAGAGCTTGTCGCTCATCTCCTGGAGCTTCTTCTCGAGGCTCGCCATGAGCGGGCCGCCCGTTCGCACCAGGCGGAGGGTCACGATCTGCGCGTGCAGTTCGTCCATTCGCTGGCGGTACTCGCCCATCTGCTCGCGCAAGGTCGCGACGCGCTGCTCGAGGGTGCCGATCTCCTCCTGGATCTTCACGAGGTCTCCGACCTGCGCCTTGATGGGGCCGTCGAGCGCCGCCGACGACACATAGGCCTTCACCAGCTCGAGCCCCTCCGCAGAGCGAATGTCGGCCGTGCGGTACACGGGTGTCGCCTCTTCGAGCGTGACCTCCTTCTTCTCGTTGCCGTCGACGTCGACGCGATAGAGGTCAGCGTTGCCCACGTGCTCGGGATTCGCCGGGCCGCCGACGAGGTGATATCCGGCGGCGACGGCGTGGCGAATGTAAACGACGGTCGGCGTGGTCAGCCGGTTGTGAATGACGAGCGTCGACTTCTTGATGTGCTGCATCTCGGTCGAGAAGACGCCGCGCTGCACGGTGATGATCCGCGCGATCGCGTCGCGCTCGGCGTCCGTGCGGTCCACGACGACCTGCCGGTCGAGCGCGAAGGGCACGAACGCGACCTGCTTGCCCGGGATCGGCTCGCTGAGCCCCTCGCCGATGAACCGTCCGTCGCCGAACACCGACACCGGCCCGCTCTCGAGCTGCGAGTCCGTCGGGTTCCGGAGGCGGAGCGACTTGAACGCGAACTGCGCGTTGCCGCGCGCGCTCTCGGGATCGTAGAGATAGACGACCTGCCCCTCGGTCGGCGTGTGCAGAATCGACACCATCGCCGACGTGCCGCGAGGCACCGTCATCGCCGCGTTCGACTCGAAGTGCGACGTCCCGATGGGGTCGAGAGGCGCGGCGGCCGCGGTCGCCGGCGTCTCCGACTTCGCGGGTTCGGCGGCGGCCGCTTCCACGATGCGCGCGCCGGCCGCGTGCCCGGGCTCCTGGCCCCTGCCGATCGCGATGACGCGGCCAGGGTCGACGCCGTCGCGCACCAGCTTCTCGCGCACCCGGTTCGCGCGCTCGAGCGAGGCTCCCTGCTTGTCGGCGTCGGCCGGCCCGGCGTACCCCTCGATCACGATCGGGCCGCTCTCCGACCGCACGCGCCGCGCGATGGCGTCGACGGCCGCGTCGGCCTTGCGAGAGGGCGCCGCGGTCGGCGGACCGCCCGCCCTGGAGCTGGCGTCGAGC
>CALFNG010000043.1 GCA_937902985.1 uncultured Myxococcales bacterium
TGCGAAAAAAAAGATGGAGCAATATGGACCACTTACGCGGGGCCTGAACGGTTACGGGCCACCACCCGGGAAACGACGGAGGCCCAGTCCTCACCGCGCAGTCCCTCGATACGGACGCGAATGACCGACGGCGACGCGGCGTTTGAGAGGGCGAGGAGCGCGTGAAAGTCAGCGTCGAGCGTGACGACGGTTTCGCCCTCCTGCCGCGCACGCGCCAGGACGTCCTGGTCCGGTGCTTTCGCCATCCCGATCGCGCCCGTATGCACCGCGTCGAAGCCGAGCCGCGCCAGTGCGTCAACGGCGGCGCGCGGCATTCCTTGATCGAGCAGGAGTTTCACGCGCTCTTGGGCAAGTCGATCACCTTGTCATCGAGCGCCGTCGCCGCGTAGGCGAGGACCTGGCGAACGTCCTCGGGCTCGAGCTCGGGGTACTCGCGAAAGAGCTCCGCTCGATCAGGATACGTGGCGAGCGCCTCGAGCACGCGGCGTACCGTCAGGCGAAGGTCGCGAACGCATGGCTGGCCGTTCATTCGGTCCGGCCCGGAGCTGATGCGGTCGAACGGGTTCATGGCGTCCTCATAAGCGAACCCCGACAGCCGGCGCAACGTCGGTCGTCCGGCACCTCGCAGTGCAGGGCGTCGGATTTAACGACCAGGCTTCCGGTCGCGCGCCACCCGCCGCAGGTACGCGACGGTGCCGATGGTGAGAGCGAGGATCGGCAGCATGACTGCGATTCCCAGCAAGGAATCGTGGCTCTCTTCGCCGAGGTGGGGGGATCGAGCGCGGTGCGTTGGATGTCGTTGCGGTCGAGCCCGCGCCATCCTTCAGATCCAGCGCAGCCGGAGGAGCAGCATCTTGACGAGCTGGGTGACGATCACGTAACTGGCGAGCGTCAACGCCAGGAACAGGAAGTACGTCGCCGGGAGCTTCGTGAAGCCGAGGTAGCGGCCGAGCGCCGTGAACGGTACCGCCACGCCGAAGGCCATGATGGCCGCGCTCGTGGCGGCCAGGGCGCGCGACGGCAAGCTCTGAAGGAACGGGATCTTGTTCGTCCGGATGATGTGGATGATGATCGTCTGAGTGAGCAGGCTCTCGACGAACCAGCCCGTCTGAAAGAGGCTCTCGCTGTGCGCCGCCGCAGCCGGCGTCGACACGTCCCAGCATTTGTAGACGTAGAGCATCAGAAAGTAGGTGGTGTAGTCGAAGATGGACGAGCAGGGCCCGATGAAGACGATGAAGCGGGTCAGCTCCTTGATGTCCCACGCGCGCGGCTTCGACACGCGCTCCACGTCCACGGCGTCCGTCGGGATCGTGGTCTGGCTGATGTCATAGAGCAGGTTGTTGGCCAGGATCTGGATCGGCTTCATCGGAAGGAACGGGACGAAGACGCTGGCGCCGAGCACGCTGAACATGTTGCCGAAATTGCTCGAGGCCCCCATGCGGACGTACTTGATGACGTTCGAGAAGACCTTGCGGCCCTCGACGACCCCCTCGTCGAGGACCAGCAGCGACTTCTCGAGCAGGATCATGTCGGCGGACTCCTTGGCGATGTCCACGGCGGTGTCGACGCTGATGCCGACGTCGGCCGCGTGAAGCGCCGGGGCGTCGTTGATCCCGTCGCCCATGAAGCCCACGGTGTGCTTGCGCGACTGAAGGGCCTTGATGATCCGCTGCTTGTGGGCCGGCGAGACCCGCACGAAGAGCGTGGTGACCTCCGCGCCGTCCGCGAGGTCGGCGTCCGTCATCTTCTCGACGGCGGCGCCGGTGAGGACGTGATCGGTGGAGAGCCCGACCTCCTTGCACACCTTTCGCGCCACTAGCTCGTTGTCCCCGGTGAGGACCTTCACCGCGATGCCGTGCGCCGTGAGCGCCTTGAGGGCCGCGGCCGCGGTCTCCTTCGGCGGGTCGAGGAACGCGACGTAGCCCTGGAGAATCAGGTCGCACTCGTCCGCCTTGCCGTACGGGGTCGTGTCGCCGCCCCCGTTGGCCCCGTGCGGCGGCACGTCTTTCGTGGCGATCGCGAGAACGCGGAAGCCATCGGCGCTGAGTCGCTCGTACTCGCCCGTGAGCTCTTCGATTTGCGGGTGGTCCATCGGGAGCAGCTGCCCGTCGAGCGCGAAGCTCGCACATTTGAGCAAGACGGCCTCCGGCGCGCCCTTGGCGATGATCCGGTCCTTGCCCTCGGGCGTCCGGACGACGACGGACATGATGCGCCGCTCGAAGTCGAAGGGGATCTCGTCGACCTTCGCGAACTCGGGGATGCGCGCGTGCGCGTGCGTCTCCTGGTGGGCGAGGACCGCCTGATCGAGCACGCTCTTGAGGCAGGTCTGAAAGTGGCTGTTGATGTACGCGAGCGCGAGCACCTCCTCGCTCTCGCGGAGCTTCACGTCGCAGTGACGCTCGAGGATGATCTCGTCCATCGTGAGGGTGCCCGTCTTGTCGGTGCACAAGACGTCCATCGCGCCGAGGTTCTGGATCGCGTTGATCCGCTTCACGATGACCTTCTTCTTGCCCATCGCGACGGCGCCCTTGGACAGGCATATCGTCACGATCATCGGCAGCATCTCCGGCGTGAGGCCGACGGCGACGGCCACGGCGAAGAAGAACGCCTCGCCCCAGCTGCCCTTGGTCACGCCGTTGATGACGAAGACCAGCGGCACCATGACGGCCATGAATCCGAGCATCAGCCAGGTGAAGTGCGCGATGCCTCGGTCGAACGCGGTGACGACATGCTGCTCTTGCATCGCCTCGGCCATGCCGCCGAGGTAGGTGTCCTTTCCGGTCGCGATGACGATCGCGGTGGCCGCTCCGCTGCCGACGCTCGTGCCGAGGAAGGCGATGTTCAAGAGCTCGAGCGGAGCCTTGGTCTCGGCGAGCTTGTCCACCACGAACTTTTCGACCGGAAAGCTCTCGCCTGTCAGCGAGCCCTGGATCACGAACAGATCCTTGGTCTGCACGAACCGCACGTCCCCCGGGATCATGTCGCCCGCGGTCAGGCGGACCACGTCGCCGGGAACGAGGTGCGCCACCGGCACGTCTCGAGGGGCCCCGTCGCGGAGCGCCGTCGCGTTCACCGAGATCATCGCCTTGAGCTTCGCGGCTGCGTCGTTGGCCTTGGCCTCCTGGACGAGCCTGAGGCCGACGCTGAGCGCGATCATGAGCAGCATCATCGTCCCGGCGCGCGCGTCGCCCGTGGCGAAGGAGACGGTCGCCAGGACGGCCAGAAGGGCCACCAGCGGGTTTCGCACGCCATGCCAGAGGAGGCTCCAGAAGCCGGGGCGGGCGTCCTTCGCGAGGACGTTGGGGCCGTGCTCGGCGAGGCGCGCAGCGGCCTCCTCCGAAGTCAGTCCTTCTGCGCGCGTTCGGAGGCGCGCGTAGACGGCAGCGGGATCGAGCGCGACGGTCTCCACGACCTCTCGGGAGACGCGCATCTCGCGCTTGTCGCGCAAGTGGCTCTTCGCGAGCAGCGCAGGCGGGAAAACGCTAGCAGCGGCCTGCACCATACGAGGCCGACACTAGTGCAGGTGAGGGCCCCTGTCCTCGACGACACACGCCTCGAGGGCACAGGGGCCGGTGGCCAGCGCCCGCGTGACCGCGCTGACATGCGACTGTCAAGATCGCCGCGGGGGCGCCCCGGCCGCTTCCCACACGCGACCGGGGACGGGCACCCGAGTCTCGTTCTTGCGGTGGCCCGTTTCGGACGGCCCGCGCCAAGAGGACGCCCCCGAGGACATCGCCAGGGTGAACAGCTTGCGTTCTCGCGCATGGTTTGCGCCTCCGCCAGGACGTCCGCAGCACAGTACGGCCTGACCTGCTTTTTGCACGCGGACCGGGATGGATGAACCCACCCGCGAAGGACACGACGGACCCGCTTGCCGGGCTCGGTCAGGCCGAAGTGCTCGAGCGCCAGCAGCGCGATGGGCATAACGAGCTGCCGGGCCGCGAGAGGCGCACCATCCTGGCGAGCGTGGTCGGCCTCTTGCGCGAGCCGATGTCGCTCCTGCTGCTGGCGTGCGGCGGAATCTACCTGGCCCTGGGCGACCGCCAGGAAGCCGTGATGCTGCTCGGCTTCGTGATCTTCATCATGGCCCTGACGCTGGTGCAGGAGCGAAAGACGGAGCGGGCGCTCGAGGCGCTCCGCGACCTCGCGAGCCCGCGGGCGCTCGTGATCCGCGACGGGCGCCGGGTCCGCGTCGCGGGTCGCGAGCTCGTGCACGATGACCTCATCGTCCTGGCCGAGGGCGATCGCGTGCCCGCCGACGCTGTGATCCTCCAGGGCAGCCACCTGGCCGCCGACGAGTCGCTGGTGACCGGCGAGTCGGCGCCGGTGCGCAAGGCGACGTGGGACGGTGCGCTCACCTTCTCCCGTCCCGGCGGCGAGGATCTGCCCTTCCTGTACGCCGGGACGCTGGTCACGGCAGGCAGCGGCGTCGCGCGCGTCCAGGCGACGGGACCTCGAACGGAAATTGGCCGAATCGGCCAGGCGATGCAGGGCCGCGAGGCGCACGAGACCATGCTTCAGCGCGAGACGCGCCGCCTCGTGGTGAAGCTTGCCTGGCTCGCCGGGGTGCTGTCTGTCGTGGCGGCGGTGGGATACGGCGTCGCAAGCCACAACCTGCTCGCGGGCGTGCTCTCCGGGCTCACGCTGGCCATGGCGATCCTGCCGAACGAGTTCCCGGTCGTCGTCACGATGTTTCTCGCCTTGGGCGCCTGGCGCCTCTCGCGTCGAAGTGTGCTGGCCCGCAGGATCCCGGCGGTCGAGTCGCTCGGGGCGGTCACCGTGCTCTGCGTGGACAAGACGGGGACGCTGACCGAGAACCGCATGACGGTCAGCCGGATCCGGGCGAACGGCGAGTCCTTCGACATCGACCGCCTCCACGCCGAGGCCCTTCCGGAGTCGATGCACGAGACCGTCGAGTACAGCATCCTGGCGAGTCGTCGGGATCCGTTCGACCCGATGGAGCGGGCCTTCAAGGAGCTCGGTGAACGGCACCTCGCGGGCACCGATCACCTGCACGGCGACTGGCAGCTCGTGCGCGAGTACCCGCTGACCCGCGAACGGCTGGCGGTCGTCCGCGTCTGGCGCGCCCCGGACGGCACGCGGCTCGTCGTCGCGGCGAAGGGAGCCTCGGAGGCCATCGCGAAGCTCTGCGGGGCGAGCGCCGAGGACCACGCCCGGATCGACACGGGGGTGCGCTCGCTCGCCGCCGACGCGCTCCGCGTGCTCGCGGTCGCCCGTTCCGACGCCGCGGATGGCGTGATGCCGGAGGACCCGGCGACGCTCGGTCTGCGATTCGTGGGGCTCGTGGGGCTCATCGATCCGGTCCGTGACAGCGTACCCGCTGCCGTCGCGGAGTGCCGGAGCGCCGGAATTCGCGTCGTGATGATCACCGGCGACTACCCGGCGACCGCCGAGGCGATCGCCCGGCGCGCCGGGATCGACGCGACGCGCGTCGTGACCGGTCCCGAGCTCGCGCGGATGGGAGAGGACGAGCTGCGGGTCTGCGTCGGCGCCACATGCGTCTTCGCCCGCATGCTGCCGGAGCAGAAGCTCCGCCTCGTCGAGGCGCTCGCGGCCAACGGCGAGATCGTCGGGATGACCGGCGACGGGGTGAATGATGCCCCGGCGCTCAAGGCGGCCCACGTCGGGATCGCGATGGGGGCCCGCGGCACCGATGTGGCCCGCGAGGCGGCCGCGGTCGTGCTGCTGGAGGACGACTTCGCGTCGCTGGTCCATGGCGTGCGCATCGGACGGCGGATCATCGACAACCTGAAGAAGGCCCTCGCGTACATCCTGGCGGTGCACCTGCCGATCATCGGGCTGACGCTCGTGCCGATCGCGATGCGTGCGCCGCTGGTCCTCATGCCGATCCACATCGCCTTCTTGCACCTGGTCATCGATCCGGCGTGCTCGGTCGTCTTCGAGGCGCAGCCCGAGGAGGCGGACGTCATGCGCCGGCCGCCTCGCAACCCCCGGGAGCCTCTGTTCGGCCGCCGCCTCCTGGGCGTGAGCATGCTGCAGGGCGCGTCGGTGCTGGTCGTCGTCCTCGCGGTGTACCTCGTCGCCCTTCGCCTCGGCCAGGTCGAGTCGGAGATTCGCGCGCTCACGTTCGCCGCGTTCCTCGTGTCCAACCTCGCGCTGATCTTCACGAATCGCTCGTGGTCCCGCGTGATTCTCGCGTCTTCCCTCCGGGACCGTGCCCTCTGGGCGGTCACCGGCGGAGCGATCACGTTCCTCGGACTGGTCCTCTACGTGCCCGCGCTGGCAAGACTGTTCCGGTTCGCGGCCCTTGGCCCGGTCGATCTTGCCCTCTGCGTCGGCGCAGGAGCGCTCAGCGTCACGTGGTTCGAAGTGGCGAAGCTCCTCGGCTGGGGTCGTGGTTCCCCTTCGCACCGCGGACCGCACAGCATTGCGGCCACGCACGGGTGAAAATCATGCCCACGCGGACGTTCACGCCGACCCTCGCTCTCACGGTTGCGCTATGCGCGGCCGCCGCGCTGGTCGTCGCTCCCTTGTGGGTTCCCATCGTCCTGGCAACCTGGTTCGCCGACCTGCTTCGACCGGGCGTGCGGCGACTCGAGCACGTCCTCGGCGGCCGTCGACGCGCCGCCGCCACGGTGGTCGTGCTCCTGACCATCGGAGCGCTGCTTCCCATCGGCGGCATCGTGCTCGCGCTCGTCTCCGGCATGCAGGACCTCTTGCAACAGCTGCGCGCCGCGCTTGAGGGACAGGGCTCGCTGGCGGGCGCTCTGCTGGGCGGAGGGACGGGGGCACACCCGGCGGTGCGCGACTGGGCGGACCTCGCGAGCCGCTACGGCGCGAACGCCTGGCGCGCCGCCAACACGATCGCGCGCGCGTCGGCGACCGCGGCCGTCGGCATCTTCGTCTTCGTCGCCGCGCTCTACGCCTTCGTAGCGGACGGCGACGCGGCGTACGCCTGGCTCGAAGCGCACGCCCCGATGCCCCGCGAATCGTTCGCGCGCCTGGCCGGGGCGTTCCGGGAGACCGGTCGAGGGCTGATCGTGGCCGGAGGGGGAACGGCGCTGGTCCAAGGCCTCGCGGCCACGATCGCCTACGTCGCGATTGGAATCCCGCGGGCTCTGATCCTCGGCCCGCTCACTGCGGTCTGCGCGATTGTGCCCCTCGTGGGCACGGCGCTCGTCTGGATCCCGCTCACCATCGAGCTCGCGGCGACGGGCCAGTACTGGCGCGCTCTGATTGTGGTCATCGTGGGCGCGGGCGTCCACAGCATCATCGACAACGTCATCCGGCCAATGTTCGCGCGCTATGGTCGGCTCAGGCTGCCGACCTTCGTCGTACTCGTGTCGATGCTCGGCGGCCTGGCCGTGTTCGGCGCGGCCGGAGCGTTGCTCGGGCCGCTCATCGTGCGCCTTTGCGTCGAGGCGCTGGCCATCCTCTCCGAGCAGCGCGCCTTGGGCCCGGTCCTGGATCGCAGGATCCGCTGGGAATGTGGCTGCCGTTTCGATCGACGCCCACGACCGGTGTGCGCGAAAGGTCGTGAACTCAGAGCCCACCCCTGATGGTTCGCGCCCGGTCGAGACCGCGCGCGCGAAAGCTGAGAGCGCGATCCGGCAAGCGGCGGCGCTCGCGCTTATGGCCGGCGACGACGAACGCGCCGACGAGTTGCGGGCGTTGCTGAGGCCCCGTCCGACAACGCCGAGACTGCGGCGCATCAAATGAGCGGGCCCGAGGACGATTGCGTCGCGCGCTACGCGCGAAAGACTGGTTCGAGAGCCCGATAGCCGAGGGCCGGACGCCGGCAATGCGCCCCGGCGGCTGGGCGAAGAGCGGCGACGAGCGAAGGATGTGGACATACGCCGGGGGCAAAGCCGAATGGTCGTTGCTGAGTCACGGCGGGCAGCACACGGAATTCGAGCATCCCCAATGGCCCGCGTCCGGGTCATAAGCGCA
>CALFNG010000044.1 GCA_937902985.1 uncultured Myxococcales bacterium
CTCTCGCCGGGGCTCTCTGGTCCCATGCCGAGCATCCTGCTACCGCTGACTACCCTCCTGTGAGAGCGGTCCGTCCAAATGCTAGCCTCCGAACGTTCTCGACCAGGAGGCTGTGCAGTGCCCTACCTTCGCATATTGCCGGTCGTTGCCGTTCTCGTCGCGCTTGGTTGTGGGAAGAACGGCACGACGCCCCCCGGCGGCGGTAACCCGACTCCCGGCGACGCGTTCCTGCGCGCGCGGGGCACCGCCATCGTCGACGGCGACGGCAATCCGGTATTCCTGAGAGGGGTGTCGTTCGGTAACGAGGTCTGGACCAACGTGGCGCTGCCGAACGACCACGCCGAGATCGACTTTCAGCGCCTCGCGGACATGGGCGCGAACTCGACGCGTTTCCTGCTCAACTACGTGACCTTCGAGGACGACGCCGCGCCCTATGTCTACAAGGACGCGGGCTGGGCGTGGATCGACCAGAACATCACCTGGGCGAAGGCGCACGGCATCCGCCTCATCCTCAACATTCACGTCCCTCCGGGCGGCTTTCAGTCGAACGGCGGAGGCGGCGCGCTGTGGAATGACGTCGCCAACCAGGACCGCCTGACCGCGCTGTGGAAGGAGATCGGACGCCGCTACGCCGACCAGCCGACCATCGTGGGCTTCGGCCTCCTCAACGAGCCCGAGCCGGTGTCGAGCCGCCAGCAGTGGCAGGCCCTGGCGGCGCGGATCCTGACGGCGATTCGCTCCGTCGACGGCAATCACATCATCTTCGTGGAGCCCGCGATCGCGGTGGGGGGCGACTTCAGCCAGGGCGCGAGCATGAACCAGTTCAAGCTCGACGACGCGAACGTCGTCTACGAGTTCCATTTCTACGAGCCATACGAATACACGTCCCAGCTCGAACCGTGGGCCAACCTGCCCGACGTCGGCGGCTACCCCGACCCGACCAGGATCAGCGGCGTTACCGAGACGTGGCTGAACCTGGCGACGTTCGATGCGCCGACGGCGCCGGCCGGGACGTCGGACTGGACTCACTACGAAGGCACGCGCATCACCGCGTCGAGCTCGGCCATCGCCGCGGGCAAGCCCACGCTGGTCGGCCAGGCGCTGGGCGCCGGGACGATCGCGTTCGACGACCTCACGATCAACGAGTACGACGCGACCGGGACCTTCACCCGCGAGATCGAGCACATCTACCCGACGGCGACCGACGGCTGGTACTTCTGGTCGAACAACAACGTCGGGATCCCGGGCACCACCTCGGACTGCGAGACCAGCGCGACCTGCCTGACCATCACGGGCACGACCGACGACGCGAACTTTGGAGGCAGCACCCACGACTTCTCGCCCCGCCCCGGCTACCAGTACAGCGTCTCGGGGTGGATGAAGGGGACCAACCTGCCGGCCGGCGCCATCGCGCTCATCCGGCTCGACATGGTCGGGAGCTCGACGACGGTGGGCCTGCGCGACAAGGCCGGCGTCGCCGCCCTGATGGCGCCCTTTCTCAACTGGGGCAAGAACCAGCAGGTGCCGCTGTTCCTGGGCGAGTTCGGTGTCTACAAGGCCTGCTTCGCTCCCGGCAAGGGCGGCCTCGCCTGGGTCAACGACGCTTACGACCTCGCGACCGGCGACGGCGGGGCAAGCGACTCCCGCGTCGCGGGGCTCTCGTACCATCAGTACCACGAAGACAGCTTCGCCCTTTACTACGGCGGCGGCCCCGTCGATCCGAGCAACGCGAACCAGCCGCTCATCGACCTCTTGACCGCGAAGCTCCACGCCGCTCCGTGAACGCGCAAGCTACGGTCGGCTTCCCATGCCTTCGTGATCATGCTCAGGCGTTCATGGATTCGTGCGTCGTCGTCGGTCTCGCCCGCCGGAGCTACATTTCGCGTACATCCGTTCCGACTCAGGTGGCAACTTGGTTTGCCCTGAGCTTCGTTGTAACCGGGCGCCAATTAGGTCGGCCGCTTGTCACATACCGAGGGGCTCGTGACAGCTTGGGGCCTCGGCAATGCGCTTGGTCCGCCGGATCGGCTACGGCTTCCTACCCTCATCAGGAACATCGCCGGCCCTCGCTTCTCATCGCGCCTCTCTTGAGTCCTAGCACCGTCGACGCCGCGCCGCGCCCCGGGCCATGATGGCGATCAAGACCGCCAGCGTTACTTCAGCTGGCCGAGTACTCCCAGTCGCCACTGGCCATGAGCGACCGCGGCGGGGACCATCAGAAGGCAGATCAGATCGGTCCAGTCGGAGGTCATCTGGAAGGGACGGACGATGCCAAACCAGGGGCCGATCGTCTCGAGCGCGCGTATCACGACATGCGTGAACGGCGTGACCACCTCGAGCCCGGCATAGACCGCCGTGGCCACCACGGCGCCCGCGCGCAGGCGGGCCCGAGGCGCGAGGCCCAGAGCGAGCCCCAGCAACTCGGAGACGAAGAGAGGCAGGAAGAAGCAGATGGCGATGTCCGAGAGCTTGCCTGTCAGCGCGGAGTGAAACCGCGGTTTGAGGAGGCGATCGTTGACCACCAGGAGCAGCACGAACGCCAGCGGCACCGGAGCGAAGAACTCTCCCGAGCGCGGCCCCTCTCGCGCCGCGGGCGCTACCACGAGGCCACCCAGATATCGTAGCAGTTCATGCCGCCGTCTTCCCAGTCGATCCACCGGCTCACGACGAGAGGCGGAAGCTGGCGTGGCACGGCCATTCCAGAGGGATTCTTGCTGGGCGTGTAGAGCGTGCGACCGACGAGCGCTCGGCGTCCGCCGATCGTGCCCTGGGCAAACGAGGCGGCGATCGTCACCCCGGCGACGACCTCGGGGCCGGAGACGACGAGATGAGGGGCGCTGACGGCTTCCGGCTGAAAGTAGGCGAACCAGGGTGTGCACGCATCGCTGCCGCCGCTCGGCCAGAGAGCATCGACGAGCGAGAACGAAACCTGACTTCCCGCGGAGATGCCGTCGACGCCGTTGCAGCTCGCGGAAGGCTCGCCGGCGCCCGATACGAGCGACGGCTCGTAGTCGAAGTTCGACGCCGCGTCGTACGAAGACAGGAGCGTCATCGCCAGCGTCTGCCCCTCGTGAAAGCCGGAGACGCAGAGTGCGTTGTCGGGCGCCGTCGGGTGGAGGACGCAGCTCGTCGCGCCGAGCAGCACGAGCGGCGCGAAAGCCCATGTCGAGCGCGCCCTCACGGGACCTCGACGATGCTGTGCACCGCGAACGTATCGCCGCAGTAGACCGCACCCGGAGCGGCGAAGAAGCCGTCGCAGAACTGCGCCTGAGCGATGTCGATGTCTCGCTCGATGACCCACGGATTCCCGCTTGCATCCGCATCGAGAGGCGAGACCATCGTGCCCTTCGACACCCGGCTCCTGGGTCCAAGGGCGAACGACCACGTCCCGCGGCACCCGACCGAGGTGCTCGAGACGAATTCGCCGGCGGCTCGCGTGAGGGGGGTGAGCTCATATCCGGCGCCTCCACCGCCAGACGCCAGCGTGACCTGCGGCAAGTCATTCACCGCGCTCGCGGACCACCCGAAACAGGCCACGTCGTTCGGTCGAGCACCCTGATCGAGCACGAGGAGCACGGCGGTCGTGGGGGTGAGACCGTCGATCCCGTTGCAGCTCGGAGGATCGCCCGGCGATGCCTCGCTCGCTGCGTCACGTGCGGAGGTCGCTATCGAAGAATCGAGCGTCACACGAAGCTCTACATGCTGCGGTATTCCCTTGAAGCAATCGGCGGCCGGTACATCGGGTGCCGACGTCGCGATCAGTGACCAGGCTGTCCCCGCGAGAGCGGTCGCGTGCAGTGTCGTCCGAGCGAGCTGGCGAAGGACCCCCACGAAAGCGACCCAACGCAATCGTCGTTCCATGGCTCGAGCGCTGGACGCTGCGCAAATCCCGCAGTGGCCGGCGTCTCGCCCGGACATCGGTCGCCTGAGCATGACGTCGGTGTCAGAGACCGTGTGGACGCGGGGCGGTAGGCGCGACCCGTGGTCTGGGGTCCGTTGAGCCGACGTCCGCCTTGGTCCCTGCTGTCAGCGCTCAGGGGTGGTCGACAGTGGCGAGCCGGTGACGTACTTCGACGAAGAACCGCAAGCCAGTCGGTGAGGGCCACGTCGGGCGGCAGGGCCGCGCGCATCCGTTCGTCGAACGCGCTCGTGGCAGCCTTCGCGTCGCCAGCGGCCAGGGCCTTGACGAGGGAAATCGCCACAAGGTCCGCGTCTTCCGGCACCGGCCCGCGATGGAACCAGGCCACCTTGCCGCTCGCGTCGATCGAGACCAAGAAACGCTGACGACGCCGCGCGAAGCGCGCGTCAACCGCGACGGTCTCGACTGGCCCCTCCGTGACGCTGGAGTAGCCGTCGACTCCCACCCACGGCCCTTGAGACGCGATGATCCGGGCCCAGAGTGCGCGAAGGTCGCCATCCGCGAGGGCCTTCGCCATCTGCGCGTCGAAGAGCTCGACCGCGTCGCCGAACTTCTCCTCGGCGAGTTGCTCCACGAAGCTCGCGGCCACGCGTCGCTGCGGCGTCTCTGGCATGATGGCCCTAGGAGCGGCATTGCGGGCTATGGGGGCGGCGACGAGATCGGGCGCGCACCCCGTCATCGCAACTGCAGAGAGCGCGGCATGGAAGACGGCGAGCGCGGGAGCGGAAAGGACCGCCGGCCAGACGCGAAGCGTTCGCCTCGCCCCGCGTTGGATCGCGACGCGCGCAGACGGTCCCCGGCCCATCCTCGTGGAAGGTAGGGCCCGTACTGGAGACCGTCAACGATGCGTTCGACGGCCGGTACACGCGGTGCCCGTTCGACCGGACCCGATCGGATTCGTTGGCCGCGTCCATTGCGGGCTGGGAGAACGCGGTTATGAGCACGGCGAGAGGTCTCGTCGCAGAGGCCCGCACGAGTATGTTCGGACCTGGGCCGAGGACGAGGTGCATGCGTCGATCTCGGTCTCGGCTTCGACCGAACGTCATGTGGCCCA
>CALFNG010000045.1 GCA_937902985.1 uncultured Myxococcales bacterium
ACATAGCACTCGCCATTCCAGAGCTCGGCCCCGGCGGCACGGTGCACATGGTCGACGGCCTGCTTCTGGTCGCCCTGTCCCGCGAGCGCACGGGCGAGCCCCAGATTTGACTGCGCGCTCCACGGCCTGGCCGCGAGAGCGCGCCGAAACTCGATCGCCGCTGCCTCCCAGCGCTCGGCTCGGAGGAAGGCCCGGCCCCGCCTCATCGAGAGCTCGGGGGTTCTTGCCTCGATGGCAGTCGTTCGATCGATCTCTCGCTTCGCCGCCTTGAGGCGGCCAAGATCAAACAACGCGCCGACGAGCTGGAGAGCCGCCCATCCGTCCGGAGGGCCGAGGTCGCGCGCACGCTCAATCTGTGCGAGGCCCTCCTCGATCTGGCCCATGTTGAGCATGAGCGCTCCGAGGTCACGCCGGACCTGTGCGTTGCGGGATTCACGGGTAAGCGCCTTCGAGAAAGCCTCAAAGGCGTGCGCACGATCCGTTTGAGCCACGAGAACGCGTCCAAGGACGACGTGCGCCCACCGGTCGGTCCCGTCAATCGCGACGGCCCTCCGGGCTTGCTCGAGCGCCTCGGCCGAGGCGCCTTCCGCCAAACGTACACCCGCGATCGCGGCGTGGCCAAACGCGACATGTCGATTGAGGCCGATTGCCCTCCGGTATCGATATATGGCGTCGTCCGGTCGACCCGAATCTTGGCAAAGCGCTCCCCACCGGCGCCACGCCGACGGATTGTCAGGGTCCGCCCCGATAGCCTTCTGGAAGAACACCTCAGCATCGGCGTGTTGTCCCCGCAAGTGATGAACGCGAGCCAGGCCCGAGAGGGCGTCCCCGTCCGCCGCGTCCAACGAGCATGCCGTTCGGTATTCCTGCTCCGCGTCGTCGAGGTGCATGTCGTCGGCAAGGATCTCTGCCCGGCAAATGTGGATCGCGCTCAGGGCGGCGCTCGCGGACATGGCGACGTCGAGCACAGCGAGCGCCTCGGCGGTCTGCCCGCGCGCTCGGTGGACACGGGCGCGATTCACGTAAGGCCAGACCAATTTCGGATCGAGGTCGTTCGCACGACGCAGGTCGCGTTCGGCGTCGTCCAGGCGACCGAGCTTCAGTTTGGCATATCCCCGACCGTTGAAAGCTGACGCGTAGCGGGGTGAGAGCTGGATGGCGCGATCGAAGCGGCGCAGCGCCTGGTCGTACGAGTGGCACGCGTTGAAGACGTAGCCGAGGTTCGAGAGCGCGATGGCCGAGCGCGAGTCGTACTTGAGGGCCCGCTGGTAAGAGTCCTTGGCCGCATCGAGGTGTGAGAACGATCGGAACAGGACGCCGCGACCATTGTGTGCGGGGGCGTACTTTGGCGACAAGGCGAGCGCCGCGGCGTAATCGCCCTTGGCCTCGTCGATCCGCTTCAGCACAGTCAGGGCATTGGCACGTGCGGTGTAAGCGACGTGATGGTGCTCGGCGGGTGCGCTCTCCAGGCACGACTTCGCGGCAGCGAACGTCCGGTCGAACTTCTTGTCGCGCTGCTCGGTATTGAACCAGTTGTAGACGGCAAGGCCGGGCTCGATGAGTGCGTAGACCGCAAGCGCCGCCTGGCTGATGAGCGTCCCGAGGTGGTCATCATCCGAGTTCGTCTTCTCGATTTTCTCGCTGACGGAGCGTCCGTCCCGAGTCCGCAACGTGAGTCGAAGCGTCGTGTCGCTTTCCTGGAGTTCGCCGCGCACGAGTTCCTCAGGCCGGCCCGCGGCCTGCCTCAGGTACCGAATCAAGTTGCGATACGTAATGCCAGCCGTGGGTACCGAAAAATCGATCTGACTGGTAGTCAACTCGAACCGTTCCTCGTTTGTCTGAGAGGTCGGCTCCCTGCGCTCGATGGCCATGATTGCCCCGGCAACGCGCTGTGCGATCGCGTTGGGGGTGAAGCCGCCCTCGGCCCGGCTCTTCGGGATCTCGATCGGATCGACGAGAACCCTGCGCCGACGAACATCGCGGACAATCGCCCAGGCCGCCACGACCACGAGGAGAAAAAGGAGAACGTCACTGACGATGGTCCAAGTGGTTCCCACAATCGACGCGAAGCACTCGAGCCAATTCTTGGTCGGCGCGCCCCCCAGCCCTCCGTCTGCCGGTTGGGTTGGGGCGAAGAAGGCAACCACCTCGACGAGCAACATCCCCGGTGGCTCGCGGTGGCGACTGCGCATGGCCTCGATCATGCAGCGGATGGTCGCGCGATGGCCCGGATTCTGTCGAGTGCCATGACGCTCCCTCCCGCGCGGTTCCAATCCGGTCCAGGTTTGGCGGATGGTGCGACGGATCCAAATCTCGACGAACTTGATGGCCGCCGGCAACGAACCGGGGATCCACGACGTGGTCTCGGTGCAAGGGCAAGGCGCAGGACCAGAGAGGTTCACGAACTCACGTCGGCTGATGACGCGGGCCGGCTGAAGTTAGAATCGGTCGGCGATGCCGGTCACCCGCGAGAAGCTCTACGACGAGGTCTGGGCCGAGCCGATGACGACCGTCGCCAAGCGGCACGGTGGGTCGGACCGCTTCCTCGCCAGCGTTTGCGAGTCCTCGGCGTTTCGTCTCCTACCTTGCGATCCCCGGCAACGGCTCGCCGTCGGGAAGACGCCTCAGGGCGCCCCTCGCAACTTCGCCGCAGCTTTTTTGGACCGTGCCGCTTGCGGCAGCGTCAGGCGCACGGGATTAGATCACCCGTGGTTTCATAAGCTCGTCGGACGTCCCCAGAGAAATTGGCCAGCAAGCCGACGGGCCTCATCCCTTCGCGACGTTTCGGTTGGCGCACGATCCGCCACGGAGCATGAACGACGTCCCGGCAAAGCCAGTAGACAACGAATTCGGCGCAGCGAGCGAATCGCAGGCCTCTTCTCCTGGCCATCGAAGGGCCTGTGACGTGGATCCGCGTCACGGACGATCGCGACGAATGTTGGGAACGTGACGTGATCCCTCGCGTGCCTGGGAGGCCCACTTCGCTACGAAGCGGCCGGAATCACGGCAGCGTTTGGCATCCCCTTGGAGCCACAGTATTCGCGACGGATGGGACGAGGCAATGGATAGCGCCTTCGCGCCCGTGGTTGCTGCGTGAAGAAACAACTATGAACAACGTGTGCGCCGGCGGCAGGACGATTCGACCGGCTCGTCCGCCCCTGACAGGTCGTCGAGTACGGCAGACCACCGCTGCGGGCCCCTCGTTGCCACGCCGGAGGAGGCAGATACGGTGGGTACGAGCCGACCCGGGTGGCCGATTCGTCTTCTCCGCACGGCTGGGCTTGTGTTAGCTTCGCACCCGATGAGGGGTGTCCGAGTTGGCCGTAGAAGACTAAGACGTGGGCCGGAAGGTGGGGAGGAACGGAGATGAATACATCACACTTTGCATTGGTAGCGGCCGGCCTTATGGCGGTCACATCCGTAGTCGCCATCTCAGATGCCAGTCCACCCGTCGATCTTGTCGCCTCAGATGCGCGGAACGTTTCATCAAAGCGAGAGAGGGCACGCCCAGGCGAAACGTTCGTTGTTCCTGGAGAAAATGCGAAGGAGATTGATCCGTCGGTTCCGCCCCCGTTCCCACCCCTGCACCCATGCCCGGATCCTTTGCGCGTAACGTAGCGGGATAATGGAAATAAGTCGGGACCACTCATCG
>CALFNG010000046.1 GCA_937902985.1 uncultured Myxococcales bacterium
TCTAGGAGCATCCCGAAGAAGACGACCGTGAGCGCGCTCGCGCGGCCGATGCTGAGGTCGAGAAAGACCTGCTCGTAGATCGCGTACACGAAGAGCTCGGTCGCGCGCGCTGGACCGCCCTGGGTCATGATCCGGACGACGTCGAACGCCTGGAAGCTCGTGACGAGCGTCGTCGTCCCGACGAAAGCGGCGGTGGGCGCGAGCAGCGGCAAGGTCACGTGGCGGAGCCGCCCCCAGGCGCCGGCGCCGTCGAGCGCCGCGGCCTCGAGCAGCGAAGGAGGGACGCCCTGCAGGCCCGCGAGGAAGACGATCATGGCGTAGCCAGTGAGCTTCCACACGCCCACGAACGCGAGGGCCGGAAGGGCCCAGCGCGGGTCGCCAAGGAGCGAGCGACCGCCGCGCTCGAAGAGGCCCATCCAGAGCAACGCCACCGCGACCCAGCTGACCACGTAGGCGCTGAAGACGCTGGCCCGCACGAGCGCGAAGAAGCGCCCCGGCCGGTTGACCAGGAGCGCGAGCGCCAGGCCGAGGGACATCGTTCCGGCCACGACGAGCACGCTGTACTCGAGCGTGCGGAGCGCGGTGCGTACGAGCTGCCCGTGCGCCGCGATCGCGGCGAAGTTGGACGCGCCGACGAACCTCGGCGGCGTGAGCAGATCCCACGAGAAGACGCTCTCGTACGCGGCGACGCCGATGGGGATCAGGAAGAACACGACGAGCAGCGCCAGGGTCGGCGCGAGCATCGCCCACGGGTGCCACCTCGAACGCGGCGTCACCCCGGCCTCGCGGCTTCGTCGCGCGCCTCGGCGAGGACTTCGCGCGCGTCGCGGCCGGAGAGCACGGCGTCCTCGAGGCGAGGCTCGACGACGTCGCGCTCGATGCGGAACAGCTCCGGAGCCCACGGCCAGGGCTGGGCCGCCGCGAGCTGATCGTAGGCGACGCGGTCGTTCGGGTGGTCCGCGTACCAGCCGCTCGCCGTCAGACGCTCGACCGCGGGGCGCGTCACCGGCATGTACCCCGTGCGCGTCGACCACGCGATCGTCTGCGCCGGCTCGCACATCCAGCGAACGAACTCCCAGGCCGCGCGCTTCTCTTCGTCAGGGGCGGCGCGCATGACGACGAACATGGTGCCCCCCGTGGGCACGCTCGCGCGCACGCCGCGGGGCAGCGGCGCGGCGACCACGGGGAAGCGCGCGTTCGTCTCGAGATAGCGAACGTAGGCGGTGCTGCTCCACATCATGGCGACACGTCCGCGGAGGAAGCTCTCGTTGGTCGATTGCCACGCCTGGTAGTCGCGGCCCGGCGGCGGCCGCATGACCCGCTCGGTCTGCACGAGGCGCTGCCAGAGCCGCAGGGCCTCTTCGCCTGCGACGCCGCCGAGAGAGACGCGCCCGTCGGCCTCGACGACGCGGCCCCCCGCCTGCCCCACCAGGGCGACCCAATACCACCACGCGATCGGCACTTCGAAGCCCCACGTCGGGTCCGCGGCGCCGGCGTCCGTCAGCCTCCTGGCGACGGCGACGAGGGCGTCCCACGTCGACGGCATCGCGACGCCAGCGCGCTCGAGCAGGTGCCCGTTGGCGAACGCGATCGGCGTCGATCGATTGAACGGGATCCCGAAGAGCGGCTCGCGGTCGCCGTCGGTGAACGACCCGGGCTGGGCGAGCTGCGGCACGAAGTCGAGCGCGCCCGCGCCGTCGTAGGCGTCGAGCGGCTCGAGGACCCCCGCCCGCGCGAGGTACGGCAGGACTTCGAGAACCACATGCGACAAGGCCGGCGCCGCGCCCGCCGCGATGGCGGTCCGCAGCTTGGCGAGGCACTCGAAGTAGTCGCCCTGGTGCACCGCCTTGACGACGACCCGCGACTGGCTCGCGTTGAACTGCGCGACAAGGTCGAGGAGCACCTTCCGGACGGCGTCGCCGTAGGCGTACCAGAACGAGACGACGACGCGCCCGTTCTCACGGAGCGGACCGGCGCGCCGGCAGCCGCTGGCCGACAGGCCCAGCGCGGCGATCGACGCGCGGAGCACATCCCGGCGCGACGCGAGCACGCCGGGAACGATACACGAGGACGCGCTATAGCGTCAGGGGTCGCTACCCTCGGTCGATCCCCTCGAGCCGCCGGCCGCCGGTGTCTCCGCTGAAGACCAGCGCGCGGCGCGCGTCGAACGAGACGCGAACGATGTCGCCGCGCCGGGGCGCGTCGAAGCCGCGGCACTGCGCGCGCAACTCGAGGTCACCCACGCGCACGACCAGGTGCGTCTCGGCGCCGAGCGGTTCGACGGCGATGATCTCGGCGCGAACGGTCCCGTCGGCGCACACGGCCCCGTCGCTCGACCCGGCCGAACCCTCGAGCGCCGCGTCGAGACGCACGTGCTCCGGGCGCACGCCGATCGTGGCGGTCGCGGTCCCTTCAAGCGCCTCGGCGGGCCGGCGCACCCGAAACGGGCCCGCCACCACCGCATCGCCTTCGACCCGCGCCGGCAGCAAGTTCATTCTCGGCGAGCCGACGAACCCGCCGACGAACGCGGTCGCGGGGCGCTCGTAGACCTCGCGGGGCGTGCCGACCTGCTCGATGCGGCCGGCGCGCATGACGGCGATGCGATCGGCGAGCGTCATGGCCTCGACGTGGTCGTGCGTGACGTAGAGCGCCGTCGCGCCGAGGCGCCTCACGAGGCGGCCGATCTCGAGGCGCAGGTCGCCCCGGAGCGACGCGTCGAGGTTCGAGAGGGGCTCGTCGAACAGAAAGACGCGCGGCTTGCGGACGATCGCGCGCCCCATCGCCACCCGCTGCCGCTCGCCCCCCGAGAGCTCGCCGGGCCGTCGATCGAGCAGCGGCTCGATGCGAAGGAGAGCGGCCGCCTCGGCCACCGCGCGGGAACGCTCGCCCTTCGAGACGCCGCGCATCTTGAGGGGGAACGCCAGGATCTCGCGCACGGTCATCTGCGGGTAGAGCGCATACCCCTGGAACACCATCGCGACGTCGCGATCCTGCGGAGGCACGCCCTTCATGGGCCGTCCCGCGATCGAGACGGCGCCGGTGTCGGGCTCTTCGAGCCCGGCGACGAGCCTCAGCGTCGTCGACTTGCCGCACCCGCTCGGCCCGACGACGACCACGAACTCGCCCCGCTGCACCGCCAGGGTGATTCCGTCGAGCGCCGGCCCCGCCGCGTCGAAGCGCTTGCCCACGCCGTCGAGCAGGATCTCGGCTTCGGCCATCGCGCGGCTACTCGGGCGTCGACTCGCGCCACCACTTGTCGGCCAGGGCCAGATCTTCGCGCGTGTCGATCTCCATGTAACCGCCGTGGGTGTCGACGCGATGGAACGTCGCTCCGCGCTCGACCATGTCCTGGAAGAGATCGATCATGTACGCGCGCTCGAACGTGCGCCCTTCGCGCCAGGCCGTCGTGGGGTCGACGCCGGCCCGACGCCCGCGGGCTTCGTCGAACGCGGCGACCATCTCGCGCGCGCCGTCGGCCGTGAACTTGGTGACCCCGATGAACTCGCCGCTCGCCTTCTCCGACGCGATGCGACGCGACAGCTCGACGACGCGCTCGCCCTCGGCGCGCATCTTCTCGGCGTCGGTCTCGGGGTGCTGGCTGCGGTTGACGTAACGCCGGCGCCAGTCGGTGTCGCACGCGAGCACCTTGTCGTGCGGCGAGGCCACGAGCTTGGCCACCGTGGAGCCGCGATAGACGATGTCGGCGTAGGTCGACACGAACCCCGAGCCCAGCGCGTCGCGCGCGCACATGAGCGAGCCCAGGATGTTGTTGCGCTCCCACTGCGTGTTCTCCACGTACGAGAGCTCCGGGTAGCGCGCGCGCACCACGTCGGCCCGGTAGCCGCAGATGAAGAGCACGTCGCGCCGCGCGAACCCGGCGACGGCGAGCGCGTCGAGGATCCAGTCGAGCATGGGCCGGCCCATCACGGGCACGAGCGCCTTGGGGATGTCGTCCGTCTCCGGTCCGAGGCGGCTGCCGCGACCGGCACCAATCACGATGGGGCGCATGACCTGCCCACGAGTACCACAAGCGCCGGATCTCGGCCTCCGTATGCCTGCGATCGCGGCCTCTCCGGACTACACTGCCGTTGCCCCATGCCCGACGCAGACGCAATCACGATCGGCCTCGTCACCGACCTCCATTTCGGTCCCGAAGCGCGGTTCGCGGGCAAGCTGCGCAAGCTGACCGGCCTCGCCGGGGAGCTGGCGCGCGACTTCGTGCGCCAGATGAACGACGAGGTGCGCCCCGACCTGGTCGTCAACCTGGGCGACGACATCGAAGACGAATCGCGCGAGGCCGACCTCGCCCGCTACGGGGAGTGCCAGGCCATCCTCCGCGGGGCGAGCGCGCCGCTCGTGAACGTCGCCGGCAACCACGACTCGATTCACCTGAACCGCGACGACTTGAACCGCGCCTGGCAGCGGACCGGGCCGCTCTACTACTCGTTCGATCACGGCGGCTGGCACGTCGTGGTGCTGCACACGCTCGAGACGAAGCGCGTCGACATTCGCGTGCCCGAGCCGCAGATCGCGTGGCTGCGGGCCGACCTCGCCGCCACGCAGCTGCCCGTCATCGTCTGCATGCACCACTCGGCCAGCGAGCAAGAGCTCGACGGGTCTCGCTGGTTCGCGGGCAGACCGCACATCGCCCTCGTGAAAGAGCGCGCCGAGCTTCGCGCCATCTTCGGGCGCTCGGGCCGCGTGCGGGCGGTCTTCAACGGGCACCTGCACTGGAACCACCTCGACGTCATCGGAGGAATCCCGTACGTGACGGTTCAGAGCTTGATCGAGAACCTCGATGACGACGCCCCCGGGCGCCCCGCCGCCGCCCACGCCGTCGTCACCCTGACGCCGCGGCGAATGGTCGTTCGGGTGCGCGGCAACGATCCCGCGCGGTACCAGTTCGAGTGGTGAAGGTGCGTCGATTCGCGATCGTCCTCGTGGCCGCGCTCGGGCCGTGCGTTCACCCGACCGAGACCACCTCGGGGAGCGTCGCAGCCGCCGCGTCCGCGCACGCGCCGGCGCCGGCGTCCGCGTCCGCGTCCGCGTCCGCGTCTGCGCATGCGTCTGCGTCTGCGTCCGCGTCCGCGCCCGTCCTCGCGCCCGTGCCCTCCTTCGGTCCGGCCACGCCGATTCCTAGTTACAGCTGCCCCAATTTGGTCCGCGGCGGACCCTTTCACTCGTACCTCGCCGCGGCCGACACGAAGCTCGCTTTCGTCGACGGCGACGACGCGCTCGCACTCGTCAACCGCTCGCCCACGGGCGCCCTCGCACCGGCGTACGCCCCCTCCGATCTCGTCGACCTCCACGACGGTCATCCCCGCACGGCCGCTGAGTGCGAAGCCTCGCGCGAGTGCCTGCGGCGCGACGCCGCCGGCGGGCTGAAGACGATGCTCGACGCGATGCGCGACGCGAAGATGCCCGGGCACGTGAGCTCTTCGTTCCGGGCCTTCGGCACCCAGTGCTGGGTGTTCGCGGGCTGGGCAAGCAAGGCGCGCGGCGGCTTCTGCGAGGCCACCGAGCAGAGCGCGCTCCCCGGGCACAGTCAGCACCAGCTCGGAACGACCCTCGATCTCTTCACCGAAGACTGGGCGGCGCGCGGGAGCGTCTTCCGGAACGGCTTCGGCTGCACGCCGGGCGGTCAATGGCTCGACGAGAACGCCTGGAAGTACGGCTTCGTGCTCCCCTACCCGATCCATCCCGACGATCGCAAAGACGGGTCTCGCTGCGAAGTGCGCCGCGACCATGCCGTGCCCGTCGACCCGAAGACCGGCTACAAGAACGAGCCGTGGCATCTGCGCTTCATCGGCGTCGACGCGGCGGCCCGGTACCGCGACGCGTGGCTCGCCAGCGGTCCCGGCACGTTCGACGAGATCACGCTCGAGCAGTGGCTCCGCCGCGAGCGAGGCTTCGCGGGCGACGCCGAGCTGCCTGTGTGCGACGGGTGCCAGTGCGGCGCCTGCGCGACGCTCTCGGACGACGACGCCGCCACGCCGTGCGGAAAAGAGTCGCTCCGGCTCGACGGCGACGGACGCGTCGTCGAGCCCGGCGAGGCGCCGCACGTCGTCGACGCGCACGCCACGGCGGCGGCCGACGGCTCGACGCGCGTCGAGATCGTCGTGCACGCGCCGGCCCACACTCCGACCCAGCCGCCCGTGATGAGCGCCGACGGCCCCGCGTACGCGGCGGGCGCCACGTACCTCGCCCTCGCACCGGCGCCCGACGCATCGCCCCGCAAGTACTCCGATCTCCGCGGAGCCTGGCGCCTCGCGCTCGAGCCCGTGCCCGCGCCCGCCGGCGCGCGCTGGCCGTGGCGCACGTCGCTCGCCGCCGCCAAGCTCGCCGACACCTGGAACCGCGCGAACGTCATCCTCCCCGCGAAGTCCGGCGACACCACCGTCCCCCTCCGGATCACCCTTCCCGCCGGCGTCCACACCCTCAAAGTCACGCTCCTGCGCGACGGCGTCGAACACGACACCCGCGACGTCGACGTTCACTAGCGTGTCTTCCCCTTCGCTCCCGGCTAGAGCGAGCTGGGGTCGCCCTTGCGCCGGCGGGCCTCGATGCCGGCGGCGCGGCCGAGCTCGCGGTGGACGCGGCCAACGCGCTCGATCTGGCCTTTGGCGGGGAAGCGCTCGTAGAAGCCCTCGGCGCGGAAGCTCTTCTGGAGGTCGCCCCACGGCGCCAGCTTGCGTGTCCAGCGGCCGATGCGGCCCTCGGCGGGCTCGGCGTCGACGCGAGCGAGGTCGGCGCAGACGCGGAGCATCGCCTTGATCGTCACGGGCCGCGTCACCATGAACTGCGCGTGGCCCCACGACGGCCCCCACACCTTCTCGGCCGCCTTCAAGAAGTCGCGGACGAGGTCGTAGTACCGGTCGGCCTCGCGCTTCGGGTTCTTATTTTCGATGGCGGCCCAGTCGGCCGACGCCCACCGGTGAATCTCGTTGAAGAGCTCGGCCTGGAGGACCCACTTCTCCTGGCGCGAGCGACCGCCGAGGCGGTTGATGCGGTAACGAAGCGGGCTGTCGCCCTCGCTGTAAAGCCGCTCCACCACGTGCGCGGCGAACTTGCGGTCGGGCGCGGCCCACGACACCCGTTCGTACAGGTCCACGAGGTGGCTCTTGTTGATGCGCGTCGGCGTCGAGTTGATGATGACGAACATCTCCGTCGCGAAGTCTTCGCTCTTTCCGTCGAAGATCACGCACGGCACGTGCATCGTGCGCGCTTCGTCGGGCCGTTGCTTCATGTAGAAGTGAAGCGCGGCGAGCCGGTGCTGCCCGTCGATGATGAGATACTTTCGCGCCGGCTCTTCGAGGTTGCCCACGTTCTCGAACGGCTTGATGGGCTCGAATCGCAGCGTATCGGCCGTGAAGAGGAGCACGGTTCCCGGGATCGGCGGCTGGCTGACGGCCGTCTCGTAGAAGTTCTTGATCGCGGCCACCTTCGAGCGCGACATCTCCCGCTGAAACGCCGCGTCCGTTCGCTCGATCTTTCCGATGAACGTGGCGACGTCGTCGCGCGGGTCGTCGGCGCCGGCCTCTTCGGCCACGATGCTGCGTTCGCCCTCGGCATAGAAGCGCGAGATGAAGCGAACGCGATCGAGGAGATCCTCCGCGGGATAGGCGGCGAAGTAAAAGACGCTGTCCTTCTGGCGTACCTGCGTGGCGAGCATGGCGATGGTTAGACCGTGGGTAGACCGTGGGTGGGCTGGCGGTGGTGGGCCGTGGGCTGGCGGTGGGCTGGCGGTGGTGGGCCGTGGGCTGGCGGTGGTGGGCCGTGGATGGGCTGGCGGTGGTGGGCCGCGGTTTGTTCGGGGGTTTGTCGGGGGGAGTGAAGTGGCGGGCGATTCGGGCGGGGGGGGCGGTGGGTGGGTGCGGGGGGCTAAGTGAGAGGCGGCTAACTAAGTGAGAGGGGGCTAAGTGAGAGGGGGCTAAGTGCGGGGCAAAGGCGACGGCGCGACGAGCCCGTGGCTACCAAAACGATACTCGATCTATCGAGCGCATCGCGTGATACCGTCTCATGCTGGCGTTGGCGCGACCTCCGCGCCAACCAGCTCGGCTCGCCCGGTTCGCGAAAGGGGATGTGCTCTTGGAAGACCCGCCGGCGCCGTCGCCCCCATCGAACAGCCTCTCCGGTGCGCCTAGCGCGGCCAATGTTTCGGGGGACCATGAATTTCAGTTCTTCGAGCGGCTGGTGAAGCCCGAAGACCTGTCGGCGGTCTTTCAGCCCATCGTGACGCTGGATGGTGGAAGGCTCTTCGCATACGAGGCGCTCGTTCGCTGTCGTATCCCGAACTTCACGCCTCCTGTGCTGTTCGAGCACGCGGCGGCGATGCACGCGACGGGTCGCCTCGGCCGGATGATTCGCGAGATCGCCGTGCCGCTCTGCAGCGGGACGCCGCTCTTCGTCAATCTGCACCCGAACGAGCTCGAAGAAGGCTGGCTCGTCCGGCCCGACGACCCGGTCTTTTCACACGACGACGACATCTATCTCGAGGTCACCGAGTCGGCCCCGATGACCCACTTCGATCTGTGCGTGAGCGTTCTCCGCGAAGTGTGCGGGCGCGCGGGCGTACACCTCGTCATCGACGATCTCGGGGCGGGCTACTCCAACCTGAATCTCATCGCCGACCTCGAGCCTCGCATCGTGAAGCTCGATCGCAAGCTCGTGCAAGACCTCCACAAGAAGCCGCGGCAGCAGAAGGTCGTGGCGATGGTCGTGCGCCTGTGTGAGGACCTCGGCGCCACCGTGGTGGCCGAGGGCATCGAGACCCGCGACGAGTTCCGCGCGTGCGTCGACTCGGGCGCACAATACGGGCAGGGGTATCTCTTCGCGCGGCCTGCCTACCCCGTGCCGCCGATCATGTGGCCGCTCGCGGTATGGGCGAGCGAGCCCCCGCGAACCCTGCCTCAAGGGCAGGGCTACCCCTGACGACGTCCTTCGCGACATCACGACGGGCAACAACGACACCGACGGCATGCTCGAAGGCCACTTCGCCGCGAAGCCCGGCTGGGACCCCTGCACCGGCTGGGGCGTCCCCGACGGCGCCAAGCTCCTCGCAGCGCTCTAGCCAGCGGACGTCACGCGCAGCGAGAAAAGCGCCGCAGAGACGAGCTGGCAGGTCAGCTCCGTCGACGGATCGGCACCGGAGCCCCCGTTGGCGTTGAAGGTGTCCATCTGGTCTTTCTTGAAGTGCGCGAGCACCGTCGGGTCGACCGCGCCGTAGCCGCGACCCGCGACGATCCCTGATGGCCACGCCGTCGCGATCCCATCGCGAAGCACGGTGCGCGCGCGCGGCGCACAAAAGAAAAGCGGCCCCGAACCGGGGCCGCTCTCCTGCTCGCTGAATCGCTCAGCGACCGGTGGTACTACCCGTGACGGTCAGCCGCCGTCGCCGAGCACATCGGGAGCCTTTTCGATGCACTGCAGGCTCGTCGTGACGCCCGAGGTGAGCGCCAGCGGGTTGAAGAGGATGGCCTGCGTGCATCCCATGACGGCGCCGGGCGTGTCGATGTAGCACCAGCCGTCGGAGGGGCCCGTGTCGCACTTCACGTTCGGCGGCAGCTGCGTGAGCTCGCAGGTGAGCTGCTTCGCCGGGTCGTCGCCCACCGAGCCGCCTGCCAGCCAGGCCGCGTGCTGATCGTTCTTGAAGTGCTGGATAATGGTCGGGTCCATCGAGTCCGTGTAGCCCGTGCCCTTCGTGGCGGTCGCAGGGGTGACGTCAGCGCACGCCGACGGCGAGCTGGAGCCGCTCGGGAAGGTGCCGAGAACGAGGCAGGGGACCTGGTTCGTGGTCGGGTCGATGACGAGCCTCTGCGGCAGGCACTCGTGCGACAGCGCTTGCTTCAGCCGATTGACGATGGCGTTCATCGCCGGGCGATAGCCGTAGAGCGGATCCGACATTCCGTCGGGCGACTGGTCGGAGACGTGAATGGGGCAGAGCGAGGAGATGATGCCCTCGTTGCCCCCCGCTTGCCCGAGCTTCCGGGCGAGGAGCAGCTCGCGGACGGTCGGATAGGCCTTCGCGAAGTCCTGCTGGGTGGGGTTCGCGGCGTTGCAGACGGCCGGGATCTCGTTGTACGAGAACGATCCGCTCGCCGCTTGCGGCGGCGTGCAGTCGCACGAGTCTTTGAGCGTCGGATCGGCAGTCGTGGCGGTGGCGTCGCACTGGCGCGGCGTCGGGGCGCCCGTCTTGGAATCCACGAGCTTGAAGATGCACGCGTACTCGCGGTCGACGTTCAGGCCGTCGTGCTGGGCCATCGTCGAGTCCGTGACCCATTCGCGGCCGCTGATTGGGTCGATGACTTGAGTCGCAGCGGTCGTCGAGTCCTGAAGCGCGTTGCCGTTGGGCGGAACGGGGATCGGGTTCTTGCCGGTGATGCGCGAGTCGTACGACTCGGCCATGTGCGGGTCGATGCCGGTGTAGTCGTAGTTCTCGGGATCCTTGCCGAGAATGAGCTGCCAGTCGGCGTCGGTCAGCGTGTCCTTCTGCGGACTGTTCACATCCGCCGGATTCACTTGCAAGAGCTGGTGCGGAACGCCGCCGATGTGCGCGTAGAAGATGAGGCCCGGCTTTCGCGTGCTCGGCGACAGATTGCAAAGGTCGTTGGCGGTGGGTTTCCATTGCGCCGCCGCGCCCGGTGGCTTCGGCAGGGTCGCCGCGAAGAGCGGGTTCGTGCAGTTGAGGTTCTTGGTGCCCTCGTACTCCGACGAATAGCCCCCGTTCGTGCCCGAGGGCGGGTACTCGCCGTCCCGGTTGGGCACCTTGGGAGACGTCAACCCGATCACGTAGCGCTCGATCGGGAACTGCACGGAGACGCCGTACTTCTGCTTCTCATGCACGTGGCGAAGGTTGAGATCGTAGCCCCAGTCGTTCAGGTGCGTCCGGGGATAGACGCCGTATTTTCCGCCCGCGGGGACGTCGGTCATGCACGACGGGTCGCCCGCGTTCTTCTGGAAGCCGCACGACGTGCACGCGGCGCTGTTGACCTGCGCCGGGACGTTCGACTGGCACGCCGAGGTGCCGCGGGGCGGCGGGAAGCTGGTGGACATGAAGTTATAGCCCGTACCGCCGAACGACCGGACGTCGACCTCCGAGTCGTTCTCGTCGGTCAAGACGAGGATGGCGACCAGCGAGTCGGGGCGGAGGAAGTCGGCGCGCTGCGCGAGGAGCACGGTGTCGAAACCCTGCCACTGCGCGATCTTGTTCTTGTCGACCACGAGCGACGCGTACGGGTCGGGCTGGATGAGGAAGCGGTACCAGGTCTCGAGCTGCGACTCGATGCCGCAGCCGAACTGGTGAACGCCGACGACCAGCTTCTGGAAATCGGTTTGCAGGGTCGGCGCATCCGTGACCGGCGTCGGCCCCGTGGGCATGACGTTCATGTTCGCGGGGTTCACGCTGGCGGGCGGAAACCAGTCGAGGAAGTTGTCGCCCGCACCGTCTGTGGCGGCGGCGAGCGGCGTCTCGGTGTAGTTCGTGAGGTTCGTCGGATCGGCGCTGCGGTTCAGGAGGTGCGCCTGGTCGTCGTTGTGCCGATCGAGCATGACGCCGCTGGCGGTGGGCAGCGTGCTCGGGGCGCCCGTCGTAGGACACGCCCCACCGCCCCCATTGGCATCGCCGAGGCGCGGGCCGAGCGACGAGCTCACGATGCCGATGTGCAGGTTGTGCACGGGCGGGAACTCGGACGTGATCGACGCCCCCCCCGCGCACGAGCCGTTGAGCGCCGCCTTCCCCATGATGACGCCGTTGGGGTCGATGCAGTTCGGCGTGACCAACCGGGCGACGAGGTCGGGGATGGCAAAGGTGAGGTAGGCCTGCTTGTCGCCCATGGACGCCGAGTTATCGATGTCGAAGAGGAGGTCGACCTTGTCGATCGACCCCTGGGGGATCGACGTGACGAAGTTCGTCTTCGTTATAGGGTTGGAGTGTTCGACCGGCCGGGTGAGACACCCGACGCCGGTCGCGCCGAGGACCGTGAGGGCCGCGACGCCGATAGTGACGCCGGTAACGATCCTTCGAAGCATTGCCAAACCTCCTGAGAGCCGAGTTTCGTGATCGGGAACTTGACCCGACCCCAAATGCCCGTTCGAACTTGCTTCCGTCGCAGCGCGCAAAGTAGAGCCTGCGCCGCTACGGAAGGCGAACATTCTCGCGAGCCCGGCCGGATTTAGCAACCTGCATGCCCCGTGTCTAGAGAACGATCCGTCTCATAAGCGTGCGGTTTCACGCTCGGCGGAAGGGTGGCCTGGACCCGCGATGCCAACGTGGGTGGCGATGACGGCAACGCGCCTGGCGGCACGCCTGGCGACCGCGTGCGGTGCGATGTGCGGTGTGATGTAGGGAGGATGGCGCTGGCGCTTACGGACGGCTTCGGCAGCCTCGAAGGTCGGCCAGGAGGTCTTCGTCGCGCACATCCCACGACTCGAAGGGAGACAGCGAAGGCGACGGCCGGCGGACCTTTCGCGGGGCGCGACCCTCGAAGACGTCCGTGAGGAACGCCAGAGTTTCCGTCCACAGCGGCTCGCGGCACTTGGAGCGGAAGAAACCATGATGCCCGATCGGCCCGGCCCCCACGAGGCTCGGATCGACGCGCCGGTGTTCGAGCTTCGCCGAGGTCAGGCGGACGCGGAGCGCGCGAACCGCGCGGAGGGGCGCGAGCGGATCGTCGGTGAAGCTATAGAAGGCGGTGGGCCGGTCGAACCGCGCGAACCGCGCAGCCGCGTCGGGGTGGCCGGAGATCAGGTAGTCGGGGTGCAGGCACCATCGCGCCCACTCTTCGACGACGCCCCGGGGCAGGTCTTCGCCCAGCCCGGCGCGGCCCGGCAGGTAGCCGAGGGCCGCCGTGAGGGTCGGGACGAGGGCGCGCCACGTCAGGCCGTAGCGCAGGCGCCCGAGCGGAGGCCAGTTTCCATAGTACCCGAACTGCGCCGCGACCATGATCGCGCCCGCGACGTCGCGCGCCTCGTCGATCAGACCGACGAGCTGTCCCCCGAAGCTGTGCCCGAGGATCGCGACCGGACGGTCGCCGAAGTGCTCGCGCACGTACGCGTGCGCCGCGCGGGCGTCGAGGTGCGCCCACTCCGTCATCGTGGCCCGGTAGCCGCGGAGCGACGCCGGCCGAGAGCGGCCGACGCCCCGGTAGTCGTAGGTGACGACGCGCACGCCGTTCTCGGCGAGGAACGACGCGAAGGGGCGGTAGAAGCGCTGGGGCGTGGCCGCCCCCGCGTGGAGGATCAGCGTGCCGCGCGCGGGGCCGCCCGGCGCGTGGAGGTTCGCGGCGAGGGGGACTCCGTCGCCCGCGTGGAGAACGAACTCGGTGAACGAAGGCCTGGCTGAGGCGACGGCGGTCCCGGACGTGTCTTCGATGGCTCGGGGGAGTTCCATCTCCATACGTTGGGGCTTCTCGCCCGGGCCGACACGCGGCAAGGTTGCAGGCCCGACCGGCGCTTTTGCACTCGCCCCCATGCTCGACTGGAACGACCTTCGCTATTTTCTCGCCGTCGCCCGCGGCGGAACGCTCGCGCGGGCGGCGCGCCTGCTCGGCATCAACGCGACGACCGTGGGCCGCAGGATCGTCGCCCTCGAAGACCAGGTGCAGGCGCGGCTCTTCGATCGCACGCCCGACGGGTGGGTGCTCACGCCCTCGGGGCGCGACTTGCTCGTGCGCGCCGAGCGAATCGAAGACGAGGCGATCGCGCTCGACCGCGAAATCATCGGCGCCGACCAGAAGGCCGCCGGCGCCGTGCGCGTCACGTCGACCGAGATGCTCGCGACGCGCTTCATCATGCCGCACCTGCCGGCCTTTCACGCCCAGCACCCCGGCATCACGATCGACCTCGAGTGCACGACGCGCGTCGTGAGCCTCGCCCGGCGCGAGGCCGACGTGGCGCTCCGCCTGGCGCGCCCTCGCGAAGAGAACGTCGTCACGAGGCGCCTCGCGAGCGTTCCGCTGTCGCTCTACGCCGCGCGGGATTACATCGAGCGCTGCGGGTTGCCCCGGGATCCCGACGTGAGCCTCGCGGGGCACCCGGTCATTCTCTTCGCCGATTCCCGCTCCTTCGCCGTGGAGAACGAGTGGTTCGCGCCGCGCCTCGACGGCGCGCGCGTCGTGCTCCGCTCCGACAGCGTGAGCTCGATCTACGCGGCGACCGCGGCCGGCCTCGGTCTGGCGCTCTTGCCTATGGCCGTCGCCGCGCACGACCCCGCGCTCGTGCGCGTCCCGACCACGACGTCGCCCTCGCCGCGCGTCATCTGGCAAGCGGTGCACGCCGATCTCCAACGGAGCGCACGCGTCCGCGCCGTGCTCGAGTTCCTGGGCGAGATCTTGGTGGCCGTGTCCGAGTAGGCGGCGAGAGAGGTCGAGTGCGCTATCGTGGCGCGCCAGCCGCTTCGCATGCGCTTTCGATCGCTTCTCCAGTGCGTCCTCGTGGTGGTCGCCTGCATCGCGAGCGGGACGCTCGAGTGCGGCGGCATCGTGCCGACGGTCGCCGAGCGCCGCGGCGCGCAGCTTTACACGCGCATGTGCGTCGTGTGCCACGCCGCCGACGGCCGGGGGTACGCGGCCGATCAGGCCCCCGCGCTCGGGAACCAGAATTTCCTCGCGTCGGTGAGCGACGAGTTCCTGCGGAACGCGATCGCCAACGGCCGGACCGGCTCGACGATGTCGGCCTGGTCGAGAGGCCATGGCGGCCCGCTCAGCAACGAAGACATCGAGACGCTCGTCGGATCGCTCCACGCGTGGCGCGAGCGTCCGCGCGTCGTGCTCGACGAAGGGCCCCTCATCGGCGACGCCGGACGCGGCGCGGGCGTGTTCGCGCGCGAGTGCGCCAGGTGCCATGGCCCCGAGGGCACCGGCGGCCCCTTCATTCACATCGGCAACGTCGACCTCCTCTCGACGGCGAGCAACGGCTTCTTGCGCTATGCGACCCGCGAAGGGCGCACCGGCACGGCGATGGCCGGGTTCGCGTCGAGCCTCGGCAACGGCGCGATCGACGACGTCGTGGCGCTCATGCGCACCTGGCAAACGCACCTGGCCTCGGTGCCGCGCCCGGTGCCGCCGAAACCGCCACCGATTCCGCTTGGCCCCGTCCCCCTGAACCCCCGCGGTCCGGAGCCCATGGGCTTTCACGCGACCCCCGCGACGACGCCGGCCGACGTGATCAAAGCCCAGCTCGATCGGCGCGCCAAGATGGCCGTGCTCGATGCCCGCGCGCCGTCGGACTACCTCAACGAGCACATCGCCGGCGCGGTCAGCGTTCCCTTCTACGATCCCGATCCTTACGTCGCCCAGCTCCCACGAGACGCATGGCTGGTCTGCTACTGCGCGTGCCCCCACGCCGAGTCCGGCACCCTCGCGCAAAAGCTCGCTGCCAATGGCTTCACGAAGGTCACCGTTCTCGACGAGGGACTCGGCGTGTGGAAGTCACGAAAGTACGCGACGCACACGGGAGTCGATCCCTGACCGGCACGTCCCGGCCTGGCCTTGGACAGGCCTCTTCGGATCGGGCGGGGTTGACCTTCTGGAGGCCTTCTGAAGCTATCGGAGCTTGGCGGCGGAGACCAAGGACGGCTTCGAGCGTTCCTGGCGCAGCATCGCCGCGCCGATGACGCCGGCGCTATCGCCGAGGGCGTTCTTGACGATGGGCGTCCTGAGCTCGTCGGTGAAAGTCCAGCGAGCGACTGCGGCCGGGCCTTCGGCGTAGAAGAGAGCGAGATTGGAGACACCTCCGCCGAGGACGACGACGTCCGGGTCGAGAACGTTGATCACCGCGCCGATCGCGCGACCGAAGTTCGAGACGACATTCGCGAGAACAACGCGTGCGTCGGGATCGTGCGCTCTCGCGGCCGCGATGTCCGAGAGCGGCAGGTTCGTGCCGGCCCTTGCCGCGTACGCCGCCTCGATGGCCGGGCCGCACAAGTACCGCTCGACGCAGCCGCGCCGGCCGCAGTAGCAGGGCAGCGGCGCCGACGGATCGAGGACGACGTGGCCCCATTCGCCGGCGATCCCTTGCAGGCCGTCCCACGCGCGGGCACCGATCGCGTCGCGAAAGACCACGCCTCCGCCGACGCCCGTGCCCAGGATGACGCCGAAGACGACTCTCGCGCCGCGCGCCGCGCCGTACTCTGCCTCGGCGAGCGCGAAGCAGTTCGCGTCGTTGGCAAAGACGATGGCGTCCTGGCCAACGGCCCGCCGGAGGTCCTCGCGGAAGGGGCGCCCGTTCAGGCACGCCGTGTTGGAGTTCTTCACGAGGGCGTTGACCGAGCGCGAGCCGTCGGCGCTCCGGAACGTGACGCTGCCGGGCATCCCGACGCCGATCGGGGGGAGCTCGGCGAGTCCGGCCTCGCGGGTCACGTCGGCGATGAGCTTCGCCGTGGCAGCCACGATGTGCTCGTAGCCGGCCTCGCGGTCGGTCGCGACGCGCATTCGCGCGAGAACGACCGGCTCTTCGTCGCCCGTGCGGAGCACGACCGCCTCGATCTTGGTGCCGCCCAGGTCGACGCCGACCCTCAACTCGCCGCTCGACGCGGGCTCCACGGGCATCTCCGGTTTGCCTCCTCGGGTCTACGCTAGCCTCGTTCCATGCAGGATCGAGTCCGTGGTCATCACCGGGGCGAGCGCGGGATCGGTGCCGCGCTGGCCGAGCTCGTGGGCGCGCGCGCGGGGCACGTTCGACGAGCTCATCGCCCGAGGCGGGCGCTTCGCCGTCCGGCGCAACCGTCGAACCGCGCCCAGCATCGAGCCGAGCGGAGGATCTCCCATGACGCTCGTTTACGCCGCCATCAAGGAACAGAAGCAGATGATCGTGAACCTCGAGGCCTGGCTCGAGAAGGGCGTCGCGCACGCGAAGGCCAGGTCGTTCGACCCGGTGGTGCTGCTCAACGCGCGCCTCGCGCCCGATCAGTACCCCCTCGTCCGCCAGATTCAGTCCGTCTGCGACAGCGCCAAGTTCACGGCCGCCCGCCTGGCCGACAAGGACCCCCCGAAGCACCCGGACACCGAGCAGACGCTCGACGAGATTCGCGCGCGCATCCAGACCTGTAAAGCCTACCTCGACACCTTCAAGCCGGCCGATTTCGAGGGCGCGGAGAAGCGGCTCGTGCCCGTGGCGTTCATGCCGGGCAAGGTGCTGACGGGCCTCGACTTCCTCTTCGAGCTGCAGCTCCCGAACTTCTTTTTCCACGCGACGACGGCCTACGCCATCCTCCGGCACAACGGCGTCGACCTCGGCAAGACCGACTACATCGGCAACCTGAGCGTGCGCGATCGCTGACAGCCAGCATCGCTGACGGCCAGCGAAGCGAACGGGAGCTCACGGGCGCCAGCGGGAACGTGCTACACGGCACCGCGTGAGCCGCTTTCTTTCGGCCTCTTTTCTCCCGATCGTCGTCCCCCTTGCCGGCGTCGCTCCCCTCCTCGGCTGCAGCACGGCCGATAGCGGCACGATCCAGATCGTCACCGACACCGAAGCGGGCACATTCACGAAGAGCCCCGCGCCGACGGCCCTGCGCATCGTCGCCGAGGTGGGCGACGCGGGGCTCGTGCTCGCCACCACGCAGCTTCCGGCGAGCACGATCGACCTCGGGCAACTGAGCGAGACGTCGACGGCGGTCTCGATCCAGGTGCAGGGGCTCGATCCGTCGAACACGCAGCGCGTCTTCGGGGCGTCGCTTCCCCTCGAGTACGCCGCGCTCGCGGGGCAGACGCTCCCCATCTTCGTGCAGCGCAACGGCGAGCTCGCGCGCCTGCCGGGCCCGCTGGCCGATGCGCGTCACGCGCCCACGCTGGCGCTGGTGCAGGGGGAGTATCTCCTCATCGCCGGGGGGTCCGACACCTCGCTCGCGAAGACGACGCAGCTCTTCGACTTCGGGTTCTTCACCGCGCTCACCTCGCCGCCCGTGCTTCCCCTGGTCCCGCGGTCGATCGCGCTCGCCGGCACGGTGGCGTGGCTCATCGGCGACACGGCAGGCACGTACTTCGACTTCTCGAGCAGCGCGACGGCGGCGCTCACGCTCCCCGCCGGCGGCACCTTCGCCGACATCGCGGGCGGCGCCACGGTGCTCGACTCGTCGGGGGCGCAGTACATCGTCGGAGCGACGCGCGTGACCGGCGACGCGACCGACAAGGTCCTCAAGATCGATCCGAGCGACACCAGCAACGCGGGCTACCCGTACGGCAACACGACCTGGATCACGCTGACTGCGCCGCGACTCGGCGCCGCGGCCACGTGGATCGACGGGATCGGGCTCGTGGTCGCAGCCGGCAGCACGACGGCGGCGGGCGTCGAGCACGTCGCGCCCGGCACGGCGGCGGGCCTCGCGCTCTCCCAGTTCCCGGCCGACTCCACGGTGGGCGCGGGCGCCGCGGCGCTCGACGCGCGGCATCTCCTCCTCGCCGGCGGCTTCGTCGGCTTGCTCGCTGACCCTGGCGTACGCGATCTCGATCTCGGCTGCGCTCCGTCCGTCGGCTCGGCATCGTGTACGACAACGACGTCATGGGGCGAACTGCCCGTGCCCCTCGGGTCCGCGCAGGCGTTCGCGTGGGCAGCGCCCAACGACGCGCTCGTCGTGGGGAGCGAGGTCTCGTCAGGCACCACCCACGTCTTCCGACTGAGCGCGACGGCGGCGACCGAAGTGCCCACGCGCGTGCCCCACACGAACGCACGCGCGGCGTGGTCCCCGGTGGGATCGATTGTCCTCTTCGGCGGGGCGAACGTGATCGAGTCGTTCACACCGTAGTCCCACGAAACCATCCGCGGAGGGCGTGGAGCGCGAGCACGTGGGCTGGCGAGCGTGGCACTGCCGTTGCTAAGCTGCAGAGCCCACGCGTGCTGCGCACTCACCTCCCCTTCGCTCTCTTGCTCGTGGCCGGTGTCGCCGGAGGCGCGTGCGGCAGCAGCGGCGGGTCAGGCGCCGCGCCGTCGAAGACCGCGACGACCGCGGCCGACGCGGGCGCGGCCGCGAACAAGACGCCGTTCGCCTTCGAGCCGGATCCCCCGGCCGTTTACGTCGCCAAGGTGAAGAATCTGCTCGTGGGCCTGCCCCCGACCGACGACGAGGTCAAGGCCGTCGAGGCGGATCCGATGCACCTCGCGACGCTGATCGACGGCTGGATGGGGCTCCCCCAGTACACGTCGAAGATGCTTCGCTTCTTCGAGCTCGCGTTCCAGCAGACGCAGGTCGGGATCGCCGACTTCAGCGATCAGGTGTCCCCGCGGACAGCGGACATCAACGCGACCACTGGACCTCTCTTTGTCCAGAACGCGAGCGAGAGCTTCGCCCGCACGGTCCTGGCGCTCGTCGCCCAGGGGGCGCCCCTCACCCAGGCGGCCACCACCTCCCAGTTCATGATGACGCCCGCGCTCATGGAGTTCTACGCGTTCCTCGACGCGTGGCAGGTCGATGACGCGGGCAAGGTCACCGACCGGCTGGCGAAGACCTACCAAGGCGTCGGGCTCACCCTCGAGGCCGCGAAGGGTCCGATCCCGATCGGCGAGACTCTGGATCCCACGAGCGCAAACTACATGCACTGGTACGACCCGGACGTCGGCACTGCGCCGCGGCTCGTGGCCGAGGGCTGCACGCAAGACCCCATCGTGTACCCCGGCGAGTCGGACGCGCTGCACTACATCCTGGTCGGCGCGGTGCCCGGGTTGAAGGGCTCGACGTGCACCGTCTACGGCGGCACGGCCGCGGCGCCGCAGCTCACGACCGACGACTACAGCACCTGGAAGATGGTGACGGTCCGCACGCCGGCCGCGGGCGAGTCGCCGACGCGCTTCTTCGATCTCGCGACGCTCCGCACGGCGACCGAGCTCGTGCTCTCGGTGCCCCGCATCGGCTTCTTCTCGACGCCGGCGTTCTTCGCCAACTGGCAGACGAACACGAGCAACCAGGCGCGCGTGACCACCAACCAGGCGCTCATCGTGGCGCTCGGCGCGCAGGTCGACGGGACCGACTCCACGATTCCGTCGACCACACCCGGGCTCGACGCGACGCACGCGTCGCAAGCGGCGTGCGTCGGGTGCCACCGCACGCTCGACCCCACGCGATCGATCGTCGCGTCGACGTACTCGTGGGACTACCACAACCAGGCCGAAGCCGAGTACGCGGGGCAGCAAGGCCTCTTCGCGTTCCAGAACGTGGTCAAGCCCGTGACCAGCATCGCCGACTTCGCGGCGACGCTCGCGACGCACCCGCTCTTCGCCCAGGCCTGGGCGCAGAAGCTCTGTTACTACGCGAACTCGTCGCCCTGCCAGCCGACCGACCCCGAGTTCCAGCGGATCGTCGGCCTCTTCACGAGCTCGGGCTTCCAGTGGAGCACCCTCGTCCGCGAGATTTTCGCGTCACCCATCACGACCAACGCCGCGGCAACGTCGACGCGCTCCGACGAGGGCAAGATCATCGCCGTCTCGCGGCGCGACCACCTCTGCGCTGCGCTCGACGCGCGCCTCGGGTTCGCCGATCTCTGCGGCCTCGACGCCACGACGCCCGACGGCGCCAAGACGACGATCCCCGAGATCGTCTCGGGCCTGCCGTCCGACGGCTATGGGCGCGGCGCCGTCGCGCCGGTCTTGCCGAACCAGCCCACCCTCTTCTACCGCGCCGCCACCGAGAACATCTGCGAGGCGGCGGCGGCGCTCGTCATCGACGTCCCCATGGCCAAGCAGGTGGCCGGGGTGAAGCAGTGGTCGAGCGCGCAGTCCGACGCGGCCGTCGCCGACTTCGTGCAGACGGTGATGGGGCTGACGCCGTCGGATCCGCGCTCGGCGCCGGCCGTGCAGCTCCTCGGCGGTCACTTCAAGGCCGCGATGCAGTCGGGCGCGAGCGCGACCGCGGCGCTCCAGTCGACGTTCGTCGCGGCCTGTCTGGCGCCGAGCGCCGTCTCGATCGGAATGTGAGAGGGAAGGCCGTGCCCAGCATGATCAGCCGCCGCAACGCGCTTCTCTCGTCGCTCTTCGGCGCGGGCTACGTCGGGCTCCGCGCCCTCGCCACCGGCCTGCCCGCGTCGCTGCTGCTCGACCCGCGGCGCGCGCTCGCCGACATGCCGGGGCCCGCCTGCGCGGCGCCGGCCAAGGCGCAGTTCGTCATCTTCAACACGTCGGGCAACGGCGACCCGATCAACGCGAGCGTTCCCGGTACCTACGAGGACGCGAACGTCGTTCACAGCAGCGACCCCACGATGGCGCCCAGGGCGCTGACCCTCGCGGGCCAGTCGTTCCAGGCGGCGACCCCCTGGTCGACGCTGCCCCAGAGCGTGCTCGATCGAACCTGCTTCTGGCACGTGATGACGAACACGCCGGTGCACCCGAAAGAGCCCGACGTGCTCAAGCTGCAAGACACGACGCTCGCCGGCGAGATGCTCCCGTCGATCCTCGCGCGGCAGCTCGCTCCGTGCCTCGGCACGATCCAGGCGCAGCCGATCAGCCTCGGAGCGACCACCCCGTCCGAGGCGCTGACCTACGGCGGGCAGGCCCTCCCGATCATTCCGGCCCTCGCCCTCAAGGCCACGCTGACGAGCCCCGCCGGGCCGCTGACGACCTTGCAGCCGCTCCGCGATCAGACGCTGGGCCAGCTCTACGACCTCTACAAGAACAGCGCGACGCCGGCGCAGCAGGCGTACATCGACTCGCTCGCGACGTCGCAGACGCAGGTGCGGAACATCGCGCAGAATCTCCTGAACCAGCTCGAGTCGATCAAAGACAACTCGCCGGCGTCGCAGATCCTCGCGGCCATCACGCTGATCCAGATGAAGGTCACGCCCGTCATCGCGGTCCACATTCCGTTCGGCGGCGACAACCACAGCGACGTCGGCCTGGCGAACGAGACGACCCAGACCGTGGCCGGCGTGGCGTCGATCGCGTCGCTCATGGCGCAGCTCGCGAGCGCGGGCCTCGCCGATCAGGTCTCGTTCATGACGCTCAACGTCTTCGGCCGCACCCTCGGCCAGGGCAACACCAACGGCCGCCAGCACAACCCGAATCATCAGGTCTCGATCACGATCGGCAAGCCGTTCAAGGGCGGCGTCATCGGCGGAATCACTCCGACGAAGCTCGGCTCGGTGATGGATTACGGCGCCCTCCCCATCGACTCGTCGAGCGGCAAAGGCACCGCCGGCGGCGACGTCAGCGCCCTCGACAGCCTGAGCGCCTACGGCCAGACCATGCTCGCAGCGGTCGGTGTCGACGCGACCACGATCGCCACGCAGATCACGGCGGGCAAGGTCATCAAAGGCGCGCTGGCCTGACCGGGGAGAGACCGCAAAGGCGCATCTGCGGGACTGCGGGACGCGCTCGTCCATCCCGCCGACGCGTGCCGGCGTCCGCGAGACGCGCACACCCATCCGCTTCACGTGTGACGGCGTCGACGGGACGCGCACGCCTGTCCGCATCAGGCTTTGCCCGCCATTGGCGACCTGCCCGGTATTTCTGGCGGCTGCCCGGTAATTATTGAGTGACTTGGCCGGCATCCACGCCAACGCCCGTGGCCAGAAACGTTCTCGATCAGGTTGACACGGTGCGGACGGGACGCACGCTATCGTTAGCGCACCGTTATTTCGGCAAGCAGCGAGACCACAATACACAGAAAGAAGGTTTCGTATGCTACTTGACAATCGTTTCGTTTATGCCCAGGCCACCAACGGGGCTCAACTCATAATCCCGGTCTGGGTCGTCTTAGCCGGCATCGTCGCTGGTGTGACGGTCGCCGCGATCAGTGCGCCTGCGCGCCCGCCTCCCAGGCGACTGCGCCAGCGGTAACGTTCGGGCGCGACGCGGGAGGCACGCGTCTCCCGCGTCGACACCCTACAGTTGCTTCCCGGTGCCGTTGCACGCGCTGCACTTCAGCCGCCCCGTCGTTTTACAGGCCGTGCACGACTGGTTGAGCGTCGGATTCCCAGGGACGCTCGGCGGCTTCGAGATGGAGCCAACGCCGTGGCACGAAGGGCACTTGATCTGAGTTCGCCCGTGGCACTTCTCGCATACGCCCCCGGTGGTCATGGCGAAAGGCTAGCCGAAGTGGGTCTGGGTCGCGAACGGGATGCGGTTGGCGTCGGACATGCCTAGCACAGCCTTCGGCATTCAGTCGCATCGCGACTGCTCTCCAGCGGCGTGCCGCTCGAGGAAATTGGCAGCATCCTGGGACACCAGTCTCTCGACGCGACGCGGGTCTACACCAGCGTTGACATCGATGCGCTGCGCACCGCCGCGCTTGACGTTGACGAGGACAGTCATGCGTGACGTCGGACTGAATTCGGTGCTATCCACCCAGATCGCTGAGTTCTTGGAGGAGAAGCGTTCAACGGGCTGCACGTACAAGCGCGAGACCTGGGCACTTCGCGCGTTCGACAGGTATCTGTGCGATATCCATCACTCTACGCCGAGTCTCCCCAAGGAGGTCGTGGAAGGTTGGCTGCACGGCCGACCGCACCAGTGCCCCAAGACCCAGCAATATTACATCGGGCTGATTCGACAACTTGCTATGTTCCTGGTCCGCATGGGGGGCACTGCACATGTCCCTGACAGGTCGCGGATACCGGTGGTGCATCAAGGCTTGGCGGCCCGCGTGTTCACTCGTGACGAAGTGCGGAAGTTGCTAGCTGCTGTCGACCTCATCGCGCCGGACGGACGGGGACCGATGGCTGGAACGCGCAGGCACCTCGCCTTCCCCGCGCTGTTTCGGGTGTTGTACGGATGCGGGCTTCGCTGCGGGGAAGCGCTGCGGCTGATCGCCGAGGACGTGGACCTGCAAGCAGGCGTGCTGCGGGTTCGAGAAGGCAAGTTCCGACAGGACCGCCTCGTACCCGTCTCTGCATCCTTGTTGAAGTGTCTTCGCGCCTACGATGAAACGAGAGGCTCCGGAGACTACTGGCCAGTGTAACAGTTCCTTTATTCATGGACGGCGCGTTTAGTGAAAGCCCCCCACGAACGCATCCTCGGGCCAGTCTTCCTCGGGCCCGTTGCGCCAGTCTTTCTCGCGCCAGCCGTCCGGGACATAGGCGCGCTGTCGCCGGATCTCGAAAGACGTCGTGCCGTTTTCGTTGCCCAAGAGTCGCAGCGTCTCGTGCGTGTGAAACGAACGAAGATGCACGACGTCCGCGAAGGGGCCTTCGAACCGCAGAAAACCGACGAGCGGGTCGGACGTCGTCAGAAACGTCGCGTGCCGCGATTCGACGACGTGATGGTGCCCCGTCTCGCTGTGCGCGACGACGACGGGCTCCCCTTCGAGGCTCGGTTGGGCGGCCGCGTCCGGGCGAACGTGTTCCACTCGCCGAAAGAAGACGTCTCCCTGTGCTGCGATATTCCTCACGATGATCATGATCTCGCCTCCAATTCGTATGGGTCCGACGTCAAACCGTAGGTCCAGGCGTTGGCTTGCCGCGCCGTCTGCACGTGCTGCGGGACGCTGAGTACGAATTCCCGTCCCGTGCCGCAGCGCACGCGCAGGAAGCGCGAATTGGGGCTGCCGGGCAAGTCGCATTCGAACAGCGTTCCAACCCCGGGGTCGTCGTCGGCGTGAATCGCACGCGTCGGAAGCCCCTCGATGATCCGCGCCCACCCGACGATATCGGCGCCCGCCATCCGCTGTTCGGCGTCCGGCAAGGTCAAGAGCGCGGACCGATCGAGCGTGTCGGGCTGCTCGATCCACGTGCGCGGCACGTGCGTGCCGTGCCATGCGTACACTTGGCGGTGTTCCGAAAACTCGACGGCCGGGCCTCGTTGGCCGTGCAGCCGACCGTCGATGTCCACGCAGATCCGCCGAGGTCCGTCGGAGCAGATCACGGCGCGCTCACAGGGCGCCCACCAGCCGCACGCGTGCTGGAGCTCGACGAGCCGTTTTCCCGCCTTGCCGGTCTCGGCACTGCCCTTTCGGCCCCCCTCGACGACGCCACCCCAGAAGCCGCGACCGGGCGCCGTGAACCTCCTCCCCGGTCCGCTTAGAAGCGCGGGACGGACTCTGTCTCGGAGCTCACTTTCAAGCTCGTTGCCCAGTTGACCCCGGAACGAAAGCAAAAACCTGTTCAGGACCTCGGGTGAGGGGGCGCTCTCCACGAGCGCGCGAGCAAACTGATCCTCGAGCGCGGACCAGAGACCCGCACCGATCTCCCCCCCCTTCGGCCGTTTGAACGGAAGGGGCTTGAAACCGGGTGGCCACTGCCACCGCGCACGTCGATCGACCGGGAGAGGCTCCATAGGGTGCCACCGCTTTCGCCAAGCGTCTTCGTCGGGCGAAAGCGTCGCAAGGAGAAGGAACACGAGCGCGGATGACTCCGCATCCTCGAACCAGAGAAACCGCGGCGCGGGCTTGTCGAGACGCGAGTAAAAGCCGGTGATGATCCGCTCGGCCGTTGCCCGGCGTTCCGACGCAGTCGACGGGGTCTCTCCGTTCGCCATGGCATCTCCCTTCACTTGGTTCGAAACTGATGCAGGGCGGCGCGCGCCGCGGTCGAGAGGCTCTCGCGGATCCGCACCACCCACGGTTTGACGTGCTTGAGCGAATAGGCAGCGATCTTCGCGGTCGCCGCGAAGTCCGACACGGGGGCGAAGATGACCCCGTCGTGACTGGCCAGACTCCAAAGCGCGGGCAAAAATCCGTACCCGTAGCCGGCTCCGGCATAGGCGACGATCTCGCTCCCGAGCGCGCACTCGACCGTGCGCGTGGGGGCGAGGCGGTTGGCGCGGAGCCACTGCTCTTCCGCTTCCATCAAGCGGCTCGACAGGCGCCGCGGCGAGTGGGCGTAGAGCAGCGGACCCAAGGCCGAAAGGGACGGCTTGCCGTCATTCCAAGCGCGCGCTGGAATCACCAACGCGAAGGGCTCTTCGACGACGAGCGACTCCTCGATGTCTTCGCGCGTCGCAAACTCGGGCGTGGCGTAGGAGATGGCGATGTCGAGCTCGCGTCGGGCGAGGGCGGCCGCCTGCACCTCGGGGTGAAGCTCGAGCAGTCTCACGTCGAAGCTCGGGAGGCCGTGCACCTTCGCTTGCCCGCGCAGCGCGTTCTCGACCAAGGATCTCACCGGGCGGATGAACCCGATCCGGAGCACCGGCCTGTCGGTGGCCAATCGCTCCCGCGTACGCGAAAGCTCCGCCATCGCGGTGCGCAGCGACTGCTCCAGCAGCAAGCCGCGCGCGGACAGGCGATCGCTCGAGCCGGTCTCGAAGAGCCCGCCGCCGAAGTGCTCCTCGACCCGCTTGATGTAGCGAGAGATCGTCGTCTGCGTCACGCCGAGCCGCTTCGCCGCTCGCGTCTGCTTCCCGGTCTCCACGACGGCGATGAAGGCGCGCAAGTGGTCGAGACTGAGCGACTCGGCGTTGGTTGCGGGATTGTCTGTGGTGGACATGGCCTGGCGCGCGCCGTTCACCGACGGTCCGATGGAGTCGCTTCATGCGATTTTTGCATCGCGAAGCGTCGGTGACGACGTTCCTCTTCATCTACGACCTGATTTGGCCCCGCTCAAGAGCCAATGCGGACTTGGTGTATGCAAAAATTGCATATCCATGCCTCGCGATCGTCGCTGGCCGGCCGAGCACGGGCTGCGCGCCGCCGCCGTCGCGGTCCGGCTCGGCGAGATCGTGGGCGACGGACGTCGATCGCGCGGATGGCTTCTGAGGCTCGCCAACGCCGAGTTCGACGGCAACCTCTCGGCGCTCGTGACCGACTTCGCGGAAGAGGCCCGGAGGCGAATCGTGAGCGCGGTGCTTGATCGGAGCGTGCACGACCGAGACCTTCGTCGATCGCTATCGCGAGCGGGACCTTCCCGACTGCGGACGCCTGCGAAGGCGTGCGCACCTGGTGCGCTACGCGGACGACTGTGCGCCACGACGGCGCGGGAGGGAGATCGACATGGTCAACTGAACGCAGCCTTGCTGCATGAGAGATGAGGGCAGGTCCCTCGGGCTCGGGTTGCAGGACCAGGGCCC
>CALFNG010000047.1 GCA_937902985.1 uncultured Myxococcales bacterium
AGGGAACCTTGCTCTCGAGCGATGACGAGTCATCTCGCGAGTGAAGGGAGGACAGCACTCAAGCGGCAGCGAATCAGGGCGGGTTAGGTGGACGTGTAACCGGACCGAAGGCCGGTGGCTGTCACCACCAGGGTTCGGAGGGACCCAGTATCAGCTGTCTCTGCGTACGGGGCTGAGGCGCGGAGGGCCGCCAGGACGTCAGGGTCCAGGCGGCGCGAGAAGATCGTGGTGGGTCGCGAAGTGCTTCTCCCAGCCCTCCGCGGTCGTTTTCCGAGAGGGGTCGACGCGGGCCGCCGACCGTCTCGCCTTTGTCATCTGCACGAGTTGCTCGCGCAGATGACACAGAACCACCACGAAACGCCGCTAAGGAGGTACGTCACCGCGGCCCAGCCGCGAGCGAACGAAGCCGCCGCCTCGCCACCCGAAAGGATCCCGCAATGAAGAAGACAGCTCTTGCCCTCGGCCTGTTGGTCTCCACGTTGTCGCCGCCGGTGTTCGCGGCCGAGGGGGCCATTCCCAGGGGTATTCCCCGTCTGGATCACGTGTTCGTGATCATGATGGAGAACCACGGATATAACCAGATCATCGGGAACCCGAGCGCGCCTTTCATGAACCTCTACGCGCAGCGCGTGAACTCCGCGAAGAACTACTTCGCCGTGGCGCATCCGAGCTTGACGAACTACCTCGAGGTCGTCGGCGGCTCGAACTTCGGCGTCCTCAACGACAACTCGCCGGATTGGCACAACGCGACGTGCAAGACGAACCTCGCGCTCGGGACGCCATCGCTCGACAACTCGTCGTTCGGCGCCGTCTGCCCGATCTCCGGCACCGGCACGGACGCGGCGACCCCCGTGTTCGACAACTCGAACGAGACGACCCCTCCCGCGATCACGTCGGTCACGGAGATCGACGGCAAGCTCTCGATCCCGGCCGCGCCTGACACTGTGGGCCTTACAATCGCCGATCAGCTCGTCGAGGCCGGCAAGACGTGGAAGAGCTACCAGGAGAGCGTCACGTATACGGGCGCGAACCTCGTGGACTACAGCGACGGCTACTACGACAACACATCGAACCTCTCCACGCTCCTTCCGGGCGCCAGCAACATCGTTCACCTCTACGCGGTCAAGCACGACCCGTTCGCGTACTTCGCGAGCGTTGAGGACGCCCCGAGCGGCTCGCCGCTCAGCCTGAGCCAGATCGTCGGCTTCGAGGGCGTGCACGGCCTCTTCGACGACCTGTCGGACGGGCGCCTCCCGGCGTACTCGTTCATCGTTCCCGACCAGTGCAACGACCAGCACGGGCAAAACAACGCCAGCGCGGTCTGCTTCGAAGATCCGAACGACAACGGCACGCTGAACGGACTCAACCCGGGTCTCATTTACCAGGGCGATCTCACGCTCCGCACGCTCGTCCGGTCGATCCACGACTCGCCCGCGTGGCCCCAGGGCCACAACGCCATCGTCATCGTCTGGGACGAGAACGACTACAGCGCGGCGCCGAATCCGAACCGCGTGCTCTTGACGGTGGACACCAACTATGGCGCGCACGGGCGACAGAGCGACAAGTTCTACACGCACTTCTCGCTACTCCGCTCGATCGAAGGGGGCCTTGACCTGCCCTGCCTGAACCACGCCTGCGACGAGACCGCTGGCGTGATGTCCGATTTGTTCAGCCGTTGACAGGTTCAGGGAGCAACGCGTTCGCAACCGCGCGCCGAGCTTCGTTTTCGCTGGCGGTCGACGGTCTTGCCGAGGCGGTGCTTGCAGCGTTCTGGACAGGAGCGGTCATGGCAGGTCCCTTCAACGTTCTCGTAGCGAGGGGTTCACCAGGTGCAAGACTGCAACCGCAGCCTCCGCGAGGCGGCTCGATCCTTGACGATAGGGTTCACGACCATTGCGCAGTGCAAGATGGCAACCGCTGGCTCCGAGGACGCAGCGCGGCCGTCGACACTCGCATAGTCACTTGGCGAACTCGATTCGCAAGTCGCGAAAGTGGAACTAGCCGCGTCGCCTGAGCGCGCCACGCGGCCTTCGACGCGTCATGAGTCGGCTGCCCATTTCGGGTTCTCAAGGAGGGAGTGTATTTCGGCCAAACACCGTCCGAGCACCATTGCGGTGGCACCGCTGCTTGCTACGCGCCCTCGCCGAAGGGCGTCGAAGGCGACGGTCGCGGTGGCGACGAGCCGCAAGAGTTGTCGCCAGTACAAGTCCCGCCTTCCCGGCCCTTGCGCGAGGGACAGGTCTGGGGCCTTGTTCCACGAACTGACGGCAGCCGCGATGGCGTTGTCCAGGCACCGGTTCAGCGTGTGAAACTCCGCGGTGGTGATGTCGGCGTTCTGCTCGACGGCGAGCTCGGTGACCGCCTGACAGACGTCACCATAATCATGGACGACCTGTTCGATGGTGAACCCCATCTTGCGAAGCGACTCGCCATGCAGGGTGGCGCTTGCGGCGATGTTCGCATTGGTCGGAGGGTCGGCTTCGGCCCTCTGGGCAGGATCGCGCGCCGCCTCGTCGCGAAGCGACGAAGCGAGTTGAGACAAGAAGACGGGAACCCCGCCTTCCGTGTCTCCCTGTTTGTTGTGTGGAGACGGGCGCTTGGCGACCTTCGTCCGGGTCCGGTTGATGAGCTCGTATCGATTGTTGAGAATAAAAGCGTCCAGCGACATTGACTTCCTCCCGCATCCCGAGGGGTCACGGCAACCACCTGGCGCCACCAACATGCAAAATTCGAGGCACCGCTGAACACAACGGCTGGCCCGGTCGAGGCTGGCAAGCCGTCCCGGACAGCCTCACAACCGCGTTCAAAAGGACGGTCTCTTCGTGACACGATCGTGGCGCAAAGCGTCATGGGTGACCCTATATTGTCGTAACGAGACGCCATGGTGTGGACACGTGCGCTGCGCCAACTTCATGTGGAAATTCCGGTTCATGTTGAAAGAGCACGCTCTCGCCTCGTCGACGAAGAGCTCGCCGTCTTGAGATGGATCATTTCAGCTGAGGTCGCTGAAGCTCGTGCTTTCTCGGCGAGGCGGACAGGATGATGGACCTTCCCCCGGGGGTAGAGCTCGTCGACGAGATCGCTACACGAATGGCCATCACCGACGAGTCCGGCATTCGACCCCAGCGGCCTCGTGAGGGAACCGGATGTACATGCGATCGATGAACGGAGCGCTATCCGAGGTGTTCGAGCGGGTGCGGCGTCCGCTCGGTCCTTTCTTGCGGACGCGCCTGGTGGCCGGGATGACGAGCCCGCGGAACATCGACGACTATTTGGAGGTCGTCGATTCCGCCTGGTCCGTGTACGGGGTCCGCGCTCGCGTCGTCGATGTGCGCGAAGAGGCAGGCAACGCCGTGTCGATTCTCTTGTGCCCCAACGAGCTGTGGCGCGGGTTTCGCGCCGGCCAGTACGTCCAGCTATCCGTCTCGAATGCGGGCATTCGAGTGACGCGTAGCTTCTCTCTCTCCTCCGCTCCCGAGGACGACGGACCGGTGCGAGTCACGATTCGAATCGCTTCCAAAGGAGCGATTTCTCACTGGGTCCGGAAGGAAGCACGCGTCGGTAGTGTCGTCTCGTTGAGCCAGGCGATGGGGAGCTTCGTCCTTCCTGATCCGGTCCCACCGAGACTCCTGTTCATCAGCGGCGGCAGCGGCATTACCCCGGTGCTGTCGATGATCCGGCATCTCATCGCGACTGACTACGCCGGCTGGATCGATTGGCTTCACTACGCGCGACGCGAAGTTATCCTGGGCAGCGAGCAGGCTTCGCTCGCGGCTCGCTGCATGCGGCTGAAACTGACGTGCCTCACCGATCGCCCTGGGTCGACGCGAGCACGCTTCTCACGTGAGCAGCTGGAGAGCTTCGTGCCGCGCTGGGCAGAGTCGTGCTCGTTTCTCTGCGGGCCTCCGTCGTTGACCGATGCCGTGGTGGGCCTGTGGACAGCGGCCGGCCTTCAGGGCCAACTTCGGACCGAGCACTTCGCGCTTCCGCGTACTGGACCGTACCTGACGAAGGACTCGGACGATCCGACGCGACACTGGATCTCCTTCGCTCGGAGTGGAATCGGCATCGACGGCGGGGCGGGCGTATCGCTCCTCGATCGGGCCGAAGCCGCTGGACTCGACCCTCCGTACGGATGCCGCAGAGGCATCTGTCATACGTGCACGTGCCGCAAAATATCGGGGGTCGTTCAGAACGTACACACCGGGGCGGTGAGCCGCGAGCCCAACGAGGACATCCAACTGTGCGTCAGCACTCCAAGGTCGGCCGTATCGATCGATCTGTAGCCGAAGGAGACCCCGCCATGAATGCGACGCAGGTCGTCGAGAGGACAATGCCTTCGGCAGAGGAACTGGAAAGGTTCGCCGCGGAGCTCGATGCCATCGGCAGGCGCATACGAGAAGAGGTCGGCGAAAGCGACGCGCGATACCTGCGGAGAATCGTAGCCTTGCAGCGGTCCGCCGAGATAGGCGGGCGAGCGATGTTGTTTGCCGGCGTACTGATGCCGCTATGGGGCGCCGGGGTGGCGCTTCTCGGCCTTTCGAAGATTCTCGAGAACATGGAAATCGGGCACAACGTGATTCACGGTCAGTACGACTGGATGAACGATCCGGTTCTGAACTCCGATCGATACGAATGGGACCTGGTGTGTCCCGCCGAGCACTGGAAGAAGACACACAATTATGAGCATCACACGTTCACAAGCGTGCTCGGGAAGGATCGCGACGTGGGATACGGCTTCCTGCGCGTCGCGGAGGACCAGCCCTGGCGTCCGGCGAACCTGGGGCAGCCGCTGTATGCCCTGGGACTGATGTTCGTCTTCGAATGGGGCATCGCACTGCACAACCTCGAGTTCGAGCGCGTGCTGGCGGGCGAAAAGCCTCCGCGCGTGATGCTCCGGCAGTCGCTACCCATCGTGCGCAAGGCGGCGCGGCAGCTGCTCAAAGACTACGTGCTCTTCCCGATCGTTGCCGGACCGTCCGCGCCGTTCGTGCTCGCGGGCAACGCCGCCGCCAACGTGGTCCGCAACGTATGGGCATTTCTGATAATCTTTTGCGGCCATTTCCCGGAAGGAGTGGAGTATGTGTCGGAGAGCTCTGTAGACGCGGCCGAGCCGGAGACGCGTGGCGCGTGGTACCTTCGGCAGATTCGAGGGTCCGCCAACATCGAGGGCCCCCCATGGTTCCACGTTCTCTCGGGGAACTTGAGCCATCAAATCGAGCATCATCTCTTCCCGGACCTACCGTCGTGTCGCTACGCCCAGATCGCGGCGTTGGTCGAGCCCGTTTGTCGGAGGTACGGTGTTCCCTACGCGACCGGCTCTTTCGTGCGGCAAGTCGGAAGCGTCGCCCGGCGACTCGTTCGCCTTGCCCTGCCGTGCAGACTCTCGTCCGCCGGAGCGTCACTGAACCGAGTGTAGACGGGTTTCACCACGGGCCGGCTCATCGAACGCAGTTGAACCCGTCCGTGGCGCCCGACCCCGTGCAGGCGCCCGGCACGCAGCCTGCCCACGGGGCGCACATGCCGTTCGAGCACTGCGCGTCGCTCGTGCACCAGCACGCGACCCCCGCCGCGGTGCACGTCCCGGTCGGCGAGGCGACGTCGCTGCAGTTGCCGGTCGAGCAGGCCCAGCCCGTGGTCGCTGACGTCAGTCGCTCGCAGTTCGCGCTGTCGGCGACGCCGCTCCCTGTGCACGCCCCGGTGCACTGCTCATTCGCGTTGACGCATTTCCCGCTCGAACAGTTCGAGTCAGAGGCGCAAAGGCACGCCGTGTGGGTCGGATCGGGCACGGGTGTGGGCGAAAGGGTCGTCGTGCACGAGTACGTCGAAGCGGGCTCCCCGGTATGCGTCGTCAGGTATCCGTAGCCGCCTCCTCCGCCTCCGCCGCAATCGGTGTAAGGCCCGCACCCGTTGGAGACGAAGCCGGTGCCGGCTCCGCCGGTGGGCGAGGCGCTGGTTCCGCCGGAGCCGCCCTTGCCTCCCGATGCCGTGCCTCCACCCCCATTCGTGTTGGGATCGCCGCCGTTGCCGCCGCGGACATCGATGGTGCTCGACGACGTCGAGACCGTCTGGCCTTCGAGAAGGATCGCGCCGCCGGACCCTGCCCCGCCCCCTCCTCCGCCGTAGCCGTTCTTGCCGCAGCCCCCCGAAAAACACGTACTCGTGCCCCCGGCGCCGCCGTTGGCGGTGACCGTCCCGGACACACTGAGCGTTCCTGCCGCCGAGATTTGGAGGGCCCCTCCGCCCCCGCCACCGGAGGTCTGGCACGCCCAGCTTCCGCTGGTGCCTCCGGCGCATCCGCCATACAGGGGAACGAGCGAGGCGTTGGCTCGGGCGTTTCCTCCCGACGCGGAGCTCCCTCCGACACCGCCGGCTCCGACGCCTCCGGAGGCGCTCGATCCGGCGCCCGCACCGCCGCTGCAATGGCCGTCGCTGCCCTGACTCGTGCCCGCGCTGCTGCCGCATTTGTAGTTTCCGCCGGGGCCCGACGCGCCCGCCGCCGTGCTCTTCGACGCCCCGGTCGCCCCGTCCGCGTGGATCGTCCCCAGGATGGTGGCGTTGCCGTACACGGCGAGAATCACGGCGTTGCTTCCCGTGAGCGTCAGCGTGCTGGCGGTGTTGATGACGAGGCTCGAGAACGCGAGGATGTCGACGTTCGGGCCGCCCGTCTGCGCGACGCTCGACGTGATCGTGGGCTGTGGCTGTCCCGTGCACCAGCCCGTGAACGCGTGCTTGCTCGAATCATAAGTCGTATTGCAGTTGATCGTGGTGGCGCTCGACGGGGGCGCGTAGCTCCGCGGCGTGAAGTTGCTCGGCGCGTAGCCGAAGCCCGTCACTGTCGGCGAAGCCGGGATACCCGGGCTGCCGAGCTCGCAGTCGAAGCCGTCCGTCCCGCCGGATCCCGTGCAGCTCGCGCCGCACGACACGTCGTTCTCGCCCGCGACCTTCACGCACTTGCCGCTCGCGCAGTGCGCGTCCTCGGTGCAGCGACAGCTCTGACCCGACGCCGTGCACCCTCCCCCTGCCGCGTTGCACCCGCCCGCGGCGCAAGAGCTGGTCGCGACCGACGTGGCGCAGCCTGCTGCGACGCTTACACAGGCGCCGCTGCACAGGGCAAACCCGTTGCCACAGACGAACGTGCACGCGCTGTCGACGCATGTGGCCTGGCCATTTCCGACGCTCGCGCAGCGGTTGCCACACGCCGAACAGTCGTTCGCGCTGGTCGTCGTGTCGACGCACGTGTTCGCGCACACCGTGGGCGCCGTCGACGGACAGGTCGCGATGCAGGCGAACGTGCCGCTCGCGCTGCTGCAGAGCGGCGTGCTCCCGGTGCACGTGTTCCCGCAGCTCCCGCAGCTCGACGCGCTGGAGGGGTCGACGCAGCCGTCGGCGCACGCAAGGAGACCGGCGGCGCAGATGGGGACGGCGGCCCCTGCATCCGCGGGAGTCGGCGCTCCGCTGTCCTTCGCCGGGGCGCTGCCTCCGCCGTCGGTGCACCCGTTCGAGCAGGTGCCGGCCGCAAAGCCGTCCAGTCCCGAGATGACGGCACACGCGCCAAGCACCACAGCGGCAACCGCAGCGGTCGCGAATCGAGCGAAAGGATGCACGATCCTATTTTCCTACGGACGAACCGAGAATGCGAGCCAGGCGTCGACGGTCTTGCTTGCGCGCGGCAAACCGCGGCGACTTACCCTCCTTCGCCCCTCCTTCGCCCCTCCTTCGCCGCCCTTTCGCCATCCGAGCCTACGCACGAGTAGATGCGATCACGTCCGAACCGCGATGCCTACGGAGGTATTGGCCCACGCTGATTAAGAAAATGTCTACGACGCTTCGAGGGCGACGCATGGCGCCGGTCGAAGCTCGCGAGCGCGCCCGCCGCGTCCTCGATGCGCTCTACGGCGTCACTTCATTTCGCGGCATCGTCGCCTGCTCGGCGGGCATGTCGACTCGCCCGACTACGTGAGCAAGGTGACGGCGGCGACGGCGGCGGCTCAGCGGGCGGGTTCATCCTCGCGGTCGACGCTCCGCTCATCGAGCAGGAGGCCCAGTCCGCCACCGTTCCGCAATGACGTCTCGCCAGCGATCGTTGCTCCCAGCGGCGGAGACACGACCTTCGTCAGCTTCGGCGGCTGTCCGGCGTGCCCGAACGAGGCGATCGGGCACGATCCATGCTTCGCAGGGTCGAGGGAGAAGCCCTTAAATGAACGCGTATTCCCAGAGCGAGCAGCCAAGCCGCATCGTCCTCGTCGTCGGGGTCGATATGACCAACGTCAGCGAACATCTGCTCACGCAGACCCTTGCCCTCATCCGGCCCGTCGACGAGGTGGAGGTTCACGTCGTGCATGTCGTTTCGCCCGAGCCGCCTCTTCTGCGCATCGTCCGTCCGAGGGACGCGAAGGACGCGGGCGCCGTTTTCGAGGTCGAGCGGGCGCAATCCGTCCTCGAACGCCTCTCCAACTCGCTCGCGCAGAACCCGCGGACGCGATTGATTGTGCACACTCCTGTCGGGGCCGCTGCGGACGAGTTGACGCGCATCGCCTCGGAGGTGGGCGCTGACATTCTCGTCATCGAGGCGCACGAACGCGTCGGGCGCGAGCCCCTCCGTGTGTTCCGCCGCTCCGTCGTGGATCGCATCGCGAGCACCGCTCCGTGCACGGTCCTGACGCTCCGCAACCCGCGTCGCGCGGCCGGGGAGTCGACGTCTCGCCCGAGCCTCGGCTGAGCACGACGTGAACAATCCCCGATGGACTGGCCGCCGGTGCTCTTGCGTCCCGTGGCTAAACGGACATCATCGAAACGGGGTCGGCGGCGAGCTCGATATTGACCGAGAGACCGAGCGCGCGCGCGACCTTTTCGATCGTCTGTAGGGTGGGGTTCTCGTCGGGGTCTTCGAGCTTGGCGATCTGCTGCTGGGTGACCCCGGCGAGCTTGCCGAGCGAGCTTCGTTCCGCGCACGACCGCGAGACATCCGTTGCCTCGCGCTCCGGTCGGTGAGACAAGAACCTCCGCTCGCATGGACGCTCGGCTCTCAGCCCGTCTCCGGCTTTGCCTTCAGGCGGCGCTCGCGATGCTCGCGGGGGCGGCCGGGACGCTCGAAGGCTGCAAGAAGAAGCCGGCCGACGGGGGCGCGGCGGCTCTGCTGGACCCGGACGGGGGCGGAGAGATCGTCGCCATCGCCGTCTCCGACGGAGGATCGAGCCCGGGTGCAGCGGGCCCGATGCTGCACGCGCTCGCCCTCATCACGCCGGTGATGAACGAGCCCGAGTGGGCGCCACGTGACCCGTCCAAGGCGAGCGACGACCGCAAGGGCGTCATGCGGCTTGGCTACCTGCGCAAAGGCGACACGGTCGCGGTGAGACCGCAGCTCGTGAAGAAGTCGAACTGCCTCGAAGGCTGGTACGAGCTGCTCCCCGTGCCGGGCGCCCCACCGGGGACGACGGGGGGATTCGTCTGCGGCAACGCCGCCACGCTCGATCCAGCGGACAAGGAGCTCGCGGCGGCGCCGCGCGCGCCGAACCTGGCGGGGCCGCTGCCCTACGATTACGGCCTGAACCTCGTAAACGGCGCCCCGCTCTACCGTCGGCCGCCGCTGCGCCGCGAGCGCAAGCAGTACGAGAACCACCTCGCGGTGGGGCGCGCGGACCGAAGGAAGGATGACGACGACGGCGCACCGGCGCCCGCGGCCGCGAGCTCGCGGGACGACGGCAGCGGCGATACGGCCTGGTACCTCGCGCACAAGCAGCGATCGCAGATCTCGATGGACGACCTCAAGGGTGAGACGTCGCTCATCGTGCAACGAATGGTCAAGGGCTTCTATCTCGGGCTCGACACGGAGAGCCACGTCTTCTCCGGCGCATTCTGGCGGACGACGCACGGCATGTTCGTTCCGAAAGAGTTCATCCTGGTGCACGATCCGAAGGTCGAGTTCCAGGGCGTGTGGCTCAACGCGCCGGGAGAGACACGCCACTTGCCGCTCGGCTGGATCACCAACCCGCATCAGTGGAAGTACACGTTCGACGATGCGGGAGGCGGCACGTCCGCGGCCTCGTCGGGGGGCGGGCCGCACGCGACGATGCATCGGCACGACCACGTCGATCGCTTCACCATCGTCCAGCTCACGGGGAAAAAAGAGGTCGTCGACGGCAAGCCCTACTGGGAGACGGCCGAAGGCTGGTGGATGCGCGAGATGGACGGCACAGTGACCAACCCCGGTTCGCCACCCAGGGACCTCGCACCCGGTGAGAGATGGATCGACGTGAACCTCGGGATGCAGAGCCTCGTCGCGTTCGATGGGGACAGGCCGGTGTTCGCGACGATCATCTCGAGTGGCCGGCACGACGACGACGACCCCGCCAAGGATCACCGCACGCGCCCTGGCGAGTTCTCGATCCGCGAGAAGCACGTCTCGGCGACGATGGACAATGACACCGCGACCGACGGGCCGTACTCGATCGAGGACGTTCCCTGGATCATGTACTTCGACGGGAGCACCGCGCTCCACGGTGCGTTCTGGCACTCGCGTTTCGGTCACGAGCGCAGCCACGGCTGCGTGAACATGACGCCGCACGACGCTCACGAGCTATTCGGCTGGGTGGGCCCCAAGCTCCCCGACGGCTGGCACGGCGTCCACGCGACGGACGCCAACCCGGGAACGCGCGTCATCGTGCACGACAACGGCAAGACCGCCGAGGAGTCGAAGAAGAAGGGGGACGACGCAAAAGACCCGAGCGGAAAGAACGATTCGCCTCGGTAGAACGCTCCTCACGCGAACCTTCGTGCCGCGGCCCCTCAAACCCAGGAGAGATGGATGGCAATGGTCGTCGGCGAGCATCGGTCGTGCGCGATGCGGTGGAACGCCGTCTTGCAGAAGCCGCTCACCACCGCGCGCAAGAACCCGCCCCACGACGTGACGAAGTACGGCACGCTCGCGCACGGCTGCCCGGCCCAGACCAACAGGGCCTCCTGCGGCGCCTCCTTGAGGACCATGATGTCGCTGCCTCTCCAGTTGTTGTCGAGGTTGCGATGGGACATGGAGAGGATGTCCCACGGGGTCGGCTTGCCTTGCTTGATCAGCGCCGCCCCGCGCGAGAGCACCGTCTTCGAGCCGCGCTGCGCGACTTCGGCTCCGATGGCTTCGATGGTGGATTTGCTCAGCGCGAGCTGATCGATCGTACGATAGTGCTCGACCGCGAGCGCGCCGGGTATCCAGAGGCCCGCGACGAGCGACATGATGTCCTGGCGCAGCTTCGGAGACAGAAGCTCGACGTAGCGCTCATAAAGCGAATGCGCACGGAGCGCCTGGATCCCGGAGACGATCAACGTGCTCCGTGCCTCGGTCATCGGTCTTGGAGTCGCGGTTCGAAACGGTAGGAACAGCTCGGCCATTAGCAGCACGATACCGCGGCCGCGTCCGCAGCGCATGGGCGGCGATGTGTGAAGACGTCGCCCCTACTTGGGCGGCGGCGGGGGAATCATCATCGGCTTCGACTCGTCGCTCACGCACGCTGCCAGGTTGAAAATGAGAAACTCGAGGGCCTTCTCTTGCGCGGTGAGAGGCGCCGACTTGCAGCTGCCGGGGATGTCTCCCGAGGGCGCACCGCCTGCGTGCAGATCGGTGAAGACCGCCTTGCCGCAATAGTTCTTACCCATTGCCTCGCCGCCATCCACGGGGACCCCGCCGATGGGCGTTTCGAACGAGAGGTACTTGGTGTCGCTCGCGCCGGTGTTCCGACCGCTGCTCCCGTAGATCCATCGGGTCGTCGTGGCCGCGTTCACGCTCGACACGCTGTCGGCCACGCCGGACAGCGTGATCCCGGTGCCCGCGAGCGCGCCGACGCTCTTCAGCCACGCCTGGAAGTCTTGGCCCGACTGGAGCGTGGTGTCGATCGTGCAGTTCGTGCACGTGCCACTGCCGATCGAATACCCGAGCCAGGTCGCGGTCGACTGAAAGTCGGGCGGACCGTTCTTGAACCACGTGTAATGAAAGTGCGTGGCGAACACTTTTCCGCCCTCGTCGAGCCAGTCGTGCATGGCCTGCTTGCCCACCTTGGTCACGTTGGCGCCGCCGCCACCCCCCAAGATCTGACCGAGACCGCCGCCGCCGTCCGGGGTGTCGTCCGGATCGTCGGTGTTGCCCTCGCAGGCGAGAAAGACGATGTCGTAGGACTCGAAGCTCCGCTTGCTGGCCCAAAGGGGGCAGCTCGTGTTCGTGCAGTTGCCCGCCGTTCCCGTCGAGAGACCCGGGGCCCTTCCGGGGGCCCCGGTGAGGGTTTGGCCCCCGAGGCCCTGGTAGACATCGAGCCGCCCGCCCGCGCCCGGAGCCGAATACTCCTTCGCGTCGAGACCCACCTTGGTCAAGAAGCAGCCGAGGTCGTCGAGGCCGCCCGTGAGCAGCGCCATCTGGGGCATGTCGCCCTCTTGCTGGTTTCTCGGAAGGCGAAGCTGCCCGGCTCCGCTGTTCGGCACCGTGGTGGTCGCGCAGTCCTTGATGCTCGGAATCGAGAGCGTGCGCCGCCACTTGCCGATCTGAATGACGAGCGGAACGTTGTCGCCAGTCGGCACGTTTTTCAGCGTGAACGATCCGGTATTGTCGGTCAGCGTCGCCGTGACGTAGTCGCCGACCGACGTATCGCACGTGCTGCACGAGTTGGTGCCCGGCGTAATGGGCGGCAGCGCGTTCGGGTCGTTCGGGACGAACACGACGACGTTGAAGATCGGGTTATTGCCCGCCGGATCGAAGACCTTGCCCGAAAGCGTCGTCTGGGCGCCGTTCGTGCAATTTAGGTTGACGAAGCAGCTGAGCGGAGAGCCTGGCGGACAGTTGGGCGCGCTGCCGCTGTCGCTCGCCGAAAACCTGCTGCCACCACCAAAGCCGGGCCCGCTCGAGCTGCCGCCAACCGTGGCGTCGTCGCCGAACGAATCCGCGTCCGCGCCGTTCATCGAGTCAGCCGCGAGGCCGCTACTGTTCTTATTTCCGCCGCACCCACCAGAAATCCACAAAAGGACCGCTGCCGAGAGTGCAAACAGGGCGACGAAGGGTCTTTGAATTTGCGTCATTGCGACCTCATGAAAATAATTCAGCCCTCGCTGTATTACCCTGGCACGCGCGCATCTGTGGCCGTGGAGAGCATGTCGCGCCGGCTGTCATGAGTCCAGCTCCGATGACCACCAATTCGACGCCGGACATTATCTGTAGACTCTCCGGGGGACTCTGCCCTCTTGCAAATCTCTGCGGCAAGGCGCGGCACGGGACATTGTTCCTCCTATGAGTGGGCCATCCGTCCGCTTCGTTTGCAAAATGCCGTCTTCGACGGTCGATCGGCGGCACCGAGCGTTGGAGCGCCAGACTAGGCCAGGCCAGGCCAGGCCAGACTAGGCCTGGCCAGACTAGCCTATAGCCTAGGCTAGGCTAGCTATAGCTAGGCTGGGCTCGGCGAGCTCATGACGCTCCGAGCGGCCCGAGTCATGTCACGCCAGCCCGCGCTTCGGCGCGGGAGCCACGAGCGAGGGCCCTTGCAGGTCTTGCAGGCGCGGCGCGCCTCGACAGTCCCGCGCACTTATCCGCTCACTGGAGCATGGATTACGCGCCGGCCCTGCCGGCAGGCTGGCGGCGAGGCATCGCCCCACGATAGTTTGAACGATCCATGCCCATCTCCCCTGCCCTCTCGGCGCCCCGGCGACTTCTGCGTGTTGGATCTTGGCGTGGGGGAGCGGTCGCGTGGACCGCGCTGATGGCGATCACGAGCTGCGGGGGGGCACCGGCTGCCCCGCCGGCCGCGCCCGAGCCGTCTTCGACGCAAGAGCCCTCCGGCGATCAGGCGCGCTCCGCCGAGCCGGCGGCGCTGTCGGCGAATCCGAAGGACAGGAAGGCAGCGACCGGCGACGAGGCCTACGACAAGGTGAAGGGGAAGGATCCGATCAAGCTCAAGGCGCTCTTCGAGAAGGGCGCTGCGCCCGCGTTCCCCACGGCAACGATTTCGGAGCAAGACTGCTGGCGCACGGTCGCCGTGATGGGCAGCGCGCGCCAGGACTACGAGACGATCTTGAAGCAGTGCGGCGCCTCGACGGGCGCCGTGCAGTACGTGAGGCCCGCGATGGGGCACCTGCACCACAAGAACCAGCGTCGTGACACCTTCGTCGTGCCGATCCAGGGCGGCCTCTGCTACCGCTTCTTCGGCGTGGGCGACTCGACGATCAACGATCTCGACATCTTGATCGAGGAGCGCGGCTCGCTCGTCGGCGACGACAAGACGAACGGGCCGGTGGCCATCATCGAGTCCGACAAGGCGTGGTGCATGGACAGAGACGGCGTCTATAACTTCCTCGTGCAGGTCCACGGCGAAGGCCAGGGCCACTACATCTTCGGCATCTGGGCCCGCAAAGACACGAAGTGAGCGGACCGCGCCTTAGCTGCCGGTGCCCGCCGGCTGGTCCGCGGGCAGAGCGGGCGGCATGACGATTGCTTTGGAAGGCGCTCGAGAGACGGCTTCAAGAACTCTCGCCGAATCCATCGAACTCGGCCGTCGACAAACTCTCATTCCCGCCACAGCGCGCGGCTGATGAGGAGAATCCCGCCATGAACCTCGTCTTGTTTTTAGTGTTCGGGTTGATCGTCGGCGCCCTCGCCCGCTTCCTCGTCCGGGGCAAGGACCCTCGAGGGTGGGTATTCTCGATGCTCATCGGCGTCGCCGGGTCGTTCCTCGGCGGCTTTCTGGGGCACGCGCTCGGATGGTATCAAGACGGCCAACCGGCCGGCTTCATCATGTCGCTCCTCGGCGCCGTGATCGTGGTCGTTGCTTACCACGCGATCACCAGGCGTCGCGCCTTCGCCTGATTCGGGCTGCGCGACCCGCCTGGGGGATTGGGGGGGAGCCCAGAGCAGCTCCGGATCGCGTTTTCGCTCACCGGGCGGTCGCCGAAAAAACGAGAGCCGCGATCGGTACGGCCACAAGAAGCACGAGCATCGGCCACGCCAGCGGATGAGAAAAATTGATCGTCCAGCCCATACCATTCGACTTCGGCACCCACAGTCGCCGGTCGTTCCCGCTCGCGTAGTAAAGAGCGTGGTACCCATCGACCTTCGCGTCATCCCCGCTCTCGCGGACCTCGCGTAGGGTCGCCGCGACGCGGATTCCGCCCGCAACGAGGGCGACGACCAGCGGGGTGACGCCGAGAGCGACGAGCGCGAGCAGCGGCATGCGCGGGCCGAGGGGCAGGTCGATCGCGAGGAGGGCCGTCATGACGGCGACGCCGAACGTGACGATGCGAACGAAGTCCAGCGTGGCGACGCGCATCGGCGATTCGGAGGCTGCCGCGTCACGGCCCCGCCGGATCCCGGCGATGGCTTCGTTGACGACGACGAAAACCACGGGCAGCGCGAGAAGACCGAAGACGCCTGGCAGAGTCCTCGTCGCCCACCCATTGGGCTCGCCCCGCGGCCCCCAGTGAATGACCCACCGCGCCGGGATCGAATCCCAGCGGGCCGTCAGGTAAACCGCTGCGAGCAGCAGCACACCGAACGACGGCCAACGCGGAAACAGGCGACGACCTGGCTGGTCCATGAGATCGCGAATCAAGTTAAGCACGGGTCGACCGCGGTTCATGGGGCCGCTGAGCACCTCAGGGTTTCGGCAGGGCGTGGGAAAGACGCTCGAGACAGACGCCGAGATCGGCGTGCCGGGGAGAAGCAACCCGCTCTCGCTCGGGCAAGGCGAGCGCTCGATGCGAACGTCCCCCTGCTTCGGCTACTTCGGCGGGGGCGGGGGCGGGGGCGGCGGCAGACTGTCGAGCGAAACGCACGCAGAGAGGTCGAAGAAGAGAAACTCGAGCGCCTTGAGCTGCGCGCTCAGCGGGGGCCCCGAGCAGGCGCCGGGGATGTTGCCCATCGGACTGCCGCCCGCATGGAGGTCGGTGAAGACCGCCTTGCCGCAGTACTGCGCGGTGGTCTCGCCGGCGTCCGCCGTCTTGATGGGAATTCCACCAATCGGGGTGAGAAACGACAAGTATTTCGTATTGTTCGACTGGTTACTCTGCGGGTCTTGCGCCGGGTTGTAGATCCAGCGCTGCGTGGGCGCGTTGACCGTGCTGACGCTCTCGGCCACGCCGGTCAGGTTGATCTGGGTGCCGGAGAGCGCCTTGACGAGCCCTAGCCACTGGTTGAAGACCTTGCCCTTGGGAAAGGTCGTGTCGATGGAGTAGAGGGCGTTGTCCCTGCCGGTCGAATTCCCGAGCCAGGTGGCGACGCCCTGAAAGTCGGCCTGTGGGCTGTTCTTGAACCACGTGTAATGGAAGTGCGTCGCGAACACCTTTCCGCCCTCGTCGAGCCAGTCGTGCAGCGCCTGCTTCGAGGCGGGCGTCTTGTTCGTGTTGGGGTTCATGGACTCGGCCGGATCGAACGTGTCGCCCTCGCACGCGAGAAGGACGATGTCGTAGGCCTCGAGGTTCGCCTTCGAGTTCCAGACGCAGTTCGGGTTGTCGGTCGTGCAATTGCCCGCCGTGCCGCCGCTCGAGAGGGCGGGAGCGCCACCACCGCCTCGCCCGCCGCCGCCCTGATAGATGTCGAGGCGCCCGCCGCCGTGGGGTGCGGAGTACTCGCTCGGATCGAGCCCAACGCCCTCGAGGAAGCACCCGAGGTTGTCGGCTCCTCCCGTCACGAGGGCCATCTGGGGAAGGTCTCCTTCGGACCGCTTCGCGGGAAGGCGGGTCATCGAGGAGCCGGAAATGGGCGTATTGGCGCAGGCCTTGACGGTCGGCAAGAACACTTCGCGGCGCCACTTGCCGATCTGCACGACCAGGGGAATCTTCGATCCCGCCGGCACGCCCGTCAGCGTGAAGGTGCCGTCGGCTGCCGAGGTCGTCGCCGTCACGTAGTCGCCGATCGATACGTCGCAGGAGCTGCAGGTGTTGGTGCCCTGCTTGATCGGGGTCAGCGCGCCGCTCGGATCGTTCGGCACGAAGACGACCACGTCATAGAGAGGGTTTGCGCCCGCGGGGTCGTAGACGGTCCCGCTCACGCTCGTCGTGCACCCCGAAGGCACCGCGCAGCGCAGACCGGTGCCGGAGCAGCCCGCCGAGGAGTCGCCGGCCGCGGGGCTGCCAAAGGGACTGCCGCTGCTCGCACCGGCTCCGCTGGTGCCGCCGCTGCTCGACGCGCTGGTGGCATGTTGACCCCCGGCGTCGTCGCCGAGCAGAGGGTCGGTGTTGCTGCCGCCGCAGCCCCCGGCGGAGGCCACCAAGGCCAAAATTCCGCAGGCCGTGGCGCCAACCAGGAGTTCGCGAGAACGCATGCAACACCTCAAAAGGGCAGCGAAAGAGAGCGTGTCGCCCCGTGGGTGCCTCGGGCGGATGAAAATCAGTCAAAAATCGTTCGGGCGCTGACGCCGCGCCGCGTCCCTGCACGGCAGGCGACGATCCACTGCTACGTCCGAGTGGTCACGCCGAGCTCACCCCTCCCCGCCTTCCAGCGTCATCCAGCGCTCAGCGTCGAGGGCCGCCATGCACCCGCTTCCAGCGGCGGTGACGGCCTGTCGATAGGTGAAGTCTTGCACGTCGCCGCACGCGAAGACGCCGGGTACGCTCGTGTGCGCGGTCCCGGGCTTCGTCCGGATGTATCCGTTGTCGTGGAGCTCGAGCTGGCCTGCGAAGAGATCCGTGTTCGGCGTGTGGCCGATCGCCGCGAAGAACCCGGTGCACGCGACCACGTGCCGCTCGGATGTCCGGGTGTTCCAGAGCCCGACGCCGGTCACGCCTCCCGTGTCGACACCGAGGACCTCGTCGACGACGGTGTCGTAGAAGACCCGGATCTTGGGGTTTCGCACGACGCGCTCCTGCATCGTCTTGCTCGCCCGAAACGAGTCGCGGCGGTGGACGAGGTGAACGCTCCGGCACATCCCCGCGAGGTAGGTCGCCTCTTCCATCGCGGTGTCTCCCCCGCCCACGACGACCACGTCTTGATTGCGGAAGAACGCGCCGTCGCAGACGGCGCAGGCGCTGACTCCGCGGCCACGCAGCGCCGTCTCGCTCTCGAGCCCGAGCCACTTGGCCTGAGCGCCGGTGGCGATGATCAACGTTCGCGCCTGGTAGCGCGTCTGGCCGCCGTCGCCGGCCCACACCGACCAGGGGCGCGCGCCGAGATCGACCCGGGTGACGTCCTCGCCGAGAATCTCCACGCCTTGCGCGAGCGACTGGGCGCGAAAGGCGCTCATGAGGTCGGGCCCCGCGATCTTCTCCGGAAAGCCGGGGTAGTTCTCGACGTCGTTGGTGATCATGAGCTGCCCGCCGGGGATTCCGCCGCGCGACTGGCCCTCGAACATCAACGGCTTCAAGTTCGCGCGGGCCGCGTAGATCGCGGCGGTGTGCCCCGCCGGACCGGAGCCGATGACGATCACGTTTCGAATGGACGCATGACTCATAGGGGCTTTGCCTTCAAAGCGAAGGGGGGAAGGTGGAGCCAGGCAGGATCAGGGGAGATGGAGCTGCGTGGTGGTGCAGCCGGAGCCCGTGCAGTGGCACTTGTTGCATCCCCCGTACGTCAGCGCCGACACCATGAGCGCCTTGTCTTTGGCGTCACGCGCGCCGGCGTGCCCCGGGAGCGCGAGCGTGCCGCTCCCGTGGAAGTTGCCGTTCGCCGCCGTGTAGACGCTCGTTGCCTTCCCGTTCGCGTCGACGACGCGGATCTCGGCGCCCGCGACGGCGTTGCCGCTGCCGTCGTACAGAGTCCCGCCGAAGCTGAACTGCGGCGCCTCGCCGCCGCCGGTCGCGTGGCACCCCATGCAGTCGCGTCCCTGGTTGTGACTGTTGCCGCCTGTCTGACTCGAGAACGACGGCGCCTTCGCGAAGACGTCGAAGACGGTCGACATCGGCGGACCGGCATCGCCCGTGCAGGCGCCCGAAGGATAGCCGGCCGTGATCCAGCTTTGCAGCGTCGCGATGTCAGACGACGTCGCGGGCATGTTGAAGCTCGCGGGGGGCATCGGCGACGTCGTGCTCTGCATGCGTGTGACGGCGAGCTGCGCCTCGTTCTTCGTCGCGTCTTCCATCGCCGTCGCCCGGAGGTTGGCGTAGGTCACGAGCCCGGCGAGCGCGCCGTTGATGGGCGGATCCGAGTGGCACGCCGTGCACTTGGCCGCGAGCATCGTCGCCACGTCGCAAGGCACGGTGCCCGAGCCGACGTTGCCGGAGCTCGATCCGCTGCTCGAAGACGGCCCGCCGCCGCTCGAAGCCGGCCCGCCGCCGCTCGAGGCCGACCCGCTGCTCGAGACCGACCCGCTGCTCGAGGCCGACCCCCCGCTGCTCGAAGCCGACCCGCCCGACGAGGTCCCGCCCGCGTCGGCGTCGGTCCCCTTCTGCGAATAGTCCCACGCGAGGAGCGGATCGGTGGGCGCGGACGAGCCGCACCCGACGATCGAGATGCACCCTAGGGCGAAGCAGGCAAACACCGAATAGACTCTCATGTGGGCCGGGCGCACATTCAGGAACGGTGCCAACGTCTCGACTGGCAAAATTGCCGAACCGCGGGCCATGCCCGGGGTGATCGGTTTGATCCGAGGATCGGCGGGGCCCGCCCAGGCGGCTCTGTCGCTCTGGCGCGTTTGCAGGCAGATACGCCGCGGCCAGCCATGGCACGAGCGGTGCTCGCGCGAAGGGCATGCAGACTCGAAGAATCGTGACCGGGCTGGCGGTGCTCTCGACGATCGCGGCAACGATCGTGACCGTGGGGGCCCGCGTCGCGCGGGCCGACGACGCATTCGAACTGACCAGCGGGTCGGGCGAGCTGACCCTGGTCGTCAAAGGCCACTGGCACGTGAACGCGGACTACCCCTGGAAGGCGAGCGTCGCCGACAAGGTGTTCGACCGCTCGAAGTTCGAGTTCACCGAGACGTCGGCCAAGATCTCGGGCCTCCCGAGCGGTACGGTGCACCTCAAGGGCGCCGTGTGCGCAGACGGCCAGTGCAAGCCCTTCGTCAAGGACGTCGCCGTGCGCTGAGCGAGCCTTCTCTCAAGGGACCTGCGCCGCGTCCTGGCAGGCGCGAAGGCTGATCTCGCCGACCAGCCACGACTCGAGGCACGCGTCCCCGGAGTCTCCGGTCGCCAGCTCCTGGCCGCCCTTGTGCGTCTGGAGGGCGAGCGGCTTGGCGACGACGAGCAGCGACGTCGGGGGATCGAGGTGCGCGACGACGCGGTTCGTCTCCTCCGGTTGCAGCCCGATGAGCGACCGGTAGTTGGCGAGGATTTCGGCCGGCGTGTCCGCGCCGCCGCCCGAGATCAGCCCGGCGTCGTTCGGCAGGCGGAGACCGCCGGAGCTGTAGAGGCGGAAGGCGTGCCCCGGTTGGCCATGGCAATCGAGCGTCCCGCACCGTCGCTCGAGGAAGGCGTGCACCCCGGGGTTGTTCGCGTCGCCGGCGAACTCGTTGAAGTCGGGCGCGGTCACCAGCAGGTCGGCCGTCGGATCGGGCGTCGCCGCACATGCGCTCGAGGCAAGCACGGCCAGCGCTGCCGCCATGCCGAAGAGGACCCGGCCCCGGGGGCTCACGGCGTCACCGACTTTCCGTCGCCGGCCAGGGGGTTCACCGGGCAGCCTGCCGGGGTCGCGTTCGTCGCCACGTAGACGTGTCCGGGCGAGGCCAGCCCGGGAGGATCGGTGTGGCACGACGCGCACGACCCGTCGCGGCCGATGTGCGCGATCATCATGGCGCTGCCCGAGGCCGTCGAGACCGCCACCCGGATCGGGTACGCGGGGTTCCACAGCGTCGGCGCCACATAGAAGTTCCCGACGCAGTTCGTGAGCACGCTCCCGGGCGGCGGCGATGACCCGAGCGCGTCGACCATCAGGATCTCGGCCTGCTGAACGCCCGCCGTGCGATCGACCCCGGCGAACACGGTGCCCGCGATCGAGAATCGCTGGCTCGCCGGGCCCTCGGCCCCGTGGCACACCGTGCACGGCTGCCCGGCTCGATGGAAGGGCCCCTGAGGCACCCCGGGCGTCTCCGGGCCCAGCGCGTCGACCTCGGATTGATGAACCGGGTCGAGTCCGCACGCCCCCGCGAGCCAAGGCAGCGACGCCGAGGTGAGGGCCAGCGCCAGGCGGGCGGCGCTCGTGAAGGAGTCCGTCATTCGAATTCTCCGTCCAGGCCGACCGTCCCGTAAGTGGCGGTGCGGCCGGTGATGAAGAGCGCGTCGAAGTACCGCGTGTACATGACGTCCATCTGCGCCGAGATGCCGTACTGGACCTTCTCGCCCGAGCCGATCTTCACGAGCAGCCCGGGGCCGCCGGTCACCGTGACCAGCGGGCTCAGCTCGCGGTCGTCGCTGCGAAGAGCAGGTATCGCGAGCCGCCCGGTGGCGGCGTCGAGGCCCGAGGTGTAGGCGAGTTTGTAGAAATTGGCCGCGCCCTGGGCGTTGAACCGGCCGTGCAGCCAGACGCGTAGCCACCCCGACAGATCGAACAGCGTGCGGAGATCGGTCGTCGATGCGGTCTGCTGCCACGAGTCGGTGTAGAGGCGCTGCTCGACGCGGAGCGTGGCGCTGCCGAAGGCGTGAACGAAGCGGGCGCCGATCGCATAGCGGTTGCGCGACAGCGGCAGCTGCTCGAGCGGGCGGACCGGGAGCCGCGCGTCGTTCACGAACCCGATCGAGGCGCCGGGGCTCACGGTCGGCGCGACCGCCGCGCTGAACATGGGCACATAGCGGTAAGGCTTGCTCTGATCGCCTCGCTCGAGATCCAGCGTTGTGCTGAGTAGCAGGATCGACGTCGGCGACATGACGAACGTCGAGCCGACCTCGAACTCGCTCACGTCGAGGTTGTGGTGGAAAACTTTGAAGGGCGTGGTCGATCGGCCGATCGTGTCGTGCGAATAGCTGTACCCGACGCTGGGCGTGACGAGCTTGTCGTTCAGGTCCGCCGTCAGCGCCACGCCCGCGCCGGCGGACAGGTAATCCGGCTCGCTCGACAGATCCCCGTCGAGCTGGACGCCGATGGCTCCGACCTTGAATCCGCCTCCGAGCGCGCCCGCGTGGCGGACTTCGTGGAACGGCGGCGAGGCCTCCGACACCACGTCCGGCGAGGCGGCGCTCACGACGTCGACGAGATAGCTGCCGCTCACGTTCCACCCCGCCGTCGGCGACGAGATCGACGCGTTGACCGCGGGCGTGGCGACGTTGACGTGGTTCGTGTCGGTGTAGCCGCTCGTCTCGAGTCCCGCCTTGATGTCGATGCCGCGCTGGGTCTGCGGCAGGCACGCGAGCAGCTCCTCCTGGGACTTCGCGGCGAGCATGCACTTGATCTGGCTCGGCGAGAGGTACTCGGCCTTCAGCGGGGCGAGGAGGATCACGATGCCGACCGTCTCGCCCTCCTCGGCGTGGAACACCTTGTCGAAGACCAGCGGAACGCCGTGAATGGTCCCTTCGGCGTGGACGGTGTGTTTCCCCGGGTCGACGGGCACGCGCTGCGAGAGGCTCTCCGCGGCGAGGTCGGAGCCGTCGAGGGTCACCGCGAGGTCGTTCACGCCTTGTGGACGAACGAACGAGACGCGCGGGCGCGAGTCCGTCGACGGGGTCGGATCCGGCGGCTGGGCAGCGTTCGCGCTCGACTCGGCGCCCGGCCCGGACGCCGGACTGGCGGTTGGATCGGCCGTCGGGCGACGCGCCGCCTCGAAGGCGGCCTGCGCCTCGTCGTCGATGCCCTTGGCGGCCCCGGGCAGGCTCGCGTCGGGGTCGTCACGAAGCGCGGCGGCGAAGCGTTTCGACGCCTCCTCCGGGTTGCCGAGCCGGAGGGCGACGAGGCCGAGGGCCACGCCGATCTGGGCCCGCGTCGCGCCGCTGCACGCGGGTCCGCAGCGCTGCAGCGCGCGAAGGAGCTTCGTCCGCGCTCCGGCGAAGTTGGACCGCGCGTACTCCTTCGAGAGCACGCGCCCGACCTCGGCGCGGGCGTTTGCATCCGCCGAGGCGGCCGCAGCTCGGCCGGCGATGAGTGCGAGAGCCATCGCGAGCGCGAGGGCGAGCCAGCGCGTCGACCGGCCCTCGTGAGAGAAAGAGATCAACGTCGACCGTCGCCTAGTTGCACCCACAGCCTCCGCCGCCGCCGCTCAAGCCGCCGCTTGCCCCTTCGGACACGGCGCGGACGTGTTGGTCCATCCCTGAGGCCATGTCGCCGACGGTCATCGTCGGCCGCGCGAGGATCCCTCGCTCGTAGGGCGCGACGTGCACGCAGCCCGAGGCCGCGAGGCCAACCACGCCCGCGACGAAGCGAGGGGACGCCCACCGGGTGATCCACGGGAAGGGTCGCACGGCGCGGGCCGCTTGCACCGACCGGACCAGGCACGGCGCGACCGGCGACGCCGGCGAAAGCAGGCTGCGGCGAAGCTCGCCGCTCGGAGCCGTTCGAGCCAGGGGTGCTCGAATCGATCCGCGCTGATCCCTCCGATCCAGCGGCGCGTGGCCTGGCGTGGCGCGATCGAGGGGGTCTCGACGCCGCGAACGTCGCCGGTCGTGCGGTGGACCCGCGAATCGCGTCGGCGCGGACCGTGCTTCAAGCATCGCCGTGGGAAGGCCAAGGCCATGTGCCACCGGGCTCCTCGCGTGGGCGCTGGCCAACGCAGGGTGCTCGGGCGACGACGTGCTCTACGGGCCCCCTGGCGGGCTCTCCGGAAAGATGTTGCCCCAGCCGACGCTCTCCGGCGGAGGTCCGCCGCCCGCGGGTACCGGCGCGATGGTCGACGCCTCACCCGTCGTCGACGCGGGCCCCGCTCCGGCGGTCGACGCGAGTCCGTGCGCGGTGAGCTGGTCGACGCAGATTTTCGTGAGCATGACCGCGACCGGCAAATGGAAGTGCGGCGACAGCTCGTGCCACGGCGGGTTCCAGTCGCCCAAGGTGACGACCGATCCGCGAGCGACGTACGCCGCCTTTGCCGCGTTCACCATGACGCCGCCCGCTCCCGCGATCCCCTTCGTGCTCGCCGGGAGCACGACGCCGGGTCAGTCGGGGATCGAGTGCAACCTGTCGAGCGCCGCCTGTGGCGCGGAGATGCCGTTGACGCAAACCGGGGCGCACGCGCTGACCGCCAGCGACGTGACGACGCTCGACACGTGGGTGAGGTGCGGTGCGCCGAACAACTGATCCCGCCTGGCTTCGCGCCGCTGCCGAGGTATTCTGCAGAATGCGCTCGCGCGGACTCTCGTCGTCTCTCTGGCTCGCGCCGCTGGTCCTCGTGGCTGCGCTCGCCGGGTGCGAGGTCGACAGCTTCCTCACGTGCGGCGCGCCGTGCGACCCCGACGCGGCGGCGCGAAGAGACGCCGGCGAAGCCCCGGCGAGGGACGCTAGCGGCGCGAGCGAGCCATTCGACGCCACCTCGAACGACGGCTGGGTGTCTCCGGCTGCGGACGGCGCGGGGCCCGACGGGAGCGAAGCGGGCCTTGTCGCCGACGGCCGGGCGCCGCGCGAAGGCAGCCTGGACGACGACAGCGGCTCGGAGGACGACGACGGCCAGGCGCGGGACGACGCGGGAGACGCCGCTTGCCGTTCGAGCGGCGCGACGTGCGCGAGCACCGAGCGGTGCTGCCAAGGCTCTTGCACGAACAGCAAGTGCGTCGACAACTGACGGCAGTCACGGCGTATTTCTAGGGTGGGCCGGGCAGCCCCTGGCGACGGGCCGCCGGCGCCCCGCTGGCGCTGGCGTTCGCGGGGACGGCGCTCGACGGCGACGCGTTCATGAGGAGGACGAGCGCGGCGCCCCCAAGCGCGACGGCGCCGACCACGAGCGAGATATCGGCGAGCGCGAACTTCGTCTTCGCCGGATCGACCTCCGTCGTGCAGTAGGGGCCGCAGGTGAGCGCGTTCTCCTCGTTGCGACCCGCGATTCCGAACCCGACGAACCCCGCGGCGCCGGCCGCCCCGAGCACCGCCAGCGGCCAAACCACCCAGGGGACGCTCGTTCGTGGAGTCGCGATCGGCGCGGGAACGGCCGCGAGCGAGGACGGCGGAACGGGCGCGGGCCTCGCGTCCGTCGCGACCGGCGGTCCGTTGCCGGCGGCGGGACCGAGCGCGACGAGCTCGCAATCGATCGCGAGGCCCCGCTCGCCCTCGGCGAGCAGGACCGGGCGCTCGGAGGGCGCGAAGCCCGCGTGCGCGCAGCTCACGACGTGCGTCCCCGGATCGACCTCGATGGGAGCCGTCGGCGCGGTCTCGGGAAGGACCGTCCCGTCGAGCGATACGGTGACCTCGTGAAGCGGCGCGCCGCTGGCGTCGTGCGCTCGCACGGCAAACGTGGCGAGGCTCCGCTGGACCTCGCCGAGCCAGCCGGTGCAGTCCTGGGAGACCACCTGCGGGCACTCCGGGCTCGCGCACACGATGAGCTGCTCGCGCGCTGCGACGAGCTGGCCGCGGTTGCGGAGGCGCTGCCCGGCCTCGGCGGCCGCCGCGCAGGCCGCCTTGTCGAGGGCGAGCGACGGCCCGCTCGAGAGGGTGGCCGATGTCGCCATGAGCACGCAAACGGCCTGGCGCGAGCGAGGGGAAGCCACCGACATCGGGCCTCCACTCTAGCCTCCGACGCGACCCCCGGCGCAACCCTCGAAGGGCTCCATCGAGCCGCCGTCGGGTACCGTGAAGGTGCGCGATGACTCTCCTGGTACCTTCGCCTCTCATGAGCGGTTCCGCGGCGCTCGTCACCGGCACCCTCGGCCAGTATGCGATCTACGACGAGATCGGGGTCGGCGGCATGGCCGCCGTCCATATCGGTCGCCTGACGGGTCCGGCGAACTTCGCGCGCATCGTCGCCATCAAACGACTGCACGCGCACCTGGCGCGTCAGCCCGAGTTCGTGACGATGTTCCTCGACGAGGCGCGCGTCGCCGCGCGCGTGCGGCACCCCAACGTCGTCGCCACCCTCGACATCGTCGCAGGCGCGGCGCAGCCGTACCTGGTGATGGAGTATGTGCGCGGCGAGTCGGTCGCGCGCCTCCAGGCCGCGACGCACGAGCGTCGCGAGCGCATTCCTCCGGCGATCGCCTGCGCCATCGCGGCCGGAGTCCTGCACGGGCTCCAGGCCGCCCACGAGGCGACCAACGAGCGTGGCGAGTTGCTCGGCATCGTCCACCGCGACGTCAGCCCGCAGAACGTGATGGTGGGGGTCGACGGCGTGTCCCGCGTGCTCGATTTCGGGGTGGCCAAGGCGGCGGGCCGTCTTCAGACGACCGGCGAGAGTCGGCTCAAGGGCAAGCTCGCGTACACGGCGCCCGAGCTCGTGCGCGGAGAGGCGATCTCGCGAGCCGCGGACATCTACTCGGCGGCCGTGGTGCTCTGGGAGATGCTCGCGGGCGAGCGGCTCTTTGCGGGCGACAACGAGGCCAATGTCCTCGAGCGCGTGCTCTTCGCCGACGTCGCGCCTCCGGGCGACCGCGCTCGCGGCGTGCCGCCGAGCCTCGACGCGGTCGTCCTGCGCGGTCTCGCGCGCGATCCGGCGCAGCGCTTCCCGACGGCACGGGAGATGGCACGCGCCATCGAGGGCGCGATCCCCCTCGCCGGCGCGGCGGAGGTGGGCGAATGGGCCGAGGGGCTCGCGCGAGGGTCACTCCTCGAGCGAGCCCGGAAGGTCGCGCGGATCGAGAGCGGAGCGGCCACCCCCGTCGACGACGGCCCGAGCCAGGGCCTCGACCTGTCGGGCTTCGACGCGTTCGACCCGCGGGGCGCCGCCGGCGCGACCGACGTCGAACCCGCGCTGCGCGTACGGGGCCCCGCCGTCCCGCAGCGCTGGCGGAGGCGACGCGTGCTCGTCGCCAGCGCGGTCCTCGGCGCCGCGCTCCTCGCTCTGCTTGCGCGGCGCGGGAGCGTTGCCGGCCGCGCGAGCGGACCCGTCACCGAGGCCGCCCCTCGCGGCGCGGAGCGCGAAC
>CALFNG010000048.1 GCA_937902985.1 uncultured Myxococcales bacterium
AGTCACGACGGAGGCGGTCGCGCTATGCGCGACGGCCTCCTAGCCCAGGACGCGGACGGCTGCGCCGCCGCTAGGGGCACTGACGACCCGGCCTTCGTACGCGTGGCCGCACGGGTGCCGCCGGCCGGTCGGCGTGCTACTCGCGCGGGCAATGTCTTCCTTGCGTAGCGCCAACGTCGACCGCCTGGGCGGGACCGTGTTCGACGTGCTCGTCGTGGGCGGGGGTATCAACGGCGCCGTCTCGGCCGCGTGTCTCGCGGCGCGAGGGGCGAAGGTCGCGCTCATCGACAAGGGAGACTTCGCGTCGTTCACGAGCCAGGAGTCGTCGAACCTGGCCTGGGGCGGCATCAAGTACATGGAGTCGTTCGAATTCGGGCTCGTACGGAAGCTCTGTCTGTCGCGCAATCACCTGATCCGGAGCTACCCGTCGACCGTTCAGGAGATCCGGTTCTATGCGGTGCACGCCAGGGGGTTTCGCCACGGTCTCCTCAAGCTCGTGCTCGGAACGTGGCTTTACTGGCTGATCGGGAACTTCTTCACCAGGCCCCCGCGCTGGCTGACCCGCGCCACGATCGAGCGCGAAGAGCCCATCATCGACATGGGCGGGAGCGACGGCGGGTTCGAGTACTCCGACGCGTATCTCCACGACAACGATGCACGCTTCGTCTGGAACTTCATTCGCGGCGCGCTCAACTACGGTTGCATCGCGACCAACTACGTCGAAGCCGTCGGTTCGGCTCGCGGCGAAGACGGCGTCTGGGTCACCTCGGCGCGCGACGTCGCGGGTGTCGACGGGGCCGATCGGAGCGCCATCACCATTCGCTCGAGGGTGCTCCTCAACGCCGGGGGCCCCTTCGTCGATCCGATGAACGCGCAGGCTCGCGTACGGACTGCGCACAAGCACGTATTTTCGAAGGGCATTCACCTCATCGTCGATCGACTCACCCCCAACCGGCGCGTGCTCACGTTCTTCGCCGACGACGGGCGCCTCTTCTTCGTCATTCCGATGGGGCCTCGGACGTGCATCGGTACCACAGACATTCGCGTCGACAGCCCGGTGGCTGACGTGACGGACGACGATCGCCGGTTCGTGCTGGACAACATCAACAAGCGACTTCGTCTCCCCAGGCCGCTCGGCGCGGGTGACGTCATCGCCGAGCGGTGCGGCGTGCGCCCGCTCGCGGTCGCCGTCGACGAGAACCAGAGCAAGCGCAAAGGGAAGAAGACGACCGACTGGATGCAGCTCTCGCGCAAGCACGTCGTCGAAGTGAACCCCGAGTCGAAGCACCTGAGTATCTTCGGCGGCAAGCTGACCGACTGCCTGAACGTGGGCGAAGAGGTCGCCGAGCAGGTGCGTCTCCTCGGCGTCGACCTGCCCTACTCCGATGCGCGCTGGTACGGCGAACCTCCCGCCGGGGCGCGCCGCGAGTTCTGGCATCAGGCGAAGCTCATGGACCTCGATGGCCTCACGTCGCCGCGCTCCTCGGAGAAGCTGACGCCGCGGCTCTGGCGCCGCTACGGGGCCCAGGCGTTCGTGCTCCTCGAGGACATCCGCCGGGATCCACGAATGGCCGAAGTGCTGATCGAGAACGCCGAGTATCTCCGCTGCGAGATCGAGCTCGCGGCCCGTCACGAGATGGTGGTCAGGCTCGACGATTTCCTGAGGCGCCGCTCGAAGATCGCCCTCGTGGTGTCGCGCCAGGCGCTCGTCGACGCGCCCGGCCTCCGCGAGGCCTGCGGGCTCCTTTTCGGTCCCGCCGCGGGCGCCCGCTACGACGAGTACTTCGCGGTCTAGGGGCTTCGCCGCGTCCCGTCACGCCGCGCTCACCCCGCGCTGAAGACGAGGTTAAGGACGAACGCGAGGACGATCGAGTTGTACGCGAAGCTGATGACCGCGTGAAGCAGGACCGTGCGCCGGATCTGGTGGCTGGTCACGCAGAGGTCGGAGACCTGGAAGCACATTCCGATCGTGAATGCGAAGTAAGCGAAATCGAAATAGGTCGGTGGGATGTCGCCCGGGATCGAGATGCCGCCGATGCCCTCCGAGTCTTCGCGATAGTAAAGATGTGCATAGCGGAAGGTGAACGCGGTGTGGGTCATCGTCCACGCGAGCGCGACCGTCAGCAGGCACAGAGCGGCGGCGTACTGCGCGAGCTCGGAGGGCAGCGTGTGCGGGTTCCTGACCAGGAGCGTGGCGCCCAGCAAGCTCACGGCCGACGCCAGCACGATGATGACGTAGACCAGCGTGCGGCCGGGGTCTTCGGAGCTCGCGCGAAGCCGCGTATCCATCGCGTCGGCCCGCACGATCCCCGCCCAGGAGAGGACGAGGAGCACCAGGCCGAAGACGTCCCACGCGATGAACGCGGCGCCGGTCGGCCGGATCTGCAACACCGCGACGCCGAACGCGGCGAGTCCGCCGGCAAAAGAGATTGCGACGCGCACCACGGCGCGGCGCGGATCGATGGGCGGGAGGGAGTGCGTAGGCATGTGGACGAGACGCCAGCGTATCCCGTCTGCCATCCGGCTGTCGGCCGCGGGGCTCGCGCCTCACACGCGCGCGATCGGGCGCCGCGTGATGACGGCGAAGCGCGTGGCCAGCGTCACGGCGACGAGCACGAGCCCGGCGGTGAGCCCCCACCAGAGGCCCTTCGCGCCGCCGTGGAGGACGAAGCCGAGCACCATCGCCGCCGGGAAGCCGACGAACCAGTGCGCGACGATGTTCGCGAGGAACGGGAACCGTACGTCGCCCGCGCCGCGCAGCGCGCCCGTGGCCACGGCCTGAACCCCGTCGAAGATGGCAAAGAGCGCCGCGATCCGCAGCAGCTCGACCCCGATCGCGACGACTTGCTCGTCGGTCGTGAAGACGCGAATGAAGACCCCGGGGATCGAAGCGAACGCCGCCGCGCCGAACAGCATGCCGGTCGCGCCCAGGCCCATCCCCAGCGCGCCGGCACTTCGCGGCGACCTGCCTTGCCCGATCGCGTAAGCCACGCGCACGGCGGTCGCGCTGCTCACGCCCAGCGCGCCCATGAACATGAAGGTCGCGAGGCCGATCGCGACGTGATGCGCGGACGCCACCTGGGGTCCGAGCGCCCCCGAGAGGAGCGCGACGAGCGAGAAGGCCCCGACCTCCGCGAACATCTGGAGGCCGATCGGCATTCCGATGCGAAGCACCGTGCGGAGCGGAATGGGCGGCGACGCCTCTTTCGGGCGGCACTCGAGCGCCGCGGCGCCCACGAAGACGAGCAGGACGACGGCGGCGATGCTGAACGCAATGCCGCCCCCGAGCGCTCCGAGGGCGGGCAGTCCCATCGCAGGGAGGCCGACGGCTCGCAGCGCGCCGTCGCCTCGCACGAGCAAGTTGCTCACCGGGACGTTGATCACGTTGGCGACGACGCTGCCGACGAGGGCCGGGCTCGTGCGCCCGTGGGCCTGGAGGAACGTCTTGGCCGACGTGAACGCGAGGACCGCCGCGAACCCCGGAGCTTGCCCTGCGATGTAGAGACGCACGCGAGAGATGACGGCTGCGTCGAGCCCGATCGCGGGCAACGAGAGCGTCACGGCGAACGCAGCGGCCATCAAGAGAGGCCAGAGCAGGAGCGTGGCGCGCAATGTCGTGACGAACGCTTGCCACGCCCGACCGGGTTCTCCCGCGCCGATCGCCTGCGCCGCCAGGGGATCGAGGCCTCCCGCGAGGCCGATGCCGACGACAGCCGTTCCGAAGCCGATCGATCGCCCGATCCCCGCGCCCGCGAGATCGTCGACGGAGACGCGACCGATGGCCGCGGTGTCCACCAGCGACATGGCAAGGAGTCCGAGCTGCGCGAGGGCGATCGGAACGGCGAGCCGCACCAGCGCGCCGAGCTCGACGAACACGGAGTCGCGCTCGGTCGAAGCGGCTACTCCGAGACCTTCGGGTCCGCGCAGCAACGGAAGCCCGTCGAGTAGTCGTGATACGTCACGTCGTGGGCGACCGTTCGATACGAGCAACCGTCGCCGTTCAGGTGCGTGTCGAGGTAGTAGCCGCCCTGGAAGGTGCCGTGCGGATCGTTCGTCCACTCGTGCAGATTGCCGACCATGTCGAAGACGCCATACTCGTTGGTGCAGCCGTCGTGTGCCCCGGTCAACGACAGGGTGTCCGGCAGCTGGTTCAGGCGCGGGTCGTTCATGTCGAGGAGACCGATGTGGTTCCACGAGGTGGCGACCTGCGGAAAGATTCGCAGCATGGGGCTCCGCCCCTGGTCGTTGCAGCGCCCCGCGACGCGCTCGCTGCCGTAGCCGAACGTCTGCGACCGCGGGCCCATGCAGGCCTTTCGCCACTCGACCGGAGCGCACAGCCGCTTGCCCGCGGCCTCGCACGCATGCTCCGCCTCTGAACCACTGATGTACGCCTGCGGATAGACGTTGGGAAGGCTGACTGCGCGGACCGCGTGCCCCGACTGAACGGCGTTGAACGGCGGCCACGAGGTCTCTTGCCCATCGGCCATGACCTCGACCAGAGAGGCCTCGTAGCGGTCGATGCAGAATCGGTCGTCGACGTTGACCGTCTCGGGCGGGCAGACCGCCCCGACTGCGGGCTCGGGCAGGTGTCCCTCGGTGCACGAGCAGTTCCCGAGGACGCAGAACGTGCGGCCTCGCGCGGCCGTCGCGTCGGCCGCGTGACCTCGCCGCTTCGACGGCCTCGGCGTCACGATCATCGCGCGCGTGGCCGCGGTGCCCTCGGAGTCTCGCGCCGTGGCGTCGATCGAGCTCGAGAGCGCGAGCGCAGCGCCCGCGATGGCCAGCGGGGCGACGGCGAGGGGGCGCGACGTCATCGGACGGGCACGCGTAACACGAAACGTTCGCGGCGGGCACGCCCGAAATCGCGGGGGGGGTGGCGAGCGTCCGGGTCCGCATCCGCCCCGGTACGCGTCCGGGCCCTCAAACCTCGCGGCGGACCAGCGCCTCGAACGCGGGCTCGAGTCGGCGAAAGAGTGGGCCGGGACACGACGCCAGCGCGCGTCCGTCGACGCTGCGAACCGCAACGAGTCCCGCGCCGGTGCCGACGAGGATCACCTCATCGCGACCCGGAGGTCGTACGTGCCCAGCGACTCCTCGCGAACCGGGATCCCGAGCTCGCGCGCGAGCTCGAACACGACCCCGCGCGTGATCCCTTCGAGGGCGCCGTCGCTGGCGGGCGGCGAGAGCAGCGCGCCGTTCCGTATCATCGCGCGCTCGCCGAGGGCATCAGCATCGCCCCCGGCCCGCTGTTCTCTGCGCGGGAAAAGTACCGCCACTTCATCCGCCTGAACTTCGCTCAGGGCTGGGACGAGAGAACGACCACCGCCATGGTCCGGCTCGGACGTCTGGTCGCGAGCTGATCCCGACGGGATGCAGGATGGGCGACGCGGCCGTCGCGCGCATGCGGACGAGCGTGGACGAGCGCGCCCGCGGTTGCGAGGTGCGCTCGAGCCCTCGACTACCTCACGGGCAGGCGATCTTCTCGACGAACGCCGAGATGCCGTCGGCGAAGCCGCGGTAGTACACGGCGCCGTTGTGGTAGCTGATGTGGTTGATCGACCCAGTCCCTGGCCATTGGAGACAAGCCAGGTTCGTGCGTGCTCAACGCAGACCAGGTTCGTGCGTGCTCAACGCAGACCAGGTTCGTGCGTGCTCAACGCACGACGTTCCGGACCTTCACCTTCACCTTGTCGTGGCCCTCGATATAGAGATCGAGGGGGACGACGGTGCGCGACCAGCTCTGGAAGGCCTCGGGGCCGGTGTCGCTGCTCTGGGGGCGGAGCGCGTCGAGCGCGAAGACCGGCAGGCGCTGGGTCACGTGTCCCAGGTACGCGATGCCCTGCGAAGGTACGTGGAACTGGAGGACCGCCGAGCGCCCGACCGCGGTCTGGCGCGGTTCGTTCGCCAGGAGCTGGTCGAGGCTCTCCGGCGCCGGGAGCTCGGGAACGACCTCGTAGCCCGGCAAGACCTCGACCTCGACGTCTTTGCCGGCGAGCTCGAGGGGCATGGTCGTCTCGGCAATGCGCGTGACCTCGGGTCCGTTCTCGGGCACGAGGTGCAGCCTGAGGCGCACCTTCTCGCCCCCGTCGACCACGGGGTCGAGCACCTCGACGCCGCGTAGCCTCCACAGGTCGCGGGTGTATTTCACTTCGAAGCGCGCCTGTACGCCCTCGATGTGTACGCGCTCCCAGGGGTTGTTCATGACGTCGCCGACCGTCGTCACGAGCTTCGATCGGATCCAGTCCGACGCGTCCGGCGAGCCGCCGCTCGCGATGCCCACGTCTTCGAGGTCGACGGCGCCGTGGCCGGCGATCGTGACCCGGGACGTCATCTTCCACGTGAGGTCACGACGTTCGCTGGCCGTGGCCTCGATGACGGACTCGACGACGGTGGCGGCGAGGCCCGGCGCGAGGAACTTGTCTTCCGTCACTTCGGCGTGCCAGTGCGTACGCGGTGCGCCGACGACGCCCGTGATGTCGACATCGACGGGAATGACCGGTGCCACGACGCCTTCGTCGACGATGATCGCGGTCTGGCGATCCTGGACCAGCGTGCCGAGAGGGCGCGCGCATTCACCGACCTTGTGAGACGCCTGCGCACTCGCGTCGATCCACAAGACGCGCCCGATGCACGCCGGTAGGGCTTCGTCGCCGCCGTTGAGCATGGGGTGTCCGAAGCCGGCGACCTTGCCCGCACCGTCGACGTAGGTCGTGGTGCCGAGGCCCATGACCGAGACGTCCCCGCGAGCGAGCTGTACGCCGAGGCCGCCGCCCCCCACGTAGTGCTGCGGCGCCGTGGGATCGTTCTCGCTCCCGCCGCCGCCCTGGAGCGGCTCGAGACCGAGCGGCTCGACGAGCTTGCGGAGGGCTTCGCGAGCGCGATCGCCGACTCCCGCCATCATGAGCGGCGTGGCCGCGGGGATCATCGAGCGCGTCGCGTCGGGTCCCGTGCCCAGACGCGCCGCTAGCTGGCGGGCGTGCTCTTCGAGGTCGTACGCGCCGGGGAGTCCGTCGAAGGCATCGAGCGAGGCGTGGTGCGCGGGCGCGAGCGGGTTCGCGGCCCTCGCCGCAGGCAGGGGGCCGCCGCCGGTGACCGGCCAGAAGCCCGGCGGGATGGGCCGGCGCATCTCGGTGAGCATGAGATCGATCGGCGTGACGCCCGCGACCGGTTCGACCTCGAACGCGGCGAGGCTGTACGAGTAAGCGCCGGCGAGTCGCCCGTCGAGATAGATGGGGCTGCCACTCATGCCCCGCACGGTCTTCACGATGTCGAGGCGCGGGTTCGGGGTCTTGATGACGATGAGATCTTGCCCCGGCCGGAAATGATGGAGGACGCCGATGACCTCGACGTCGAAGCGCTCGGGCTGCGTCCCTTTGAAGACCGTGAGCCCGTAGCCTTTCATTCCCTCTTTCACTTCGGCGGCGGAGATCGTCGGTGGCTTCGCGTCGCCCCGCGCCAGCGGAATGCTCGCGCCCAGGGCAAGCACGGTCCCCGCCGCGAGCGACGACAGGAAGAGCACTGGCGGCGAGACGAGACGAAGGGGCGAAACGAGCGATCGCGTCAACGACGCGATCGACGGAACACGCGACGAGCGCGACGAGCGCGACGAGCGCGGCAAGCGCGGCAAGCGCGGCGAGAGGACACGGGCGGAGCGCACAGCCTCACTCTACTGCGCGCGAAGCAAAACGTAGGCAAAGACACGCCCCTGAAACGCACGCGCAACTCGTCGTGCCGCGTTGGGGGTCAATAGTCTCGACCATGATGCGGGCTTCGTTCCCCCTCGATCCCACTCCGGCGTTTCGCGCGTCAATGCCAGACCGGTACCTCAAGGCGTTCGACCGCGCGGCCATCAGCCAGCACGCGGCTATTGTCGCCAGGCGCGCGGGCTCCGCAGCACACATCGAGATCTGGCGTCAGCAGCGCGGAGGGGTCGGCGTGATCGTCGTCGTCGCCGACGACCGGCCCGGTCTCCTGTCGTCTATCAGCGCGGCGCTCGTGATCCAGGGGATGGACGTGCTGTCGGCACAAGCGTACACGCGCCGCATCCCGGGTAGCGAGGGCGCGTCAGAGGCCGTCGACTTCTTGTGGCTGAGGCGCGACGTGGGAGCCGACCACACGATGCCGGTCGCCGAGGTCGACATCGAACGCATCGGCGCGCTCCTGCGTCAGCTCATCAACGGCGAGCTGTCGATCGAGTCCGCCGTCGAGCGCGCGCGCTCGTCTCGCACGGTGCCTCCCGGCGCGTCGACGCGAGTGACGTTCGACGAAGATGCCGACGAGGGGCTGGCCGTCCTCACGGTCGAAACCTTCGACCGACCCGGGTTGCTCCTGGCCATCACCCTGGCGCTCTTTCGTGCCAACGTTCAGATCATCGCTTCGGACGCCCTGACGCGAACCGGGGTCGTGGTCGATCGGTTCACCATCGTCGAACTCGACGGGTCGCCGATCCGGCGGAACCGGCGCGGCGTCGTTCAGATGGAGGTCCTTGGCGCGATCGACGCGTTGTCGCGACCGCCGGGCCGCAGCTAGAGCGAGCGGCGGCGTCGCGAAACGGGCCCGTCTCGGCGCTCGCCGTGCTCGACGTACAGGAAGTACGTCTGCGCGCGGCGCCCGCCGAGCCGGACCCGTTTGGCTTGGCCACCGCTCGCTCTAGCGAGAGACGCGTCTCTCAGCGAAGCGGGCCGATCGGCTCGCCTGGGAGATGCGTCTCTCAGCGAAGCGGCCCAGTTGGCTCGCCTGGGAGATGCGTCTCTCAGCGAAGCGGCCCGATCGGCTCGCCCGACTGTCGAGCCGCTCAGTCAGGGGAGCCCACGCCTCCACGGAAGTCAGCGAAGCTCGCCTAGCGGAACCCCAGGCGGCCCCGAATTACTCCGGGATCGGGAGCTCGAAGGAGGCGGCGCGCTTCCTCTCGAGCGTCGCTCACGTCACTTCGGCTTGCGGGGCGCGTCGGCGGCGTTCGCGTCATAGCCCGCGATGTGCACGGGGAAGGCCGGGGTGCCGAGGGCGCGGCGTTCGCGCTTGTTGCGCTTGCCGCTGGTCGTCATCTTGCGCTTGCGAATGCGCTCGAACTGCTGGGTAGAGGAGACCATCGGGACGCTCCGGGGAAGGGGCTGCGCAGATTACGTGGCTGCGGGCCCTTGTCAAACGTCGCGCCGGGGGGGATGTCCGAGCGCGGCTCCGTGGGGCGTCCAGTGGCCCGGTCGCCATTCCCCTCGCTGGCCGCCGGGCGCGAAGCCCGAGAAACCAGGGGGAACGCGGGACGCGGGGAAAGGGTTCGGATGAACCCGACATGGCACCACATTGTATCGCCCCGCTCGCGCCGCTGTTCACACCTGGCGTTCGCCCTGCTCGGTCCCCGGGACGCACGCCACTTGCCCATCTTCGCAAGCATCCGAGAGCTGTTAGCCTGATCTCCGACTAGGCACTCCGCGCCGATCGCTCTCCATGACCGACACCATTGCCGCCACCGAAGAGTTGAAGAAGGCGCTCGCCGCGGAAGAGGGCGCCAGGCGGTGGGTGCGACGCCTCGCCGTCGGTCTCGGAGCCGTTCTGGCCATCGGGGCCGGGCTCGCCTGGGCCTCGCTGCACCGACCGCCGCCGCCCGCGCGCTTCACGACCGCTCCGGTCGCCATCGGCGACGTGCTCGAGAACGTGCAGGCCACCGGCACCGTGCAGCCGCTCCTCGAGGTCAACGTCGGCGCGCAGGTCAACGGCCGGGTGACGCAGGTCTACGTCGACTACAACTCGGTCGTGAAGAAGGGCGACGTCCTCGCCGAGATCGACCCGCTCATCTACGGCACGCAGGTGAGCGCCCAGCAGGCGAACCTCCTCGCGAGTCGTGCGCAGCTCGAACAGGCCAAGGCCACCGCGGCCAGCTCGAAGGCCCAGCGTGAGATCGCGCGCGTCACGGCCGATCGGACCGAGCGGCTCTTCGCGCAGAACCTCGCGAGCCGCGCGGACCTCGATACGGCCAAGGGCAACCTCGACGCGGCGAGCGCCACCTACGACGCGGCCATGGCGACCATCTCGAGCCAGCAGGCGGCCCTCGGCGCGCAGACAGCGCAGCTCCGGCAGTCGAACGCGAACCTCGGCTACACGAAGATCTACTCGCCGGTCGACGGGGTCGTCGTCACCCGGGGCATCGACCCGGGCGCCACGGTGCAATCGAGCTTTCAGGTGGCGGTGCTCTTCGTCATCGCCCAAGACCTCCGCAAGATGCGCATCCTCGCCGACGTCGACGAGGCCGACGTCGGCAAGATCGCCGACGGGATGGACACCGACTGCGTGGTCGACGCGTTCCCCGGCGAGGTCTTCCGGGGCAAGATCACGCAGGTCCGTTTCAGCCCGAACAACGTCTCGGGCGTCGTCACCTATTCGGCGGTCGTCGACGTCGACAACCCCGACGAGAAGCTCCGCCCGGGGATGACGACGACCATCACCGTGCACACGCACGAGGCGCACGGCGTGCCTCGCCTGCCGAACGCCGCGCTTCGCTACCGGCCGACGCCGCCGACGGGGCCGGACGGCAAGCCGATCTTGCAGGCGCCGGAGGCCGCGCTCCCCAAGGGGCAGTCGCGGATCTGGGTCCTCACGAGCGACAAGCTCGGCGACGAGAAAGACGAGATGCGCGTCGTCTCGGTGGGGATCACCGACGGTATCTACACGGAGGTGACCGATCCCTCGCTCGCCATGGGCAGCCGCGTCGTGACCGACGAGACCGACGTCGAAGACAAGAAGAAGAAAAGGATATTCTGATGGTCGCCGTGGCCCCGCTCTTCCAAGGGCAGCCGCCGATCGTCGAGCTGTCCGAGGTCTCGAAGGAGTACGACACAGGCGGCTCGACCGTCCGCGCGATGCGCGACGTCAGCCTCTCGATCGCGAACGGCGAGTTCGTCGCCATCGTCGGCACGAGCGGTTCGGGCAAGTCGACGATGATGAACATCCTCGGTTGCCTCGATCGGCCTACGCGCGGCACGTACACGCTCGCGGGAATCGACGTCGGGGCGCGCGCCGGCGACTCGCGCGCCATCGTCCGCAACCGCGTCATCGGGTTCATCTTCCAGGGCTTCAACCTCCTCTCGCGCACGACGGCGCTCGAGAACGTCGAGCTCCCCCTCCAGTACCGCGGCGTGAGTTCGAGGGAGCGGCGGAAGCGCGCGACGGCGGCCCTCGTGTCGGTCGGCCTGGGCGAGCGCCTCGATCACACGCCGAACCAGCTCTCGGGCGGCCAGCAGCAGCGCGTGGCCATCGCGAGGGCGCTCGTGACCGATCCGCCGCTCCTCCTCGCCGACGAGCCCACGGGCAACCTCGACACGCGGACCAGCCTCGAGGTGCTCGCGCTGCTCCAGAAGCTCAATCGCGACCGCGGGATCACGATCGTCCTCGTCACGCACGAGCGCGACATCGCCGCGTGTGCCTCGCGCGTCGTCACGATGCGCGACGGCCGCGTCGTGACCGACGTCCTGCAAGACGAGCCGCTCGACGCCGCGACCGAGCTCGCGAACTTGCCGCGCGCCGACGACACCGCGGCTCCCGTCGCGCACCTCAGCGATGCCCGCGACCTCGCGGCCGCGAGGGTGGGCGAGCCCGTCCCTTTCGGCGTGTTCCTGATGATGGCGCTCGGTTCGCTCCTCGGGTCGATCGCCGGCTCCGCCTACCTGGCCCTGGTGCTGAGCCTAGGCGTCGCGCAGCACGCCTGGTTCGTGCTGCTCGCGAGCGAGATCGCGCTGGCGTGGTTCGGGGCCCGCTGGGCTCGTCGCAGCCTGGGTCACCCGGCGACCAACGATCAGCGCTTCCGGCTGGCGTTCTGGTACACGGTTGTCCCGCTCACGGCGGCCACGCTGCTCTTCGTGGCGTTCGTCCTCCTCGCGGGATACCAGAAGTGGCTCGACCCGACCTTCGCGTTCCTCGGTAGCGCCGCGGCCTCGGGTTCGGTCGTTCTCGCCGGGCTCGTGTTCGCCACGGTCTCCTGCACCGTCCTCCTGCGGTACTTGCTCCTGACGGCCTTCAACCCGAGGCGGCCCGCGTGACGGAAGATCTCGAAGACGAGGAAGAGCTCTTCGCCGGCGGCTGGCTCGCGATCGCTCGCTATCCGGCGATGCTCGGCGGCACCCTCGGCGGTCAGGTCGTCGGAATCCTGATCGACACCACGGTCGGCACCCGTGACCTGTGGATCCCGCTGACGTGCAGCGTCGTTCTCGAGGCCGTCGTGGGCGCGCGGTTCGGCGGCAAGAACGGCCTGCCGCGGCTCGATCGCACCCAGTGCCTGCGGGTGTCGAGCACGTATTCGCTCGTCCTCCTGGTGGTCTCGGCGCCTCTGCTCGTGTGGATCGGGGCCTCGCACATGGATGCGGTGCCCGGCGGGGTGGGCCTGTCGTTCTTGACGCCGGTGCGCGCCGCCGTGGCAATCGTCGCGCTCGCGCTCGCGACCGCCGTTCGCGCGGCGCTCCTCTTCGCGCTCGCGCGTCCTCGGTCCACGTCGCGCTCCACGTCGCTCCCGGGGAGCGGGCCTTGATCGCGACGCTCCTCGGAGCCCTGAGACTTGCGCTCGGCGCCATCGCGCGCAACAAGATGCGCGCGGCGCTGACCGTGCTCGGCATCTTCATCGGCATCACCGCGGTCGTCATCGTCACGGCTGCGGCGACGAGCGCGACCGATTCGATCAGCAACGCGATCGACAGCGTCGCGGCCAACGCGCTCTACGTTTCCGCCCAGCCCACGCAGGCCTCGGGGGTCCGTTCGAAGAGCGCGGGGCGGCTCACGGAGGCCGACGGCAAGGCCATCGCGCGCGACGCCGTGAGCGTCTCCGCGGTCGCGCCCTGGCTGTCGACGGCCGGGCAGGTCGTCTATGGAGACAAGAACTGGTCGACGACGCTCATCGGCACCGGGTTGCCGTTCTTTCCGATCCGCCGCTACGCCGTCGCCAACGGCGCGATCTGGACCGAGAGCGACGAGATCTTCAAGACCAAGGTCTGCGTCATCGGCCAGACCGTGGCCACGAACCTCTTCGGCAACGCCGATCCGGTGGGTCGCGTGATGCGGGTGGGGCGGTCGCCGTACACGGTCATCGGCGTCCTCGCGTCGCGCGGGACCTCGTTCTTCGGCGACGACCAGGACGATCTCCTCATGATGCCGATCGGCTCGTTCCGCGCCCGCGTGATGCACACGTCGCCGGGGCGCACCGATCAGCTGCTCGTCAGCGCGACGAGCGACCAGACGACCGCGCGCGCCAAGGCCCAGATCGAGGGGATCCTGCGGCAGCGACACCGCGTCGAGCGCGGCCGCGAGGACTTCATCGTCAACTCGCAGGCCGAGCTCAGGCAGTCGACGAACGCCATTCTAGCGACGCTGTCGACCCTGGCGCTCGGCGTGGCCCTCGTCAGCCTCCTCGTCGGCGGCATCGGGGTCATGAACATCATGCTCGTGAGCGTCGCCGAGCGAACGCGGGAGATTGGAATCCGCATGTCGATCGGCGCCCGCGAGGGAGACATCCTGGTTCAGTTCCTCGTCGAGGCCATCGTCTTGACGATGATCGGCGGCCTCCTCGGCATCTTCGTCGGGAGCGGGATCACGATCGCCATCGGCAGGATCCTGTCGTCGCCGATGATGCCGAGTCCCGAATCGCTGGGGATCGCCGTGACGACGAGCATCGCGATCGGAACGGTCTTCGGGTTCCTTCCCGCGTGGCGAGCGGCGAAGCTCGACCCGATGGCGGCGCTGCGAGTCGAGTGAGATGCGCGCGTTCCTCGACGGCATCCGCCTCGCCTTCCGCGCGGTCGTGCGCAACCCGATGCGCGCGTCGCTCACGGTCCTCGGCATCCTCATCGGGGTGGCCGCGGTCGTCACGGTGACCGCGCTGGGATCCGGCGCGCGCGAGCACGTGTCGCAGCAGATCCAGAACATCGGCTCGAACTTCATCGTCGTCTTTCCGCAGTCGGTACAGGCGTCCGGCGCGCGCGGCGCGCAGGGCGCGGGCATGCGCCTCACCGAAGACGACGGCCGCGCGATTATTCGCGAGTCCACCAGCATCGTGGCGATCGCTCCCGCCGTGCGCTCGGCCGTGCAGGCCGTTTACGGAGACCAGAACTGGGCGACGCAGGCCATCGGAACGACGCTGTCGTACCTGGTCGTGCGAAACTGGCCGGTCGAGCGCGGCTCGGCCTGGGATGTCCACGACGAGTTGACCAAGTCGAAGGTCGTGATCGTCGGCGTGACCGTGGCCCAGCATCTCTTCGGCACCGAAGACCCCGTCGGCCGCACGATCCGCATCGGCCGCTATCCGTTCCGGGTGGTCGGCGTGCTCGCTTCGAAAGGCGAGGCGCCCTTCGGGCTCGATCAAGACGACATCATGCTGATGCCGTCCACGAGCTTCCGCGCGCGCATCCTCCACACGCCGCCGGGGTTCGCGGGCGCGCTCGTGGCCTCGGCGACCGCGCCCGACACCACCGACCGGGCCGTCCGCCAGATCGAGGCGATCTTGCGCCAGAGGCATCACATCGAGGCGGGTCGCGACCCCGATTTCACGATCCGTACGCAGAAGGAGTTCGCCGATCTCCAGAATCGCATCTACGGCATCTTGACCGACCTCCTGATCTTCGTCGCCGCGATCAGCCTCATCGTCGGCGGCATCGGGGTCATGAACATCATGCTCGTCAGCGTCACCGAGCGGACGCGCGAAGTCGGCATTCGCATGGCGATCGGCGCTCGCCAGGGCGACATCCGCACCCAGTTCCTGGTCGAGGCGGTCGCGCTCTCGGTCCTCGGCGGCGTCGCCGGCGTCGGTCTCGGGGCCCTTGCGATCGTCGCGCTCCAGGCGATGCTCGAGTGGCACATGGCGCTCAGCCCGCTCGCCATCGCGATCAGCATCGCCGTCAGCGGAGCGACCGGCGTGGCTTTCGGCTTCATCCCCGCGCGTCGCGCGGCGGGCCTCGATCCCATCGACGCGCTTCGTCACGAGTAGCTCGCTCGCCAGAAGACTTCACGGGGAGAGCGGAGAGAACGGGAGCTCTCTCAGTCATTCCATATTTCCAGCGCGTAGTTGCCTTTGCCCATCCCGACGGAGACGACGATGGTCGCCGCGTCGTTCTCTTTGAAGCAAAGCGCGCCATCTTCGGCGATCACCGGGCTCGGATCATCGGTGCTGTCTTCACCGGCGATCGCGCCCGTCGAGTCCTTCACGGCAAGGTCGAGATCTTTGATGCCCTCGGAGGCCTGCGCGTATACGCGGTAGCAGTGATTGGCCTCGGCCTTCAGCGGAAAGCTCTGGGGCGGGTCCTGGTCGCTCTGCTTGCCGGTGAGCTGTTTGCCTGAGATCTTCAGCTTGGTGACCTTCGCGCAGCCGGCCGCCATTGCGGCCACGTCCTTGGCTACGTCCTTCTTCTTCGCCTCGTAGCTCTGGTGGCATCCCGCCCAGCTCGGATCGCTCTTGACGGTGACCTTGGTCGATCCCGGGTTTGGCGGGGTTGGGGGAGTCGCGGCGCTCGCCGTCTCGGCGGGGGCTGCCGCGGCCGACGCGACGGGCGCGGCCGACGCGGACGAGTCCACCGGCGCAGGGACGG
>CALFNG010000049.1 GCA_937902985.1 uncultured Myxococcales bacterium
CGCTTCTCGGACCGAAGCGGGTCTTCGTGTGCTCCGGGACCTACGACGAGCACCTGGTCGTCGGCGCGAGCCAAGACGGCGTCGGGGTCTACGGTGGCTTCGATTGCGCCGGCTGGACGTACCAGGCGAGCAACGCCGCGAAGGTCACGCCGTCGACGACCGGCTACGCGCTCGAGGTCGATTCGCTGACGGCGGGAGCGACCTTCGAGGATCTCGAGTTCGACGCTCAGAGCGGACAGATGCCGGGCGAGTCGAGCATCGCGGTCTTCGCGAATCAGTCCGTCGTGACGTTTCGAAGGGTCGTGATGAAAGCGGGGGACGGAGTCGCCGGGGCGGGCGGGGATGGGGGGAGTAATTACGCGAGGCCGCAGGCGTCGAGCGGGAATGATGCGGATGGAGGAACGGGCGGTGCGCAAGTGCAATGCACGTGCGTGAATGGAGACCAGTCAGCGGGGGGAGCAGGAGGAGCGGGCGGGCCCCCTTCCGTTTCTGGCTTACCTGGGACGCCATCGCTGAGCGGCGGACAGCCCGGCGCCGGGGGAACTGGCGCTTGCGGGACTGGCAGCGGTGGCAACGGGTCTCCTTCTCCGGATGCCCCGCTAGCGGCCGGCGCCACAAGCCACGGCGCACTCGCCAATCACGGCTGGTCGGCCGCGGCAGGGGTGGCCGGTTCGAACGCCTCGATTGCACAGGGAGGCGGAGGTGGAGGTGGCAACTCTGGAACGGCCGGACGGGGAGGCGGGAGTGCTGGCGGCTGTGGCGGTTGCGGTGGTGCTGGCGGTACCGCCGGTCGCGGCGGCGGCGCAAGTTTCGCCCTGATCAGTTACCAGTCTACGATAGCGCTCGACGTCGCTTCACTCACGACCGGAGACGGTCAGAAAGGAGGCCAAGGTGGCTCGGGGCAGGCGGGACAGTCGGGAGGCGTCGCGGGTTCGAGCTCTCCTCCGGGATGCCTCGGCGGAACGGGTGGCAGCGGCGGGGGTGGCAGCGGCGGGGGCGGCGGCGCGGGTGGCGTGTCCGTCGCAATCGGCTACGTCGGCACTGTACCGACCCAAACAGCGCTCATCACAAAGGTCGGGAACTTTGGCACCGGCGGTCCTGGCGGTGCCGGGGGTGGAGTGAGCAACACTGGAGGCAAAGGAGAGGACGGAGTCGCGATGGCGGTGCTCGGGCTCTGACTTCAAGAGAAGCACGAACCTCGACCAGGTCCGAGGCCGTTTCTCTCTCTAATGCTAATTTGCGTCGCTCTTGTGGGAAATTCAGCGATTGTCGCGTGCGGCTCGTCGTTCACGGCTCGCGGCTCGTCGAACGCGCCCGACGCCAGCAATCTCGCGACCGACGCCAGTGACACGGACAGTACGGTGTTCGTTCTCCCGCCGCCGTCGAGAGATGCGGGGGCCGGATACGACAGAGGAGCGTGCAACGCGACTGGCGAGCCGAAGGACACGCCGTGCCTGGTAGACGAGACGTACGCGATATTCGTCTCTGCCGGAGCTTTGAACGGAACAGGCACGAGAGTGTCACCGGTGGGCTCCATCGACGCGGCGCTGACGCTGTCCGTGCACGAAGCCGACGCAGGACCTTCCCCGAATGGAGCGTGGCCTGGCCGTCGCCGTCATGATCCTGACCCCGGGCCCGTTGGCAGGGCGGTCGGCAGACAGGCACCAGGCAGGCACGAGAGACGCCGACGGATGCGCGTCCGCGTCGTCTGACCGGAGGACCGCGAACGCGAAGGTTTGCCTGGATGAAGGGGGCCGTCGGGCGAAGGTCGCTCAGAGGGAAGCGAGGTCACGGTCTCGCCACCACGGGCCGACCTTTCCCGTGTCGGGGCTGTTTCATGAACGAACCCCCTCGGTAACGCGTACGCGCGCCCTCGGAAAAAAGCCACGCAACCTTTCCCCCACCTGGCCGATAGGAGAGTTGAGGCAGGTCAATCTTGAACCGTGGCCGTTCATGTGCGATGGCGCATGCAGGTTTCGGTTTTCACCGAAAGAGGGGACGATGTCTACCGAACGCGCGCTTTCAGGTGCCAGATTCTTGGTTGGACTGCTCATGGCAGCCTTCGTGGGCTGCAGCGGAGGCAGCAGCTTCACGACCGACGCCAGTGCACCAAGCGATACGGACGACTCCGGAAGCACGGTCGTAGTGAACCCGTCCCCTCGAGGCTCGATGGGGGACGCGGCCGCCGGCGACGCAGCGCCCGTCAATTCGGTCCCTGTCGACGCCGCAGCGACCGACGCGACGATTCCCGATGCCGCCGCGGCACCGACGTGCACGACCGGTGAGCTGGCGTGCGACGGCGGCTGCGTTCCCAACGACTCGACTCACTGCGGCGCCTGCGGCTCGCCCTGCATGTCGCCCGACGGGGGCGTCTCGAGCTGCGTTGCGACGGGCGGCACGTACCAGTGCGTCGTCGCATGCGGCACCAACACTACACATTGCGGAGACGCGTGCGTCGACACGCAGACCGATCGCAACAACTGCGGTCGCTGCGGGCATGCCTGCTTGGCGGGCACGTGCACGGCCGGCAGCTGCCAGTCCTGGGTCGTTGCGAACGCGTCGGCCTCCAACGCGGGCCTCCTCGTGCCTCGCGCCGGTAGCGGCTCCGTGACGGGCGGCCACTTCGACCTGGCTGCGGACAGCAAGAACGTCGCCTGGGTCGACCAGTCCCAGGGCGTCCTCCAGGCATCCGCAACCGCAGGGCCGTCTGCTCCGATCGTGAATCTCGCGCCGCTCCAGTACTCGACCACGAGCACGCCTGCGTTCCTTGCGATGGCCAATGGCGTCGTAGCGTGGACGGTGTGGGACGTGAACAACGGCATCTCGATTTACAAGGCGACGGAGGGGACGCAGAATTCTGGTGTTGCGATCGCGTCTCTGGGCGCGACGACCGCCGGAGATGTTCCTCTCGGTCTCGCGCTCGATGGCACCGCCCAAAATGCCTACTTCCTGGACTCTTTCAACGTCTCCGGAGCGAATCCAACGGGCCTAGGATTGTACAAATGCGACCTGGGCGCCAAGTCGTGCTCGAACGTGCATACGGCGGGCATCGCCGGCGAGCTCTTGGGAGATGACGTCGCTGTGGCCGGTACCAACCTGTTCTGGACTGACTCCTCGAGAGGGGACCTGTGGCGTGCAGACTATTCGCACAATTCAGTGTCGACGATAGAATCGAATCAGCACGGGCCGTGCCTCCTGGTTGTCGATGAGACGTATGTCTACTGGGTCAATGTCACGCTCGGCGATGCCGATGCCGGGACATCGTCTTCATTCACCATAAACCGCACCCCGCAAGGCACCCCGGGCCCGATCACGACTGTCGTGAACGCGATGGGCGGTATCCTTCTGGGGATCGCTATCGACGGGGCTTACTTGTACCTCGGCGGATTCGATGCGACCAAGCAGTACGCGTTTCTCGACTACGTTCCCGTCGACGGGAGCGCCCAACCGCAGACGCTCAAGAGCGGCCAGAGCGCAGTCGCCCTCGCCGCCGGCGGGGGCGCCATCTTCTGGCTGAACTCCTCCGACAACACGATCGACGGCATTGCGGCTCCCTGAGCCGGCCCGCGCAACTCCCGCCCTCCACCGACCGAAGGGTAGTCATGCCCCCCAATGGCACGCGCTACCCGGCGGTCTTTCAGGCCGCCATGAACCACGCGCAGCGCCTCCGCGGGTTCCTCGAAGAGCGCGAGCGCAAGGCGCACCCGAGCGACGCGGGGGCTCCATGGCTCATCGGGCGGGCGGGGGAGATCCGGTGCGTCGTCGCTCTCGTCGCGCTCGACTGGTATCACGAGCGGCTCTCGGGCCAAGACGCCGCGCTCCGGCTCTCTCGCTATTTGCGCGAGATTCACGACGGGCTCGCGATGCACCTCGACGTCGGAATGCCCCCTTGCTGCCGCCTTCCGCTCGCTCGGGCGGGAGCGCGCGAACCCGACGGCGAGAAGCACCGGCGCCGCGTGCAGCAGGAGCCCGTGCCCCCGGGGCACTGAAGGCGTCCGCCAAGCGTCGGCGGCAGCGGCTCGTCGGCGAGCGCTCGGCTATGCTCTCCGTCCGCATGTCTCGTCCCCTCGTACGCAGCTCGATTCGCGCCCTCGACGGATACGTCCCGGGCGAGCAGCCTCGCGCCGGCGCTCGCGTCGTGAAGCTGAACACGAACGAGAACCCCTATCCGCCGAGCCCTCGGGTGATGGAAGCCGTCCGGGCGGTCCCTCCGCACGCGCTCCAGCGCTACCCCCAGCCCATGGCCGACGAGTTTCGGGCGGCGGCGTCGCGCATCCTCGGGATACCAGGGGACGCGATCCTCGCCGGCAACGGGAGCGACGATATCCTCACGATCGCGACGCGCACGTTCCTCGATCCGGGCGACGCGCTGGCGTACCCGGCTCCGACGTACTCGCTCTATCCCGTGCTGGCGCGGCTGCAAGACGCGCGGATCGTGACGGTGCCCTGGGGCAAGGGGTGGTCGCTCCCCGTCGAGGCGCTGGCGGCCTCCGGGGCGCGCGCGATTTACCTCGCCAACCCGAACGCGCCGACCGGCACGAAGGTGCCCGCGTCCGCCGTCGAGGCGCTGGCCAGGGCGTTCGACGGCGCCTTGCTCGTCGACGAGGCGTACGTCGATTTTGCCGACGAGCACTGCCTCGACCTCGCGCTTCGCCTCCCCAACGTCGTCGTGTCGCGCACGATGAGCAAATCGTATGCGCTGGCCGGCGTGCGGTTCGGCTTCGCGGTCTCGCGGCCCGAGACCATTCGCGAGATGGCGAAGGTCAAGGACAGCTACAACTGCGACGCGCTCTCGATCGCCGCCGCCGCGGCCGCCATCTCCGATCAAGACTACGCCCGTTCGACGTGGGCGAAGATCCGCGCCCAGCGCTCACGATTGACGAGCGCGCTCGAGGCGCTCGGCTGGAGCGTGCTGCCGAGCCAGGCCAATTTCGTGCTGGCCACGGTGCCGGGCAACCGCGCTGGCGCTGTCCATTCCGCCCTCAAGGCGGCGGGCGTCCTCGTGCGCTACTTCGACGCGCCGGGTCTCGCCGACAAACTGCGGATCACGGTCGGTACGCCCGAAGACACCGACGCGCTGCTCGCGGCGCTCGGGACGATTCAATAGCCCGCCATAGCCCGCGTCGCGCAGTGCGCGGCGCTCTCGGCGATTCGACAAACACGACGTCGACCGCAACCTCCGCGCGCTCGGGCCGATGGGGCGGGTGGAGGTCTCACTCATGTTCTCGTCGTCCAGGCGGCCGCCTGCCGCTCTCGTTTTCGGCGCGCTCTTGGTGGCGTCTTGCGCGAAAGGCTCCGGCGGCGCCGGGTTCGTCCCTGCCGTCGTCCCGCCCGACGCGGGCGTGACGCCGAACGTCGCGCCCCGCTGCGGCGCGGACACGGCACCCGCCGCGGCTGGCGCTCTGACCGCGTCGCCCGCGAGTGGGTCGTCGAGCGAGCCGGCCGTCCGCGGTGGCGATGGCGACGGCGGAGACGATGCCGAAGCGTCCGGCGACGACTCGGATTCCGACGCCGATGCGACCGCAGCGACGCCGCCCGCGCAGGTGACGGCGATGCCGGCCGGTCCCGGCGATCTGGCCATCACCGAGGTGATGCTCGAGCCTTCCGGAGCGGAGGCGGAGTCGGAGTGGTTCGAGATCTACAACACGACGGCGGCGCCGAAGCTCCTCAGCGGACTCACGATCGAAGACGGCTACTTCGACGCGCAGGTCATCGCGGCGACACCCGCCGTCGTGGCACCTCCTTTCGCCTATGTCGTGCTCGTGCGAGACCGCGCGGCGGCGAGCCAGTCGCTCGTCCCGGCCGGGGCGATCGTCTACGCGTACGGAGCCGGAGTCCCCGACAACGAGGGCATCGAGCTCGACGCCGGGGACGCCGGCGACCTCTCGCTGTGGACCGGAGACACGAGGCTCGTCGACGTGCCTTACGGGCTGTGGGACGCGGCGTTCGTGGGTCGAAGCATCGAGCTCGCCGTGCCGGGCTCCGCCCCGGACGTTCTGGGGAACTGGTGCCTCGCGGGCACTCCCTGGAGCTCCGGCTCCGACGAGGGGACGCCCGGCGCGTCGAGCGATTGCTCGCCATGAAGCTGTCGCTCGGACGGGCCTCAGCTTCGCATCGCCTCGGTGAACTCCCCGCCGACGTCACGCAACCTCGGATCGAGCGCGTCGCGGGCCGCCTCGCCGACGAGGTTCAGCGCGATGAGCATCGCGAACAGCGCCGTCCCGGGGAAGGCCATGAGCCACCAGGCGTCGGCGTGGCCGCGCGCCTCGCCGAGCGTCTCGCCCCACGAGGCCATCGTGCTCGGCGGCCCGACGTGAAGAAACTCGACCGCCGCCTCGATGAGCACGACCGACGCGATCCCGAAGGCCGCGGCCACGATCGACGGGCCGATGGCGTTCGGAAGCACGTGGCGTCGCAGGACGCGCCAGGGAGAGGCGCCGAGCGCGCGGGCCGCGGTGACGTAGTCGGTGCCGAGCGCGAGCAGCACCTCGGCCCGCACCAGGCGCGCGAGATCGGTCCAGCGCGTGAGCGCGATCGTCCAGAGAAGCGTCGCGGTCGTGGGGTGCGGCACCAGGGCGCACACGATGAGAACGAGCACGAGCGTCGGAATGGCCGTGAACGACTCGACGGTGCGCGTGACCAGGGTGTCGACGACGCCTCCAACGAAGCCCGCGACGGCGCCGAGGGCCACGCCGATGAGCACGAGAACGAGCGAGGCCACGAGACCGAGTCCGAGCGCGGTGCGCGCGCCGTGCACCGTGCGCGCGAAGACGTCGCGACCATGCGCGTCGGTACCGAACGGATGGCCGCCCGCAAACGGCGGCGCGAGGACCACGGCGGTCGCCTCCTGGGGGCCGAAGGCCACGAGCGGTTCGAGCATCCAGTCGCCGGGCCGAGACTCCTTGCGCATCGTCGTGCAGGTCGACCCCGCGAGCGCGGCGGGTCGAATCAGGTTCGGGAGCACGTAGACCGCGCCGTGCCACCGGCAGACGACCGGCAAGTCGCTCGCGAGCCCGTCGGCGAGCGCCGCGAGCAGCACGAACGCCGCGAGGAGCAACCCGCCGAGCCGCGCGAGCCGGTTGCGCGCGAGCTGCGAGAGCGCGATGCGCGTCATCGTGACGTACGGGGCCGCCGCGCGGCGCACTTCGACGAGCGACGCGCGCATGACCTCGTCGGCCGACGCCACCCTGCCGCGCAGCTTGCGTCGCTGCAGATCGATGGCGACGCTGGGGTCGGGCATGTCGGACGGGCGCTTGTCGGTCACGCGCTGCCGCCTTGCCGTCGCACGAGCTCTTCGCGAACCCGCGGATCGAGCGCGCCGTACGCCACGTCGCTGGCCACGAGGCCGAGCGTGATCGCCACGGCGGCCACCAGCACGACCGCCATCAGCCACGCCGCGTCGTGCGCTTCGATCGCGCGCAGCGTCTCGTAGCCAAGGCCGGGGAGACCGAAGATCTCTTCGACCACGAAGGCGCCTCCCAGAAGGGCAGGCAAGTGCAGGCCGGCGAGGGTCACGGTCGGCATGAGCGCGTTGCGAAGGGCGTGCACCACCATCACGCGCCCGGACGGCAGACCCTTCGCGAAGGCCGTGCGCACGAAGTCCTGGCGCATCACTTCGAGCATCGCCGAGCGCTGCCAGCGCGAGCACGTGGCCAGCGAGCCCGCGGCCAGCGCCGCGACGGCGAGCCCCACGCGCGCGCCGCCCAGGCCGAAGATCGGAAGAGCACACGTC
>CALFNG010000050.1 GCA_937902985.1 uncultured Myxococcales bacterium
GGGGTCCGTATCCACCGCAGCGCGCAGCGTGTCAACCGCGCCATGGCTCTCGCCGTCAAGGGAGCACGATCGACCCGCGGCGGCCCTCGATCTCGAGCGATGCCCCGATCTGCTCCGCGATGCGGCGAAGCGCCGCCTCCGACGGCGGAATCCAGCGCGTCACGCGGAGCGACAAGGTGGGCAGCGCCGCGTCTTCGAGGCGGGCGGGCTCGACGAGGAAGTGAGCCCGGGGCGACGAGCGCGCGCGCAGGACGATGGCGTTGACCCCGCTCGCGTGCACGCTCGCGACGAGGAGCGACAGGATCGGGCCGAGGATGTACGGGTCGGTCGTGACCACGCAATCTGGGCTGATGCCTGCGAACTGAACGAGCATCTCGCGGCCCCGCGCCGTGCCGGACATGCGGCCCGCCTCGCGGGCCACGAGATCGAGCACGACCTCGGTCGCGACCGGAGCGGCCGCGCGGTCGAGCAGGGCGAGCAGATCGGCCGCTCCCTCGAGCTCGTCGGCCAGGTCGGCTGCACGGTTTGCATGAGCCTCGCGGTCGACGGACGACGGCGTCGGGGTCGCCGCGATGGCCGCGAGCAAGGAGTCGAGCGCATCGACGGTCTTCACGCCGTGCGCGCCGACCTGCGCCGTGGCCTCGTCGCCGCCAACGGCCTCTTCGCAGGCCGCATGCAGCAGCCCCGCCCCGACCTTCAGCTCGGGCATCAGGTCGAGGATGATTCGGCTCTGGACGCTGGGGCTCCGGAGCAGCGCCACGAGGTTGTGAACGGCGGCGAGCGCGTCGCGTACGGCACCCCACGCAGACGGTGCCCGGGCGCTCGTGCGATACGCCACCCCGGACGGGGGAATGGACGTCGAGTCCGGTTTCTGTTCGTTACTGTCCGACGACATCGGGGCCCTCGAGCTGCATCACGGTCCGGCTCGAACGCACCTATCGCGCTAGCCGGACCGACGCGCCGCCCCCGCGTCGTCACGTGGTCATGTCAGGTGATCAATCCTTCGGCGGCATGGCGCCCCGTTCATGCTGTAGGCGAGACCTCGACGCCTGGAAAGAAATACGCGATCTCTTTGCCCGCGTTGTCAGCCGAATCGGACCCGTGCGTCGCGTTCTCGCCGACGTTGGCCCCGAATTGTTTCCGGATGGTACCAGACTGGGCCTTGGCGGGGTCCGTGGCCCCCATGAGGTCGCGCCAGACCGTGACTGCGCCCTCGCGCTCCAGAACGGCGATCACCACCGGCGAGCGCGTCATGAACTGGACGAGCTCGCCAAAGAACGGCCGGGCCTCGTGGACGGCATAAAAGCCCTCAGCCTCCCGGACGGAGAGCCGCGCCATGCGAAGGGCGACGACCTTGAAGCCTCCCTCTTCGATTCGCGCCAAGATCGCGCCAGCTTTGCGCTTCTCGACAGCGTCGGGCTTGACGATACAGAGGGTGCGTTCGACGGGCATGATGAGTCCTCGGTGACGTGGTGAGCGCCCGCGCTTGTAGGTGAAATCGACCGCCCGCGCAACAATCCGCCCCCCGACGAAGAGGCCGCTGGTCGCGAGAGGTCGAGATTGCCGGCCGGAACGATCAATAAGGAGGCGATGGGCGACGCGATGGGCGACGCGATGGGCGACGCGATGGGCGACGCGACCCGGTCCTATCGGGCCATCATGGCGGCGAGGGTCGACGCCATGTCACTCGGGGTCGGGGCGACGCGAACGCCCGCCGCCTCGAGGGCCTTGATCTTCTCGGCCGCGGTGCCCTTGCCGCCGGCGATGATGGCGCCCGCGTGCCCCATGCGCTTGCCTTCGGGGGCCGTGGCACCGGCGATGAAGCCCGCGACCGGCTTGTTCATCTTTTCTTTGATGAAGGTCGCCGCCCGCTCTTCCGCGCCGCCGCCGATCTCGCCGATGAGAATGACGCCGTGCGTGTCGGGGTCGGCCTGGAAGAGCTCGAGCGCGTCGATGAAGTCCATGCCGCCAACCGGGTCGCCGCCGATGCCGATGCACGTCGACTGGCCGACGCCGCTCGCCGTCAGCTGGCCGACCGCCTCGTACGTCAGCGTGCCGGAGCGCGACACGACAGCGATGTTCCCGGGCTTGTGAATGTGGGCAGGCATGATGCCAATCTTGCAGCCGACGCCCTTCGGCCCCGGCGTGATGACGCCCGGGCAGTTGGGCCCGACGAGGCGCGTCTTGCCCTTGAGCCCCTCGAGCACGCGCCGGACCTTGAGCATGTCGGTGACCGGCACGCCCTCGGTGATGCAGACGACGAGCTCGAGCCCAGCGTCGAACGCCTCGAGGATGGCATCGGCTGCGCCCGGAGGCGGCACGAAGATGACCGTCGCGTTCGCGCCCGTGCCCTTCACGGCGTCGGCGACGGTGTCGAAGACCGGAACGGTGCCCTCGAACTTCTCGCCGCCGCGGCCCGGGGTGACGCCCGCGACCACGCGGGTGCCGTATTCGATCATCTGCCTCGCGTGAAACCCGCCCGCGCTGCCCGTGATGCCCTGGACCAGGAGGCGCGTATCTTTGCCAACGAGAACGCTCATGAGAATCAAACCCTCGGTTCGTGTCGCGCAGACTGTCACGCGGTGACGGCGGCGACGACCTTCTGCGCCCCGTCGGCCATGGTGGAGGCTGCCTTGATCGCGAGGCCGCTCTCGCTGAGGATCTTGCGACCCAGCTCGACGTTCGTGCCCTCGAGGCGAACGACGAGCGGCACCTTGAGCCCGAGCTCCTTGGCCGCCGCGACGACGCCGTTGGCGATGACGTCGCACTTCATGATCCCGCCGAAGATGTTGACGAAGATCGCCTTCACCTTGGGGCTCTTCAGGATCATCTTGAAGGCCTTGGTCACCTGCTCCTGGTTGGCGCCGCCGCCGACGTCGAGGAAGTTCGCCGGCGCGACCCCGTGGTCTTTGCCGAAGTGCTTGATGATGTCCATCGTGGCCATGGCGAGCCCGGCGCCGTTGACGAGGCAGCCCACATTCCCGTCGAGCGACACGTAGTTGAGGCCCGCGGCCTTGGCCTCGAGCTCGACGGGGTCTTCCTCGTCCTTGTCCTCGAGGTCACGCCACTCGGGGTGGCGAAACTCGGCGTTGTCGTCGAGGTTGACCTTCGCGTCGAGGGCCACGACCGCGCCGGCCTTGGTCAGGACGAGCGGGTTGATCTCGCAGAGCGAGCAGTCTTCGCGCGTCACGACCTCGTAGAGGGCCGCGAGGAGCTTCACGAAACTGGCCAGCGTGACCTTATTCTGGCCGAGCCCGAGCCGGAACGCGAGCTCGCGCGCCTGGTAGGCCGCGAACCCGACGGCGGGATCGACGTGGACGGTGAGGATCTTCTCGGGCGTCTCGGCGGCGACCTTCTCGATCTCCACGCCGCCCTCGGTGGACACCATGAACGCGATGCGCCGGCGGTCGCGATCGACCACCGCGCCGAGATAGAGCTCGCGCGCGATGTCGAGCCCCTGCTCGATGTAGAGGCGCCGCACCTTCTGGCCTTCTGGCCCCGTCTGGTGGGTGATGAGCTGCATGCCGAGGATCTTCTGCGCCAGCTCGCGCGCCTCGGGCGCTCCGCCCTTCGCGACCTTGACTCCCCCGCCCTTGCCCCGGCCGCCCGCGTGGATCTGCGCCTTGACGACGACGACGGGACCGCCGGTCTCCGTCGCGAGCTTCTTCGCGGCGGCTTCCGCCTCGTCGACGGTGGTCGCGGGGTAGCCGCGCGGGATGGGGACGCCGTAGCGGGCGAAGATTTGCTTCGCCTGGTACTCGTGGATTTTCATGCGAGACGCGACGCTAGCACGTCTGCGGGAACCGTCCGCTGCCCGGAACGGCAGCCGCGACGACGCCGCGTCTCAGCGGCGCCGCTCGATGGGCCGGGCGCCGCTCTTGCGGGCGAACCAGCTGCTGGCGACGTGCCGCGGGAGCACCGAGGCGAAGAGGCAATCACGCAGGGCGTTGGTCTCCCAGGTGACCTGCGAATGCCAGAGCCCGGAGCGCACGAAGACGGCCTCGGCGTGCGAGAGCTCGTGGCGCGACATCTCGCCCTCTTGAAGCTCTTCTTGGCAGAGGACGCCGGCCTTCTCGAGCTGCGTCCGCAGCATGTGGTCGTTGGCCTCGGTCGTCCCGCCTTCAGTGAAGAAGCTCACGAGCTTGTGCCGGCGGTGCGGGGACTCGCCGTGCCGGGCGGTGACCCAGTCGCGGAAGGTGTCGGCCTCGGCGTAGAGCGCGTCGAAGAGGTACGTCTCGCGCACGTCGATCCCGCCGGTGCGCAGGCTGCACGCCGCCGCGTGGTAGCCGCCGGAGTGGGCGCTGATGCACACGGTGCCGAGGTTCGCGTTGTAAGGGAAGGCCGTGTCGCCGAGCGTCGCGTGGGCTTCATGCGCCGTGGTGGCCACGACCTCCTGGAGCAGGTTCACCAGGCCGCCGGGGGTCTCGAGGTGGCCGCACGACGAGTCGGCGGCCATGACCGCGAGCTGCGGAACGACGAGCACCGCGTTCTGCTTGCTGTCGACCACCTGCTCCCGGAGCTGGTGCGCCTCCATCGCCCGCTCGGCGGTGGTGCTGTGGCCGTGCATGTGCACGAGCGTCGCGACGCCCTCTTCGGGCTCGAAGCGGTAGTGCGCGGGCACGAAGACGATGACCGTGTCGTCGCGGTACCCGCCGCCGGCGAAGGGCGCGTGGTCGAGCGAGAGCCAGAGCGTGGTGCCTCGGGGATCGCGGAGCACCGATTTCAGCCGCGTGGCCGATTGTGCGCGCGCAACGGCGGAAAATAGAGCCGAGGACACGAGCACCGCGAGCGGGGCGGCAGCCAGGGTGGCGAGAAAACTCCGTCGATCCATCGCACTTGCCAAATCGCCGGATAAAGGGCGGAGCGCCAACTTTTCGGCAAAAGACGCGGGGAGTCAAACGGATTCATGACCACCCCGACCCGATTGCACAGCGCGTGGACGCGGACCGGGTGGTGGTCGTAAGACGGGGGCGGCGCCGCTTCCCCACGAACGTGACCTCTCCCGGACCCCCCCCGCCGCCCCGAGCGCCCCCTCCGGCGACCCCCCCGGATCCCGCACCCGCCGCACGCCCGGCGAGCACGCCCCTCCGCCCCGTGTACACGGCGCCCCCGGACGACGGCCGGCTGGTGCCCCCGGGTTGGCTCCACGAGGCGCCGGTCACCGTCGGCCTCATCGGCCTGAACGTGTGCGCATTCCTCGTCGAGGCCGCAAGCGCGGGCTCCGTCGCCGATATCCCCGTGAAGGTCGGCCTGGCCTTCGGCGCGAGCTACCCGCTGACGACCTTGCATGAAGGGCGCGTCGAGACGCTCGTGACCGCCTGCTTCCTGCACGCGGGAATCGTGCACCTCCTCTTCAACATGCTCGCGCTCTACCAGGCCGGGCCGCTCGTGGAGCGCGCGGTCGGCTCCGCTCGCATGGCGCCCATGTACCTCGTCGCCGGTGTCATCGGGTATGCGCTCAGCGTCGCGTACGACGGGTTCACGCACACGGGCGGCATGTCGGTCGGGGCCTCCGGTGCGATCTCGGGCGTGATCGGCGCGGCGCTCGTCGTCTACTGGCGGCTCAGCGGGTGGCGCAGCCCGCTCACGCAGGCGATGGTCCGGTGGCTCGGTCTCGTCATCGGCTTCGGCTTCGTCATGAACGCGACGGGAGGCCGCATCGACAACGCGGCGCACGTCGGCGGCGCCCTCAGCGGAGCGCTCATCGCCACGATCTGGAGGCGCGGGGCGCGCTATTCACCGGCGGCGACGCGAGGGATCCTCGGCGCTTGCGTAGCCATTGTCGCCGGATGCTTCGTGGTCGTCGCGGCTCGCGACCGCGCCGATCCGTTCGCGACGATGCTGCTCCACGACCGGGTCGCGTTCACGACCAACGCGCTCCTCGACGGAGACTGCGCCGGCGCGCAGTCAGGCCTCCTGGCCATCGAGCGCCTCGAGACCCGGGTGGCCGGCGGCAACAAGATCCGCAGCCAGATCGAAGCCGAGTGCGGCCAGACTCCGGCGCCCTGACGTCGGTCGGCGGTTCCAGCTCCAGCCTGCTCCAGCACGGGCGCGCCTTCGCGAGGAGGGCTCCGCCGCCGAGACGCGCGACGCCGCCAGGCTCGTCGGACCCGCATGTGGCGGGTCACGAATCCCGTGGCGGCGGAGCGACCTCTCTCAGCCCTTCTTGCAGATGTCGACCACGGCCTGAACGCTTTTCGCGCTCTTGGCGAGGGCGGCCTTCTCGTCGTCGCTGAGGGGGATCTCGACGATCTTCTCGACGCCCTTGCCGCCGATGATGCACGGCACTCCGATGAAGAGATCGCTGTAGCCGTATTCGCCTTCGAGGTACGCCGCGCACGCGAGCAGGCGCTTCTCGTCGCGGAGATAGGCCTTCGCCATCGAGACGGCGCTCGACGCCGGCGCGTAGTAGGCGCTCGTGCCCATAAGGTTCACGATCTCGCCGCCGCCCTTGCGGGTGCGCTCGACGATCTTGTCGAGCTTGTCTTTCGCGATGAGGGCCGAGACCGGGATGCCGTTGATGGTCGTCGTCGAGAGCACGGGGACCATGTCGTCGCCGTGGCCGCCGAGGACCATCGGACGTACATCCTTGACGCTGACGCCGGCCTCGCGCGCGACGAAGAGCTGGAAGCGCGCGCTGTCGAGGACGCCCGCCATGCCGGCGACCATGCTCTTGGGCGCACCCACGACGCGCCGGTACTCGTAGACCATCGCGTCGAGGGGATTGCTGATGACGATGACGAACGCGTTCGGGCAGACCTTCTTCGCGTTCTGCGCAACGTCGCGGATGATCGGCAGGTTCGAGGCGACGAGGTCGTCGCGCGACTGGCCGGGCTTGCGAGGGATGCCCGCCGTGATGATGAGGACGTCGGCGCCCTCGAGATCCGCCCAGTTGCCCGTACCGCGGATGTTCGAGTCGTAGCCGAGCACGGCGCCGTTCTGCTCGAGATCGAGCGCCTTGCCCTTCGCGAAGTTCTCTTTCGCGGGGATGTCGTAAAGGAACACATCGCCGAGCTCTTCGTTCGCGCAGAGACGCGCGAGCTCGCCGCCGATGTTTCCTGCGCCAATCAGACCGATTTTCTTCCGCGTGGGCATGGCTATTTGGAATCCTTTCGCCGTTGGGGCCCCGCTCTTAGCAGCTTTCGCGCAAGCTGTCGGGGCGCTTCTCTCCATCCACGAGGCCGTGCGCAGTCCCGGATGGGGTGCTCGAGGGGAGCTCCGGCTCCAGCTCCCCTCGAACTCGACACGTCCAGCTCGAGGGGAGCTCCGGCTCCAGCTCCCCGCGAGCTCAAACCATGTGCTTGATCACGTTGTCTCCGAACTCGGAGCACTTGATCTCGGTCCCGCCGTCCATCAGCCGCGCGAAGTCGTAGGTCACGCGCTTGCTGCCAATGGCCCCGTCCACGCCTTTGATGATGAGATCGGCCGCCTCTTTCCAGCCCAGGTAACGGAGCATCATCTCGCCGCTGAGAATGACCGAGCCCGGGTTGACCTTGTCGAGGTCCGCGTACTTGGGGGCCGTGCCGTGCGTCGCCTCGAAGATGGCGTGCCCGGTCATGTAGTTGATGTTGCCACCCGGTGCGATCCCGATGCCGCCGACCTGAGCCGCGAGCGCGTCGCTCAGGTAGTCGCCGTTCAGGTTGAGCGTGGCGATGACATCGAACTCTTTTGCCCGGGTGAGAACCTGCTGCAGCGTGATGTCGGCGATGGCGTCCTTGATGAGGACCTTGCCGTTCTCGACCGCCGCCTTCTGCTCGGCGTTCGCCGTGGACTCGCCCTTGCCCGCCTTGGTCTTCTCCCACTGGTCCCAGGTGTAGACCTTCTCGCCGAACTCACGCTGCGCGAGGGCGTAACCCCAGCGCATGAACGCCCCCTCGGTGAACTTCATGATGTTCCCCTTGTGGACGAAGGTGACGCTCTTACGCTTCTGGTCGATCGCGTAGAGGATGGCGGCGCGCACCAGCCGCTCGGTCCCGTCGCGGCTCACCGGCTTGAGGCCGATGGCCGTGTTCGCCGGGAAGCGGATCTTGCGGTAGTCGGCGGGGAACTCTTTCTCGATGAACGCGAGCACCTTCTTCGCGTCCGCCGTCTCGGCCTCGAACTCGATGCCGGCGTAGATGTCTTCGGTGTTCTCGCGGAAGATCACCATGTCGACGTCCTGGGGGCGCTTCACTGGGCTCGGTACGCCTTCGAACCACCGTACGGGCCGGATGCATACGTAGAGATCGAGCAGCTGCCGGAGCGCGACGTTGAGCGAGCGAATGCCCCCGCCGATCGGCGTCGTGAGCGGGCCCTTGATGCCGACGAGATACTTCCGGAAGGCCGCCACGGTCTCTTCGGGCAGCCAGTTGTTGACCGTCTTGTTCGCCTTCTCGCCGGCGAGCACCTCGTACCAGGCGATCTTCTTCTTGCCGCCGTAGGCCTTGGCGACCGCGGCGTCGAGCACGCGGACGGACGCTCTCCAGATATCGCGGCCCGTGCCGTCGCCTTCGACGAAGGGCAGGATGGGGTTGTCGGGGACGACGATCCGGCCGCTTTGGCCCATCGTGATCGATTCGCCGTGCGCGGGGGGCGTGAAGGGTGCCGTCATGAGGATGGCGGCAGTATCACGCCGCCCCGGGCGCGGGCGCAAGGCGCCGTTACGCCCGTTCAGATTGACAGGCGTGCGGCAGATTTCCCGCCGACGCGGTCGACCGTGTTCGGGCCCGGATGTGTGCGCGAGCCTAGTCGGTCACGGCTTTGCCCATCGCGTGATAGCCCTTGTCGACGTGGATCACGCAGCCGGTGATCCCCGACGCGAGCGGGCTCGCGAGGAACGCCGCGACGCTCCCGACCTCGGCCGCCTCGAGGGCGACGGGCAGCGGCGAGTTCACTCGCGCGTAGTCCACCATCTGCTCGATGAAGGGCTTGGGCTTCGGCGCTCCCGCCTCCGTCGGCACGACGCCGATCGCGCTCGCGGCGCGCGAGGCCAGGGGCCCCGCGCTGATGCAGTTGACGCGGTGACCCCACTTGCGGCCCGCCTCCCACGCGAGGACGCGCGTATCGCTCTCGAGGGCCGCCTTCGCGCTCGACATGCCGCCCCCGTAGCCGGGGAAGACGCGCTCGCTCGCCATGTACGAGAGGCTGAGGAACGAGCCGCCCGGGCGCACGAGGGGCCCGAGCCGCTGGGCCATCGCGACGAGCGAGTAGGCGCTCACGCCGACGGCGCCGAGGTACCCCTTGCGGCTGGTCGCGAGGAGGTTCTTCGAGACCTCGGGGCCGTTGGCCAGCGAATGGACCACGATGTCGAGGCACGCCTCGCCGAGCTCCGCGCGGAGGCGGTCGGCGGCGCCCTGGATGGAGAAGTCGCCGAGGTCCTTGTAGCGCTTGTTCTCCCGAACCTCGGCGGGCGCCTGGTCGAGGACGTCGTACTCCGCGTCGAGCGGCACGATGCGCTCGAACTCGAGCTTGCGTCCGTCGGAGAGGGCGAGCGACGCCTCCATCTTGCCGCGTCGGAGGAGCGTCTGAAAAATGCCGAGCGCGGGCGGCCAGGTGCCGACGCACACGCTGGCGCCTGCCTCGGCGAGCGCCTTGGCGATGGCGAAACCGAAGCCGCCGTCGTCTGCGACTCCCGCGATGAACGCCCGCTTGCCCGTGAGATCGATCGAGAGCATGAGCGCGACGATCGACGAACTGCGACCTCAGAGCAAGCGAGAGCGAGCGAGAACGAGCGAGAACGTACGCCGGCGCGCAGATCGAGCCCGAGCCGGTGCGCGAGGGCGCGCCCCATGCCGGGTCTTCAGGTCGTCTTGATCAGTCCCCCGTCGATGACGAATTCGCGCCCGTGACGTTCGCCGTCCGCTCCGAGGCGAGGAGCACGACGAGCGTAGCGACTTCTTCCGGCGTCGTGAATCGACCCGTGGCGAAGCCGCCGATGCTCGCGACCGCGTTCTTGCGCGCGGTCTCGGCGTCGACGCCGGTGGCCCTGGCGACCGTCTCGGCCACGCCACCCTTGCCCAGCCATAGATCGGTGCTGACGGGACCGGACGACACGGCGTTCACGTGGATGCCGTGCGACCCGAACTCTTGCGCGAGCGACTTGGTGAGGTTCACGACCGCGGCCTTGGCTGCTCCGTAGTCGAAGGGTGCCTCCGTCGGGCTGGACACCGAGTCGGACGCGAACAGCGCGCCTGGACGCATGATGATGCCCTGAATCGAGGCGAGGGCTTGCGCGCGGCACCGCTCGAGGCGCTGCGTTGACGCAGCAGGCGCGAAGGCGCGCGAGTCCACGCCGACGATGAACGCTGCGCGAGCGCGCGGGGAAGAGAAGAGAAGGCAGCCCCGCTCGCGAACGGCCGGGGCCGAAAGCCGGCGCCATCGTGCCCCTTGACAAGGAGATTCAAGAGCGTGATTGCAAGAAGAACGTTTCTGAAAGTGGTCGCCGGGGCTGCGGCGGCAAACGCCTGCTCGGCCGCAGCGGCCGGGCCCGCCGACGTCGGCGACGTGACCGCGGGCGCCGCGGCGGACCTCCACGCTGGGACGCTGACCGCTCTGGCCGGAGAGCCCGTATGCATCGGGCGTGACGCCCAAGGGGTCTATGCAATGACGCTGATCTGCACGCACGCGGGATGCGACATCGGCCAGCAGGGCTCGGTCTCGTCGCAGGGTCTCGACTGCGGTTGCCACGGGAGCCGCTTCGATGCGGTCGGCAACGTTGTTCGGGGGCCCGCCAGCGCCCCCCTCGCCCACTTCGCCGTCTCGGCCGACGCGTCCGGCCTGCTCACAGTCCATACGGGAGGCGAGGTCGACCCGAGCACACGCCTCGTGGTCGCGTGACGAGGCCTACGGCGGCGTCCCCATGAATCGCGCGACGCCGGCGAAGAAGCCGTCCATTCCCGCGTCTCCGCCGTCGGGCGCGCCGTCGACGCGCCAGGTGCGGAGGTACTTTCCGTCGGTCGTGGCGATCGCTTCGGTGCGCGCGCGCCCGAGGATGTCGCGCGCGGTCACCCGCACGAAGCGCGGATCGTCGGCGAGGAAGCTCTCGAGGACGGCCTCCCCTTCGCGCTTCAAGAACGAGCACGTCGCGTAGACGACGCGGCCTCGCGGAGCGACGAGCACCGACGCCGCGCGGAGGAGCCTCGCCTGCGCCTTGGCCATCGAGGCGACTTGCTCCGGCTGAAGCCGCCATCGAAGCTCGGGGTTGCGTCGGATCGCGCCGAGCCCGGTGCAGGGCGCGTCGACGAGGACCCGCGCGGCGATCCCTTCGAACGGCTTCAAGGCCTCGCCCGGCGAGAGGAGGTCGACGTGGACCGCCTGGATGTTGCTCGCGCCCGCGCGGCGCGCGCGGCGGCGCAGTTCGTCGAGCTTCGCCGCGGCCACGTCGAGGGCGACGACGCGCCCTTTTCCAGCGAGCAGGCCCGCCAGACCGAGCGCCTTGCCCCCGGCGCCGGCGCAGGCGTCGATGACCGTCGACCCCGGCGGGGGCGCGACGAGCTCGGCGACCATCTGCGACGCCTCGTCTTGCATCTCGAAGTCCCCGCGCGTGAATGCCTGGGTGCGAAACGGCGCGGACCGCCCGGCGAGGACGATCCCGCCGGTCGCATGCGTCGTCGCCCGGGCGGTCACCCCTTCGGCGACGAGCGCGGCGAGGCAGCCTTCCCGCGTCGTCTTGAGCCGGTTGACCCTCGCCACGCGGAGCGGCAGCTCGTTCATTCGCGCGAGGGCAGCTTCGAGCGAATCGGCGCCGGCGTCCTGTTCGACGAGCTCGACGAGCCAGTCCGGGAACGAGAACGCGACGCCGAGCCGCTCGGTTCGCGAGGCGAGCGCCTCGATGCGCGCGTCGAGCGCGTCCGGCCGAGCGTCCGGCTCGTGGCCACGCCGGGCCAGCGCCCGGAGCGCGTCGAAGCGGACTCCCGCGTCGTCGCTCCCGGTGGCGAAGCCGAGGAGTCGGTCGTACTTGACGAGCGCGTGAACGATTGCCGCGACGACAGCGCCGTCTTCGGCCGGGACTCCGCGCAAGACGCGCTCGAGCACGTCGCTGAGAAATGGCCACTGGCGCGCGCGCGCCTGCTCGAAGCCGGCGAGCGCGATCGCCCGAACCCGCTCGGTCTCCGCGTCAGCGAACCCAACGACCACGCTTGGCATGATTAACGGTGGCATGACGCTCGCGCCCTCCTCGTGCCGACGGCCTTCCCTGCGCGGCTCGGCCCCGCTCGGGTGGCACGAGACACCCGGCCCCGTGCCCGATGAGGTCCGCTCGGCCGGCCTTGATCAGCGCCTCGCGCGCGAGTTCGTGATGGGTGTCGTCCCACCAGTAGAGGAGCGCCTTCATCATGCGCTTCTCGCGTAGATCGCGGACCACCTCCACGGGCTTCATGGTCAGCGGGTCGATGCCCGTCACGTACATCGCCGTCGCGATCGCCATGGGCGTCGGAATGAAGTCCTGCACCTGCCGGGGACGCATGTTCTTGCCCTTGAGCCAGAGACCGAGCTCGATCGTGTCCTTCACCGTCGACCCCGGGTGGCCGCTGATGAAATAGGGCACGAGGTACTGCTCTTTGCCGGCCTGCTCGCTCGCCTGACAGAAGGCCTGGGCGAAGCGCTCGTAGTGCTCGATGGGCGGCTTCTTCATCTTGTCGAGCACGTCGGGGTTCGTGTGCTCGGGAGCGACGCTCAGCTGCCCGCCGGTGTGGTGGGCGGCGAGCTCGCGAACGAACTCGGGGCTCCGCACGGCGAGGTCGTAGCGAACGCCGCTCGCGATGTAGACCCGGTCGACCCCCGGCTCGGCGCGCACGCGACGCAAGAGGTCGATGAGCGGCGCGTGATCGGTCACCAGGTTCTCGCAGACGCCCGGGTGCACGCACGACAGACGCCGGCAAGCGTGCTCGGTCTCGTCGTCCTTGCACGCCATCTTGTACATGTTCGCCGTCGGGCCGCCGACGTCGGTGATCGTCCCGCGGAACTCTTCCATGCGCGAGAGCGCGCGCACCTCGCGGAGCACGTTGTCGGCGCTGCGGCTCTGGATGATTCGACCCTCGTGCTCGGTGATGCTGCAGAAGGTGCAGCCCCCGAAGCATCCGCGCATCGTTACGATCGAGTTCTTGACGGTCTCGAAGGCGGGGATCGTCTCGTCGCCGTAGCTCCAGTGCGGCCGCCGCACGAACGGGAGATCGTAGAGCGCGTCCATCTGCGCTTCTTCGAGCGGGAGCGCGGGCGGATTGAAGTACACGGCTTCGTCGCCGTGCGGCTGGATGAGCGGGCGCGCGTTGTGCGCGTTGGTCTCGAACTGGAACATCCGCGACATCTTCGCGAACGCTTCCTTGTCTGCCGCGACCTCCTCGTAGGAGGGCAAGAGAACCGGCTTGCCGTCGGTCACGTACCGGCTCGCGTGGGTGGCCGCGTCTTCCCAGGCGCGACGGTTCTTGCGGACGTGCGCCGTGCCGCGCACGTTGCCCAGCTGCTCGACGCGCTCGCCCGCGTCGAGGCGGCGGGCGATCTCCCAGGCCGCGAGCTCGCCCATTCCGAACACGAGGAGATCGGCCTTGCTGTCGAGGAGGATCGAGCGGCGAACCGTGTCGCTCCAGTAGTCGTAGTGCGCGATCCTCCGGAGCGACGCCTCGATTCCGCCGATGACCAGCGGCAGCCCCGGGAACGCCTGGCGGCAAAGGTTCGAATAGACGAGCGTCGCGCGGTTCGGGCGCATGTTGGTGCGGCCGCCGGGCGAGTACTGATCTTCGGACCGCACCTTCTTCTGCGCCGTCAGCTTGTTGAGCATCGAGTCGAGGTTGCCCGCGGCGACCCCGACGAAGAGCCGCGGCCGGCCCATGCCGGCGATGTCGTCGGGAGACCTCCACTTCGGCTGCGCCACGATGCCCACGCGAAGGCCGCGGCCCGCGAGGAACCGCGCCACGAGCACCGGCCCGAAGGCGGGATGGTCGACGTAGGCGTCGCCCGTGACGATGAGGACGTCGAGCTCGTCCCACCCGCGCGCGAGCATCTCCTCGCGGCAGGTCGGCAAAAAGGCGGTCAGTTCCCAGTTCCGGTCCCGCGTGCGACGGCCCCGAGACGAGGTACGGAGGGAGACGAGGGCCATGCGCGCCTTGTCGTTAGCATGCTAACGATCGGAGTGTCGCATGGGCCGCCTGCACGCGCTCCTCGTCCTCACCTGGGGGCTCATACGATCGCTCGCCGCTCCGCTCCTCGGAACTCGCCGCGGGCTCGCCGAGTTTCGTCGCAGCTACGCCGCCGATCGGCTCGCACCCATGTCTGCCGGCGAGCGGCGGATCCTGCCCGCGTTCAGCGCGTGCATCGCGTGCGGGCTGTGCGACGGAGGCGAGGGCGCCGCGATGGCGCGGTCCGGCGGCCGCTACGCCGGCGTGATGGATCTCATGCTCGCGAGCTCACGCAGCATGCCCGACTACGACGCCGCGGCGCGCTCGTTCGAGGCCGTCGGCGACGAGCGCCTCGCCGTGCTCGAAGCGCGGTGCCCGGCCCGCGTGCCGATGCGCCAGATCGCGGCGTTCGTGCGGTCGAAGGCCGCCGAGGTCGCCGGGAGCGGCGTCGCCGCGGCCCCCTCGGGGAGCGAGGGCGCGCCCGGGAGCGTGCCGGGGCGGAACCCGCGTTGAGCCCGCGTTGACGCCCGCGTTGACAGTCGGTGCCGTCGGGCTCGCGAGCGCGCTCGCCGTCTCGTGTCTGGCGCTGATCGCAACGGTCGGCTGCGCTGCGCACGTCCCGGGCGCAGACGCCGCGGGGCGTTCGCTCGTGACCCGCAGCACCGGGACCGGCCGGCCACCGCTCGTCGTCATCGTCCGCGAAGGGGACGCGCGCGGAGCGCTCGCCATCGCCGTGACCACTGCAGGCGTGGCGCCGGAGCGAGGCGCGCTCGCAGGCGTCGCCCTCGCGGCGCTGATCGAAGAGCGCCTCGCGGCGCGGGGCATCGAAGTCAACGCGGTGGGCGGCTGGGACGGCTGGCGACTGCGCGCCCTCGTGGGCTCGCCCTCGGAGGGCGCGCGCGTCGTCGCGGCGGTGCGCGCCGCGCTCCTCACGCCGGTCGATGCGCACGAAGCGGCCCTCGCCGCCGTGACGCGCAAGGCGGCGGCGCTCGCCCGACGGCCCCTGGCGGATCCTGCGCTCGCGGACGCGGCTCGGTGCACGGGCGAGGCCTACGCCGCCGGGGACTCTTCCAGCGCGAGCACGGTGAGCCCCGCGGAGCTCGAAGCGTGGCGTGGCGCGGCTCACGGTCTGGGTCGGGTCGCGATCGCGACCGTGGGCGACGCCGCCCTCGCCGACGCGACGGCCGGCGCCCTCGGACGCGCGCCCCCGTGGCCCCGGGGAGCGACCATCCCGCCGTCGCCGTGGCCCGCGGCCCAGGCGTCGTCGGTCGTCT
>CALFNG010000051.1 GCA_937902985.1 uncultured Myxococcales bacterium
TCATCGTGTGCGCCGTCATCGGCGTCGGCGTCGGCGTGGCCGTGGCGATCGGCTATTGTCTCGTGGCCTTTCGGGCGCGCGGCAAGGGCGAACCCTCCCAGGCGACCGGAAATCGCACGTTGGAAATCCTCTGGACCGCCGCTCCGATCGCGATCGTCGCCGGCCTCTTCGTCATGAGCGTCGAGACCATGGGCCGGAGCGATCCGCCCGCCGACCGCGCGCCCGATCTCGTCGTCGTCGGCCATCATGTGGTGGTGGGAAGCGCGCTACCCGTCCGGTGTCGTCGCGGCCAACGAGATTCACGTTCCGACGGGACGTCCACTCCTCGTTCGGCTCGAGTCCGCTAGGGCAAGCGCGCGCCGACACGGTGCCGAAGTATCTGACCGACAAGGGCACGGACCCGAGTGTCGCCGACGCCGACCGAGGGTCCCACTATCAGCGGTATCACCGGTACCCAGGGACCCACCCGCTGGCGTCGAGACGTGGCTCCGCGATGCCGCCTGCTTACGGCCGGTCTGCTCGCCGATGGCGGCAACTCCGGGATACAGGCGTTCCTCCCCGGTGAGGCAGATGGTGGATTGTCGGCGATGGGGCGGTACCTCGACGTCGGGCGGCGCCAAAGTCGGCGCCGCCCGCCATCGAGGACATTAATCAGAGTTCGAGAGCGCACAATTCTGAACATCTGTGGTCTGGTGCCTGGTCCCCGGTGATGTTGGTGGAAATGGGACCCGAGGGGACCGGTGGTGACACCCGAGCAAGACGCAGAGCACCTCGCGGGGCGCGATGGACGCGACCGGCACCGACGAGGCGGGCTGGGCGCGCGATCGCCGGGTGGACATCATGCTCGGGAGCTGAGCTTCATGCTCCAGTCGCCGCGACTCCTCGTCGTTCTCGCGCTCGTCGGGGCACCGCTGCTTGTCGGCCCGCCGGCCTACACGCAGGCTGCGGGGGTTGGGGTCCTCCTCGCGTCTGCGATCGTCTCGACCTTCCTCGTGTTCCAGCGCGACGAGGCAAACATCGCCGTCGAGCCGCTCACGCTCCCGTCGATCGGAGCGTTGGATGGGTCGCCGCTCGCCGATCGCGGCGAGTGGGCACGTCCGCAAGGCGCCGCGCTGTCGCTTAACTTCCAGCGGGGTTACCTTCCGTTTCCTCTCGTCCATGTTCGGCGTCTTCAAGAAACGTCGCCGCGCGGCGCTGCGCCGAGAACCCCTCACCGTGGCCGAGCGCGCCATCGTGAACAAGAACGTCCCGTTCGTCGCGGCCCTCGACGACGATGACCGCAAGGAACTCGAGGGGCTCGTCCGGATCTTTCTGGCCGAAAAGTCCTTCGAAGGATGCGGTGGGCTCGAGCTGACCGAAGAGATCAAAGTGACGATCGGCGCCCTGGCGTGCACTCTCCTGCTTCATCGAGAGACGGACATCTATCCCGGCGTCGACGCGATCCTCGTCTATCCCAGCGCGTACCGCGCCATCAGCAGAGCGCGGGAGGGCGGCGTCGTCATCGAGGGCGAGCAAGCGCGGGTCGGCGAATCGTGGATGCGGGGCGTCGTCATCCTGGCGTGGGACCACGTGAAGTCTGACGCCAGCGAGCCGGCGGGCGGTCACAACGTCGTTCTCCACGAGTTCGCCCACCAGCTCGACGGCGAGGACGGCGCGATGGACGGGGCTCCCGCCCTCGGCGCCCGCGCCCGGTACACGTCGTGGGCGCGCGTTCTGGGCGACGAGTTCGGCGACCTGTCGAAGAAGCTCCACGCGGGTCGCCCCACCGACATCGATCCCTATGGCGCGACGAACCCCGCCGAGTTCTTCGCGGTGGTTACGGAGATGTTCTTCGAGAAGCCGCGCGCCTTGAGGCAGCGTCACCCCGCGCTTTACGGCGAGCTCGCCGCCTTCTACCGACAGGATCCCGCGGCGCACGCGGCGTCCGTCGCGCATGAACCGTGATGTGGCCAGGCGGTGGCAGAACGGGAGCGGGAGACGTCAGGTCGAACGCGGGTGCGGCTCGTTGCCGTGCGGGGCCGAGGGGACGTCCCGCGGCGGCGTCCGCGACTCGTAGTCCGGGAGCGATCGCGACCTCTGCGGGTCGATCGGCCCCCACGCGAGCTTCAGCCAGCGCGCGATGTCCCGCCGCTGGAGCATGCCGACGAGGCGCCCCCCTTCGAGAACGGGGAGCTGCTCGATGTCGTCTTGCGCGAGCTTCGCGAACGCTTCGCCCAGAGGGGCGTCGGGCGCGGTCACGGCGAGCGACGTCCGCGGGTGCATCACGGATGCCACGGGGGTCGCGGGCCAGTCGGGCGAGGGGACCCTCCGGAGGTCCACGATCGAGACCAGGCCGAGGAGCTCGCCCTCGTCGACCACGGGCAGCGCGCGCTCGTCGGACCGCACGAAGTGGTCGTGCACGAGCGACGAGAGCGGCAGGGCGGGAGACACGGCGGTCACGCCGCGCCGCATGATCTCTTCGACGGTGTGACCGGCGAGGGCATCGTCGATGGCGAGCCGCCGGTACGACTGCGCCGCGGCGCCGTGGAGAAACCAGCCTATGAAGGCAAGCCAGAGACCTCCCGCGAAGCCGGTGCCGAAGAAGAGGACGTGCGCGCCGAACGTCATCGCGATCCCGTGACGATGAGCAACCAGCCGAACATCTGTCCGACGGCCGACACGCGGCGCGTGGAAGTCCGGAGATCGTCCCCGATGCCCCAGAGGATCGAGCGAAGGACACGGCCCCCGTCGAGCGGGAACGCGGGGATCAGGTTGAAGGCCCCGATGGTCAGGTTGATGGGACCGAGCCACGCCAGCAGCGTCTCGAGGGGGCCGAGTCGGGCGTAGCCGTTCAGGGCCGTGTCGGCGTGCGCGAGCGAGACGCCCGCGGTGACGAGCGACGCGGCCAGGAACCCGACTCCGAGGAGGATGCTCGTGATCGGGCCGACGATGGCGATGAAGAACTCGGCCCGCGCGGAGGGGGGCTCGTGCTCGATGTTCGAGATGCCGCCGAAGAGGAAGAGCGTGATGCTCCTGACGCGAAGACCGTGACGGCGGGCGACCAGCGAGTGCGCGAGCTCGTGGAGCAGGATGCATCCGAAGAAGAGCAGGGACGCGACCAGCGCGACGGAGAACGTCTCCGCGGGCGACCAGTCCGGGTGCCACCGGGAGAAGATGCTCGAGAGGTTCCAGGTCAAAAGGACGAAGATGAAGACCCAGCTCCAGTCGATCCGGATTTCGAGTCCGAGGAGCTTTCCGATCCGGAACGCGTGCATGATCGCTCTCCTGCCGTTTTTTCGTGGTGGCGACTCGTGTTCTCGGCGACCCCGATCGTCCTCTCGGACTCGATCCTCGATGACGTCAGTCCTCGGGCGCCTGGATCGGCCCCTCGGCGGGATCCTCGCCCGAGGAGGCACCCACACCGGACGAGGCGGCCGAGTAAGCGCCGATCTTCGCCGGAGGATGCTTCAGTCCGGGCGCCCCGAGGTCACCCCCGCTCACGCCAATCTCCGCGTCGAGCTCGCGCGTGCGCGCGGCTTTCCTCGACGACGCGGTGTCGAGCCCGGCGCCGGTCATTGCCCCCACGATGCCGCCGATGACGGCACCGGCCACGATCCCCGGCGGACCCGCGGCCGCCCCGAAAACCGCCCCCGCGAGGGCTCCCGATGCGCCTCCTTCGGCCTCATGGACGATTCGTCGCGTCTCTGCCTTTCGCGCGCCACGTTTCTTCTTCGAGTTCATGGTGACCTCTGCGACCTTCGCTCGGGTGCAACGCGTGTACCGCCCTTTTCCATCCCTCGCGTCGGTCCATCACGCCCGGCCCCGGGCGCGAGCGCCGTCTCCGGTGCAGAAGTTCTGCACGCCGACGCCAGCTTGCGCGGAGTTCAATCGACGCAAAGGCCGCGGCTGACCGGCTCTTCTCTTGGGCTTCCGAGCGCCCGATGGTCTGCTTCGGTCGCAACCCTCATCAATATTGATGACTGAAACGTGCGGTCCGGTGTTGCATCCCGCCTGCACATGACGGCGCAGGCGTCCGAGGGCGGGGGGACGAGTCCGGGTGGCCGCTGAGGCGCTACGCAAGCGGGAGCTGGAGCTCTTGACGGGTGGCCTCGTCGCGACGAGCGAGCGCCGGCGGTCGTTGCAGGTGGCTCGCGCGGCGGAGCCGCAACGCTCGCCTCCCGCAGGGGTCGCTCGCTCGCGGTTCCCCGATCTGGTCGCTGTCAGCCCCGCGATGCGGACCGTGTTCGATCTCATCGAACGCGCCGGCCCACCCGCGCCAGCGTGCTCATCACCGGCGAGAGCGGGACCGGCAAGGAGCTCGTCGCACGGGCCATCCACGAGACGAGCCGCCGGGCGGCGTCCGTCCTCGTCAAGCTCCATGCCGCGTCCCTCTCGGACTCCGTGCTCGAGAGTGAGCTCTTCGGTCACGAGCGGGGCGCGTTCACCGGGGCGCCGGTCCGGCGTGAAGGGCGCTTCAAGCAAGCCGACGGAGGGCCCCTCCTCTTCGACGAGATCGGAGAGATCTCGCCTTCACTGCAGGTCAAGCTGCTTCGCTTCCTTCAGGAGAAGACGTTCGAGCGGGTCGGAGGAAACGAGACGCTCAAGGTCGACATCCCATCGTGGCGGCGACCCACCGGGACCTCGCCTCCGAGATGGCGGCGGGAGGTTCCGCCAAGACCTCTACTACCGGCTCAACGTCGTTCACATCGAGGTGCTGCCGTTGCGGGCGCGCCGGGCCGACCTTCTTCCGCTGGCGAACCGCGCGCTGCGCCGCTTCGCGAGCGAGAGCGGCAAGGCGATTCACGGCTTCGGCTCGGACGCTATCGAGCGAATCGCCCGCCACTACATGGCCCGGCAACTTGCGCGAGCTCGTGAACGCGATCGAGCGCGCGGTCGTCCTATGCAAGGGGAACACGGTGACCGGCGATCACCTTCCCGAGACCGTCTGGGCGTCGCCCGGCGACAGGATCTGTGCATCCCAGGCTGTCGTGACGGGAGCGCCCGCGAGACGGACTCGGCCACGTCCGCGGGTCACGGCGCGGGATGCTTCGAGATCCTCCCGCCCTCCGCGTCGCAGCGGACGATCAGCATGGGGAGCACGATCCGCTGCATCACGTCCTGCGTCACCGAGCCCACCGCGAGTCGTCGGAAGATTCCTCGACCGTGGCTGCCCATGACGACGAGATCGAAGTCCGCCGAGCGCCGCACGATCGCGTCGACCGGCGTCCCCTCGACGAGGTCCCCGGCCGAGCGGACGCCCGCGCTCGCCGCCATCCGGCCGGCGTTGTCGAGGAGCACGCGCCCCTGCGCGGTCAGCGCCTCGAGCGCCTCGGACATGTTCACGACGCCCTCCTTGCGGGTGCTGAGGGTGTCCATCACGAAGAGGAACACCACAGCGGAGCCCAGCCCCTCCGCCAGGGCCACCGCCTCTTTCGCTCCTTCGTCGCTGCAAGCGCTGCCGTCGATCGGGACGAGGATTCGAGCGTACATGGCTTTATGATGCCGCGGATCCTTTCGCGCCGCGACCCGTGACTACAACCGTCAAGCGGTCGGCGCGATTCCCGACGAGACGACCACCGGAGGGCGGACGGCGAGCACCGAGCACGCGGCCAGATCGGAAGAGCACACGTCT